>JBKJXU010000278.1:0-6702 GCA_046716145.1 Actinomycetota bacterium
ACCTCCCCGCACGGCCCTGCGGTCGATCCGCCTTCGTTCCGGGGGCCGAGCCGGGGACGAGGCGCCGCCGCGAGGCGGGGCTAGGTCCAGCCCTCGATGCGGCCGCTGTTCCGTGTAATGGCTCACGTACGAACGGAGCACCCGATCGAGATGCCGACGCCCGTAGACGAGGACGTGGTCCAGGCATTCGGAGCGGACGGTCCTCACGAACCGCTCGCCGAAGGCATTGGCCTTCGGCGCTCGGATCGGGGTCAGGACGACCCGGACGTCCTCCGTCCGGAACACCTCGTCGAACGGACCTGAGTACTTTGCGTCTCGATCGCGGACGAGGAACCTTGCGTCCCCGAGCCGTTGGTCGATCGCGAGGTTCCTCGCCTGCTGCGTGACCCACCTAGAGTCGGGATGCGCCGTCGCGCCCACCATGTGCACTCGCCTTGTCGAGAGCTCGATGAAGAACAAGACGTAGAGCGTCTTGAGTGCCACCGTCTCGACGGTGAAAAAGTCGCAAGCCAGGATGCCAGAGGCCTGCGAGCGGAGGAACTCGGTCCACGTGGGGCCGCCCCGTCGTGGAGGCCGGACCCAGGCCATGGCGGAGCAGGATCGTGCGGACGGTCGTCGCCGAGACGCGGATGCCCAGCTTCAGCAGCTCTCCGCGAATGCGTTGGTAGCCCCACCGGGGGTTCTCGGTGCCGAGGCGAACGATGATGGCGCTGATCTCGGCCTGGATTGGTGGCCGGCCGGGGCGCCCGCTCCTCTTGTATCTCCACTTCCTCCTCACGAGCTCCCGGTGCCAACGGAGGAGGGTCTCGGGCCTGACGACGAACGACGACCACTGCGCTCTCGGCATCGCCTTGCTCGCTGCCGCCAGCAGGAGCCGGTCGCGACGGCGCCAACGGGGGCGCTTCACCTTCCGCTGCAGCACCCTCACCTGGTGTCGGAGCACCAGGAGCTCGATCTCCCTCCCCTCATCTGGGCCTCGCCCCATGCCGAGGATGCGGCGAACGAAGAAGTAGACGAGCGAGAACAGCATGGATCTCCTTCCCATCGAGGAGAGCGCATGCTACCGGCGGCTCTGCGACCGACGAATCGTGGATTCTGAACCCTTCAGGCTCCCGAAGCGTCCGATGCGCCGTTGGCACTACGTCCACGCGCTTGGGTATCTTCGCGACCCCGAAGTCCTTCAAGCCATGAAGGCGGTATCTCGTGAGGGAGCCGCTCACCTAGCGAAGGAGATGGGGCTCTTCAACGAGAACGAGCCCGCCTCGTGGACGCACCCAGATCCCAACAAATTCATTCAGGCTGACGGCAAGGTCGTCACGGCCATGTACACCGCGAAAAAGGGCGACACCTTGATTGATGAGGAGACCGGAGAAATCAGGTCAGTCCGCTTTGACCCCGACGTCAAGAAGCACACGGTGGGTGGCGGCCACAAGGTTCACGGCGTGAAGTTCACGATCGTCTCCGCTCGCAATGAGCACCTCCGCGTGTTCCTTGATCACGAGTACGTCCCGTTCAGTGGCGAGGGTGGAGAGGCAGGAGTTTCGATGCGCTGCCTTCGTCGCCTTGCCCCGCTGGTGCCTGGCGCCCAGGGCGTCAACTACGACATGGCAATGAAGGGCGTGCACATCAACGCGGCGATGCGCGAGCTGGGCTGGCTCATCGTCACGAAGGTCGCCAAGGACAACGATGGCACCTACAAGACGTGGCACATTGAAGATCAGGATGTGGAGACGGGCCTGGACGCCAAGGAACGCGTACGCGTCTTCACATTCAAGGGTCGCGTAGGTCTCGCCGAACTCAACGACGTCGGGGAGGACATCTTCGTCCCGTTGCAGCGCCTGAAGACCGAACGTCGTGGGAAGCCAGGGAGCTTCCGCTTCTATGGCGAGTACGCCCTTCCTGCGAAGTACTCCGCGAGCAAACCGCTACGTCTACGCCTCCATGGGAACCAGGATGATCAGACCAAAGACCTCAACCGCACGGAGCACCTCCGCGCGATCCCGCCGGGAGACAGCGACTTCACCACGCTCAATCGCAGGCGCAACGACGCCGAGAGCATCAACCGTGCGCTCGAGGACACCTTCTATTGGGGTCGCGCTCACAGCGTGGGCCACATCGCGCAGGACGCCGACCTCCTGGGGTTCGGTCTGGGGATGAACGCACTCAGCTGGCACCGCCACCGCAAACGCAGCGGTCTCACCGCGGCGGCCTGAACCCACCTCCCACGAAGCGGCCGGTCGAAGGCTGCGCACACCACGCCTTCCCCGCGATCTTGGTGCCAACCGCGGCGCCTGACCTTCGCTCGCTAGACTCGATCCGCCAGGATGCCGCTGGCGAGGAGGTTTTCGTCCACGTTTTCTTCAGCCCCGCCCTCGGCCCTCGTAGCTCAGTGGAGAAGAGCACCGGTTTCCTAAACCGGGTGTCGCAGGTTCGATTCCTGCCGGGGGCACCGTGTGACCGCCGTGCTCCTCGTGCTTTCGGGCAGACCTGCGCTCATCCCCGTGTCGGCTCGGACCCGCGGGAGAGGCGGTAGAGCCGGGCGAGTTCGACACCCGGTTGTTCCCAGAACCGTTCGGGATCGACGTCGATCCAGCTGTCGTCGATCGGTGCGGCACGAGACCGTCCGGCTGCGCCCTTCACCATCGCCACCGCCGGTTTCGCCGAGCCATCGGCTCGCCAGAGTCCGAACGACCGCTCGTGGACCGCCTCGTCGAGCGGCCGGTCGTCCCACATCTCAGGCGCGTAGTCCGCGTAGCACCAGAGCATCGCCCCGGAGCAGCCGGCTTCGCGCAACCCAGCCAAGGCGCGCTGGGTGTAGGAGGCCGCCGCCTCTTCTTCGACCACCATCGCGGCGTGCGCGGCTTGACCCCGAAACGTCGGCAGCCCGAACTCTGAGAACAGCACGTCCTTGCCGTCCCCCAGCCAGCGCGTGATGCGGGCGAGGAACGGCACCAGGTGTTCGTCGGTCGGACCATCGGCCCAGCGGGCATAGATCGGGTAGCCGTGCATAGTGAGGAAGTCGCAGAACTCGGCGGCTTCGCGAGGTCCAAGGTGCCGGTCTTCCTCCAGATCCTCCATGTGCAAGCCGATCGTGATCGCCGCATCGGGGTCCGCGGATCGGATGGCATCGGTCATCCGACCCAGCCATCGGCGGGCGAGATCGCGCTCGGGCGGCATGCAGCAGTTGGAGTTCTCGTTCCCCAGATCCCACGCCCACAGCGCTTCGTGACCGGCGAGTGCCGCGGCAGCCTCGCCGGCCAGCATCGCCTGCGCGCCCGCGATGTCGGCGTCCGTGAACCAGTTGCGGAGACCCCGCTCCACGACCCGCTCACCCGAGACGACCCGGAACCGCGGATCGCGTTCGCTTCCCCCCAGCGCCCATCCGGGGATCCAGTTGACGCCGCTCATGTGGCCCGTGAACAGGGTCGGCATGAGCTGCAGACCCGCGCGCGCCGCAGCGTCGGCCACCGCCACCAGGTGCCCGAGCATCGCGTGGTCGATCCGATCGGGTTCGGGCTGGAAGTCCTCCCAGCGCAAGAAGCAGCGCACCGAGTCCATCCGGGCATCCGCGATCTTCTCGAAGTCCGCCGCGACCTCTTCGGCATCGAACCGCGTCCACCAGTACATCGCCGTGCGCGAGGGCCAATAGTTGACGCCCAGCCGGAACGTCCGGGGTTCAGCTGCCATGGGCGGCGAGGCGCCGATCGACGACGAGACGGTAGACCTCGATGTACCTGTCGACCATCCGCATGACATCGAAGCGCTCCGAGACCGACGAGCGAACCGCCGCCCGGTCGAGCAACGCGGCCTTGGAAACCGCGAGTGCCGCCTCCTCCTGCGAACCCACCAGGAACCCGTTCTCGCCGTCGTGCACGAGCTCTGGCATGGAGCCGCGATCCCGCGCGATGACCGGCGTTCCGCACGCCATCGACTCCACGACGCTGAACCCGAACGGCTCGTCGAAACTGATCAGGTGCAGGAGCGCGACCGCGCCGCCCAGCAGTTCCCCTCGGATCTCGGGGCCGACCGGCCCCACGTAGCGGACCCGCTCCCCATCGATGTGGGGCTCCACCCGTTCGGTGAAATACGCCCGGTCCTGCACGATGCCCGCGATCACGAGCGGCATGCCCACGCGCGCGGCCACGTCGATCGCCTCCGCGACGCCCTTATGAGGATGGATCCTCCCGAACAGCAGGAGGTAGTCATCCGCCACCGGGCGGAAGGGGAACCGGCGCATGTCGATCCCGTGGTGGATCGTCGCGACGTAGTCGAGCGCCGGGTGGCGATCCGCCTCACTGATCGCGACGTAGGACACCCGGCCGTTGTAGCGCTCGTAGACGCGCAGGATGCGCTCCGAGGCGAACCCGTGGATCGTGGTGAGGACCGGGGTCTTCACGAGCCCACTGAAGGTGAGCGGCAGGAAGTCGAAGCTGTTGTGGATCAGGTCGAACTCGCCGGCTCGTTCGAACACCGTGGCGATGTGCAGCGCCTCCCAAACCTTCGGGTCCAGGCTCTCATCCTCGGAGTAGCCCGTCGGGGCCGTACCGACCAGCCGTGCCGAGGTCAGCGAATCAGCCGTTGCGAACAGCGTGACGTCCACGCCGCGCTCCACGAGACCTTCCGTGAGCAACGAGACGAACTGCTCCCATGGGCCGTAGTGGCGAGGCGGAACACGCCACGAGATCGGCGCCAACATCGCGATCCTCAGTTGCGACGGGCTCGTCTCGGACATGGCCCGAGGATAAGCCTCGCCCGACGGTGCGGCCCGCCGAGCGATCGGGCCGGGGACCCGGACGGCTGGCTACACGGGCGAGCCGCGGAACTCCAGGGCATAGGTCCAACCCACCGGCTCGTCCTGGTGCTCGAAGCGAAGGAGCCGGCCGGTTTCTCCGCCGGGTAGCAGCATGGGCAAGCCGGCGTGGGTGGCGTCGGGCCACAGTTCGGTGCGGATGCCTTCATCGAGGTGCAGCAGGGTCATCGGCAGATCGTTCGTCCGCTCCAACGGCTCGCGCCAGACCGGATCTTCGGTGGGACGGAACCGAACGTACTTCGGCACGGCGTGCAGCAGCAGCGGCTCGCCGGGCTGCTTCCACGCCTTGCCGAAGAAGCGCCACCGCTCGGCGTCCTTCGACGTCTCCACGATCCAGCACTCGTGGCCGAACTCGTTCACCTGGACACCGCCGGACCCGCTCACGTGCTCACCCCCAGAACCCGCGTCAGCGCCTCGCGCACGCCCCGATCGAGCGAGCGTAGGTGACGTCGGCTCGAACCGCCACACGAGGGCTGGGTATTCCGCACCTGCCGCCGTCCTCCCATGGCAACCCTCCGGCCGTCCCTGGGTCACGGATCGGGCTTGCGCGCTGCCCTCACCTGCAGGATGCTCCCGGGCCGAACGCCCACTCCCGAAGGAGCCACGAGGATGAACGAGCCGTTCGACATGAGCCTGGTCCAGCGCGGAGCGCGGAACCGCAGGACCCCCTACTACGAGGCCACGCAGCGCCACGCACCGCAGGGGTTCACCGTCTACAACCACATGTACTTCCCGATCCGTTTCGACACGTTCGAGGCGGAGTTCGACGCGCTGCTGAACCGCGTCACGCTCTGGGACGTCGCGGTCGAGCGGTGCCTGGAGATCTCGGGCCCGGACGGGTTCGCGTTCGCACAGCTGCTGACGCCGCGCGACCTGTCGAAGTGTGAGGTAGGCCAGGCGAAGTACGTGCTCATCTGCGACAGCGACGGCGGCATCGTCAACGACCCCGTGCTGACCCGGATGGACGAGAACACGTTCTGGTTCGCGCTCGCGTCCTCCGACGCGCTGCTGTTCGCCCGCGGGCTCCGCAACGCCTACCCCGACCTCGACGTCACGATCCGCGAAGCCGACGTCGCGCCGCTGCAGGTCCAGGGTCCCCGCTCGAAGGACCTGATGGTCAAGCTGCTGGGCGAGGACATCTTGTCGCTGCGCTACTACTTCTGGCGCCACGCCGAGATCGCGGGCGTGCCCGTGGTCATCACGCGGACAGGATGGACCTCCGAGATCGGCTACGAGGTCTACACCACCGACACGTCGCGCGGGAACGAGGTCTACGACGCGCTCATGGAGGCCGGTCAGGAGTTCGGCATCGCCCCGACGGGCCCGAGCGACATCCGCCGCATCGAGGGCGCGATCTTCAACTGGGGCGCCGACATGTACTACGAGCACAACGCGTTCCAGATGGGGCTCGACCGATTGGTGGACCTCGATACGCTCAGCGATGAAGCCTGTATCTCCGTCGCGGCCTATCGTCGTATCGCCGCCGCGGGCGTCACACGCAAGATCAACGGTGTCACCTTCGACGGCGAACCCTTCCCCGCGCTCAACAACGTGAGGTGGGCGGCCTCCATCGACGGCGAGGCAGCCGGCAGCGTGACCTCGGCGATCTACTCGCCCCGCCTGGAGGCGAACCTGGGCTACTGCTGGTTGCCGGCCGACCGCAGCCACGAGGGTCAGCAGGTCAGCGTCGCCACCGAATGGGGCCAGCGGACGGCGACGGTCACCCCGATGCCGTTCGTGGATCCCTCGAAGGCGATCCCGGTCTCGTAACGGAGATCTAGACGAGCGCCCCGGCCGGTCGCTCCTTCTTCGGGTCGACGAACGGGATCGCGGCCGTGACGCCTTCGAGGTGCTCGCCTCGTTCGGTCACGACGTCCAGGACGGTGCCCGGC
>JBKJXU010000279.1:0-18834 GCA_046716145.1 Actinomycetota bacterium
AGATGGAAGCCGAAGCGCGGGAACAAGGCTTCCCGATCGTCGGCAGGAACGTCGGCGTCACCTTGTGGGTGCTCTCTGCATCGATCGGCGCTCGACGGGTGTTCGAGCTGGGATCGGGATTCGGGTACTCCGCGTACTGGTTCGCGAATGCCACCGGCGCCGAGGGCGAGATCCACCTCACAGACGGTGACGCCGCTAACGAGCGGAAGGCGGCCGACTACCTCGGGCGCGCCGGTGTTTGGGACCGCATCACGTACCACGTCGGGGACGCGCTCACGTCGTTCGCGTCGGTCGATGGCGAGTTCGACGTCGTGTACGACGACATCGACAAGCACGGCTACCCGGCGGCCTGGGCGGCGGCGCGCGAGCGGATCCGCGTGGGCGGTCTCTACATCTGCGACAACGTGCTGTGGTCGGGCAGGGTGCCGGTAGACGGCGAGGAGCCCGACGGCGTGACCGACGCGATCCGTGAGCACAACCGCCTCATCGCCGATGACGAGCGGTACGTCTCGAACATCGTTCCCACCCGCGACGGTGTGCTGGTGGCCCTGCGCACATCGTGATCGGCGCCCTTTCGCCCACCGACGCCACCATCCTCGTCCTCAACCTGGGGCTCGCTGCATGGGGAGCGCGATCGGCGTGGGTCGCTGTAGCAACCCGGCCGAGGGATGGCTGGAGGATAACCCGGAACGCGTCCCTCACTCTGGTCGCCCTTTTGCTCGCCCCATCATCCGGGATCATCGAGCCCTGGGCGCGAGCGCATCCGTTGGCGAGCCTCGCGTACGCCGTCGTCTTCAACGTTGCGGCGCTCGGAGCCCTTGCGGGCATCATCGTCACGGTCCGTCGACGCGGCTCGCAGAGCGCGCCCGGACGACCCGAGCTACGAGAGGCATCTGTGGAGCCTGATCCGAACACCTCCAGACCCGTATGGGACCAAGGATGGGGGGCCGTGATCCGACAGTTGGTGCCATTCCGTCGATCCGCTCGGGCACAGCCTGACGCGCTCCTTGCGACGCGCCTCATCTGGTTCGGGATCGCATCGGCGGTCCCCCTTTATTGGTTCGTGCTGACCTATGTCTCGGCCGAGGAAAGTCTCCCGGCCGATTGGACCTCGTATGCGATCCCAGCTCTCGGCGTGCTCGTCAACGTGATCGTGATCCCTATCGGTATCCGAAGGATGGTTTCGATCCCGTCGAACGGACCGGAGTCGAGCCTCGTCGCGTCCTTCCGCGCTGGGATGTTCCTCGGAATCGCCGCCTCGGGCGCGGTGGCGTTGATCGCGTTCGCGACGTCGTTCCTCACGGGAAGTCATTGGACCTATGCCCTGTCGCTCCCGTTCACGCTCATCGGTCTCGTCCGTACCGGGCCTTTCCAGCGCACGTTCCGCCGGTGCGATGACCTTCTGGGCGAACGGGGATCGCCGTTTCGCATGAGCGCGGCGATCCGCGACGCGCTGGCTCGACCTTCGGAGCCAACGGCGGCATAGCTCCACTTGAGCACCGTCGTCAAGAGGTTGACGTCCACCCGACCCAGGCTCCGCCGTCGATCGGTACGATCCTCACGATAAAGACCGCGGTGTTCCTCGTGAGGATCGTGACGATCGCGGCTGGCGACACCTTCCCGACCTCGTCAACCTGCTGACGACCACGCACGCACGCACGCGCACCCGCCCTCGGGCCGCCCATGGACGTTCCGCAGTAGACTGCGCGCCGCTCGCTGGACGGTGCGGCGGATCCTCCTGCCCGGCCCGGCGATACGCTGGAGGAACGCACCGCAAGGGAGTAGGAGCGCGTGGCGATCAGGGCCCGCAAACAGAAGAGCGACTACGGCTCCCTGTACAAGGGGCACCCTGGGCAATGGTCCTGGGTGCTTCACCGGGTGACCGGGGTCGCTGTCATCCTCTTCCTGTTCGTGCACGTCGTGGACACGGCCCTCATCGGCTGGGGCCCGGAGGCCTACGAGAAGGTCCTGCGGGCCTACGCGAACCCCATCGTCCATCTGCTCGAACTGGGCCTCGTGATCGCCGTCCTCTACCACTCGATCAACGGACTCAAGGTCACCCTGATCGACTTCTTCCCTCGGCTCGTCGGGCGGATCACCGCCCTCTCCATCGGGTTCGCGCTCCTGTTCACCGTGATCGCGATCCCCACCACGGTGATCATGCTCAAGCAGACCTGGGATCTGTGGCAGGCCTGATGGCAACGACGACCGACCGTCCGGCTCCCTCCCAACGCGACCGGCGCATGGGGCGCGACAAGCCCGTGGGCGGCTCGGAGTTCTGGTGGTGGCTGTTCATGCGCCTCAGCGGTCTCCTGCTCCTGGTCCTGGCGCTCGGCCACCTCGCGATCATGCATCTGTTCGAGACGGGGGCTGAACGGATCGACTTCGGGTTCGTGGCCACACGCTGGGAGAGTCCGTTCTGGCGGACGTGGGACTGGTTGCTCCTGATGCTGGCGCTCGTGCACGGGGTGAACGGCTTGCGCAACATCACGCTCGACTACGTGCAGCGAGCGGGTCTGCGGCTGGCGATCACCATGTCCACCTACGCGATCGGGTTCGTGCTGATGGTCCTGGGCACCGTGATCATCGTCACGTTCGACCCGACGAAGTGGGGACCGGTGGGATGACGACCACCCACACCTACGACGCCCTCGTGATCGGCGGCGGCGGCGCCGGCATGCGGGCCGCGATCGAACTGTCGGACCAGGTGAAGACCGCCGTCATCTCCAAGCTCTACCCCACCCGGTCGCACACCGGCGCGGCGCAGGGCGGCGTGTGCGCGGCCCTGGGCAACGTCGAGGAGGACTCCCCCGAATGGCATGCGTTCGACACGGTCAAGGGCGGTGACTACCTCACGGACCAGCCCGCCGCCCAACTGATGGCGGAGGAAGCGATCGAGGCGATCTACCAGCTCGAGCGATGGGGCCTGCCGTTCAACCGCACCCCCGACGGCAAGATCGACCAACGCCGGTTCGGCGGGCACACCGCGAACCACGGCGAGCGGCCGGTCAAACGCGCCTGCTACGCGGCCGACCGCACGGGCCACATGATCCTGCAGACGCTCTACCAGCAGTGCGTGAAGCGCGATGTCCGGTTCTTCAACGAGTTCTACTGCCTGGACCTGCTGCGCACCCCCGACGGCACCACCGCCGGGATCGTCGCCTACGAACTCGCCACGGGCGAGCTCCACATCTTCCGCGCGGCGTCGGTGATCTTCGCGACCGGCGGATACGGCCGCATGTTCCGGGTCACCTCGAACGCCCACGCCCTCACGGGCGACGGGCCGGCGGTCGCCTACCGCCGCGGGATCCCGCTGCAGGATATGGAGATGTTCCAGTTCCACCCCACGGGCCTCGCTCGCCTCGGCGTGCTGCTCTCCGAGGCCGCTCGCGGCGAGGGTGGCATCGTGCTCAACCGCGACGGCGAGCGGTTCATGGAGCGCTACGCCCCCACCATCAAGGACCTGGCCCCGCGCGACGTCGTCTCCCGCGCGATCTACCAGGAGATCAAGGAAGGCCGGGGCGCCGGGCCGAACGCTGACTGGGCATACCTCGACATCACGCACCTGGACCCGAAGGTGATCGAGGAGAAGCTCCCCGATATCACCGAGTTCGCCCGGGTGTACCTGAAGGTGGAACCGACCAAGGAACCCGTCCCGATCCAGCCGACGGCGCACTACGCGATGGGCGGGATCCCCACGAACACCGACGGCGAGGTCGTGACCGGCCCCGGCGAGGATGTCGTGCCCGGGTTGTACGCCGCTGGCGAATGCGCCTGTGTGAGCGTGCACGGCGCGAACCGACTGGGCACGAACTCGCTCTTGGACCTCGTGGTCTTCGGGCGCCGGGCCGGCGCGGCCGCCGCGAAGCACGCGGGCGAGGCATCTGCCCCCGATGTGCCGGCGCAGCCGGAGGAACAGACCCTCGGCATGCTGAACGGGTTCCTCGGTCGCAGCCAGGGCGAGAACGCGGCTTCCATCCGCCAGGAGCTGCAGGACACCATGTTCGACAACGCCTTCGTGGTGCGCAGTGACGAGGGCTTGGCGAAGCAGCAAGACATCCTGGCGGGCTTGCGCGAGCGGTACGACAGGGTCGTGATCGGCGACAAGGGGGCCGTCTACAACACCGACCTTATGGAGACGGTGGAGCTCGGGTTCCTCCTGGATTGCGCGGACACCCTGGTGGCCGCCGCGCGGGCCCGGACGGAGAGCCGCGGCGCCCACTTCCGCGAGGATCACCCTCTCCGCGATGACGCGAACTGGCTCACGCACTCCCTCGCCTACCGCCAGGACGACGGCTCCGTTCGTTTGGAGGCCAAGCCCGTCAAGATGGGCCCCTACGTCCCCATGGAGAGGAAGTACTGATGGCCACGGCCGCCGACGTCCTCAACGCCTCCGACAGCCAGCGCGTCGGCGGGAGCGACCACGGCCCGATCCCGTTGACGCTCCGGGTCCGCCGGTTCAACCCGGAGGTCTCCGACGACTCGTGGTGGGACGAGTGGACCGTCGAGTGCGACCCGCTGGACCGCCTGGTCGAGGTACTGCACCAGGTGAAATGGCATCACGACGGGACGCTCTCGTTCCGCCGATCGTGCGCGCACGGCATCTGCGGTTCGGACGCGATGCTCATCGACGGGCGCAACCAGCTCGCGTGCAAGGTGCTGGCCGAAGATGTCGCCCCGAAGGTCACGATCGAGCCCATCCGTGGGCTGTCGGTGCTCAAGGATCTCATCGTGGACATGGATCCGTTCATGGAGGGGTTCAAGTCGGTGATGCCTTTCCTCATCAACGACTCGGCGGATCCGGAGAAGGAGCGTCACCAATCACCGAAGGAGCGCGCGCGCTACGATGACACCACCAAGTGCATCCTGTGCGCCTGTTGCACCACGTCATGCCCGGTCTTCTGGGGCGATGAGGAGTATGTCGGCCCGGCCGCGATCGTGAACGCCCACCGGTTCATCTTCGATTCCCGCGACGAAGGAGGGCGCGAGCGCCTGCAGATCCTCTCGGAGAAGACGGGCGTGTTCCGGTGCCGCACCACCTTCAACTGCACCGATGCCTGCCCACGCGGCATCGAGGTCACCAAAGCCATCCAAGAAGTGAAACGCGCGATCTTGTTCGAGCGGTTCTGAGTCCTACGCGGCGCTCACCTCCACCGTCCGCAACGGCGACCACCCGCTCACGTGGCCCGAGAGGTCGTGCGTCCGCGCCCGGAAGTCGTACGTGCCGGGGCGCGACGGCGAGAACGTCAGGCTAGCGGAGAGCGTCCCCGACCTGATCGTCGTCCACTCGTTCCCGTTGCGCCGGCGCTGGACGTCCCACCGGATCCCCTTGGTGAACAGGCTCCCGTAGGTGATCGTGGAACTCCCGCCCTGCGCGAACGTACGTGGGTTCGCCCTGGGACGCACCTGGATCGTCCCGTCCATGTTGGCGTGGATCGAGCAGTGATAGGGGTAGGTCCCCGACCCGTAGAGGTGGGCGACACCCGTCTCACCCGACGCGATCGTGCCCGTGCCGATGAAGTCGGCACCGCCGTTGGACGTGGCAGTGTGTCCGAAGCTCCCGCCGTTGTCCCAGTACACCGGGAGGTCGTCGGCCACCGGAACGGATCTCACCTCCGGGCTGAAGAAGAAGTCGTCGATCGCGACGTGGGCGCCGACACCAGCGTGCGCAGGCAGGGCGAGGACAAGAGCGGCGGCGAGGGCGAACACCAGCAGCAAGATGCGACGCATCGAAGATCCTTTCGAAGGAGCGGACCTGCGGATCCTACCCCGGATCGACACGCGATCTCGGCGGCTACCCTGTGCCACCGATGGACCACCGTGTGACGATCGTGCCCGGGGACGGGATCGGCCCCGAGGTCACCGCCGCGGCCCGGCTGGTCATGGATGCGGCAGACGTGGGCATCACCTGGGTGGAGCGAGCAGCAGGGTCCGCAGCCTTGGAAGCCGAAGGCGAACTCCTCCCCTCGGACACGCTCGGGTCCATCAAGGAGTGCCGCGTCGCCTTGAAGGGCCCCATCACGACGCCGGTCGGCACGGGGTTCCGCAGCATCAACGTGGCGCTCCGCCAGGAACTCGACCTGTTCGCCGCGGTCCGTCCGGCGCGCTCGCTCCCGGGCGTGACCACGCGCCACCGCGATCTCGACCTGGTGATCGTGCGAGAGAACACCGAGGACCTCTACCAGGGGATCGAATTCGAACGAGGCTCACCCCAGACGGCCGCCCTGCGCGAGGTGATGCGGTCGCTCGGCGGATTCGAGCTGCGTGAGGATGCGGGTGTCACCCTCAAGCCCATCAGCGTGAGCGGCACCAGGCGGATCGTCCGGTTCGCGTTCGAGTACGTCCGCGCCAACCGGAGGCGCAAGGTCACGGTCGGTCACAAGGCGAACGTCATGCGCTACTCCGACGGCCTGTTCCTGCGAACGGCCACCGAAGACGCGGCGGAGTTCCCGGACGTCCCGTGGGAGGAGATCCAGATCGACCACCTCTCCGCACGTCTGGCGAGGCGGCCCCAGGACTTCGACGTGCTCCTGCTCCCCAACCTCTACGGGGACATCATCAGCGACCTCTGCGCGGGTCTGGTGGGAGGGCTCGGATTGATCCCCGGCGCGAACATCGGGTGGGAGTACGCGGTGTTCGAACCGGTCCACGGGAGCGCCCCGGACATCGCGGGGCAGGGGAAGGCCAACCCGATCGCGATGATCCTGTCGGGAGCCATGATGCTCAGACACCTGGGCGAAATGGACGCCGCGAGCAACGTGGAGTGGGCGGTGGACGAGGTCCTGCGACGAGGACGGGTACGCACGCCGGATCTGGGCGGGAAGGCGACCACGATGCAGGTTGGCGAAACCATCGCTGCCATGACGACCGCCTGGGAGCACGGCCCTTCCTAGTATCCGGGCGGTCATGGAACGAGCGTGGCCCTGGTGACACACTCCGCCCCGTGGATCCCCCTCGCTTGGACGCATCTCGCCCCGGTGGTCTCCGTTTCGCCGGATTCGTCCTTGCCGTTGCAGGGGCGACGCTCCTGGGCGTCGGAGCCGTGCAGACCTGGGTGACCGTCGGCGTCGGGGGCTTCCAGACGAACACGAACACCGCGATCCCGGGCATCGACCTGGCTGACGGCACGGTGGCGCTCGGCTGCGCGGTCGCGCTCCTGCTCGGCACCCTCGCCGGACGGCTGGTCCGCAACCGGGCGGTGCGGATGGGCCTCGGTTCCGTCGCCATCGCCGCCGGGGTCGCCGGGGCCGTGGTCGCCGGGGCCTTCCTGCAGAACGGCGTCGACCGGCCGCCGGTGCTCGACGTGCTCGCCATCCCGGCCAACCAGTGGGAGGAGCTGGGGGCCTTCCGCGAGTACGGGGTTGGACCCTACCTCGCGCTGGGGGGAGGCGTGCTGGGCTTCTTCTCGGGGATCTTGACGCTGGCGTGGGCCCAGCGACTCAGTCGTTGACGCGAGCGGGATGAGCGGCCGCGCCAGGCGTCGGTGTGGCGCGACCTTCCACCTGAACGTTCGGCGCGTCGGGCCTCGCCGGTCGCCCGTCAACGTGTTCGTTCTGAGCCTGCTGAGGGTTGGCACGGTCCCCCGGCTCCTCGCCTGCATGCGGGCCGTGCTCCCCGGCCTGGCTCCGGTCGTGGCTCGCGAGGGCGGATATGCCGGCGCCCCGCATCCAGCCTTCCAGTCCGCTGCGCCGCGCGAACGCGGAAACATGCGCACCCTGGGTTCGACCGTCAGCATCTGCGTCCTGGGTGCGGTCGCTCGCTTTCGCGTCGCCGCCGTTACCGAGTTCGCGTTCGGCCGACCCGTAGGCCTCACCGCGGTTCTCGGTATGGGCTCCCGCGATGGCCAGCCCGCCGAGGCCGAACACGATCGCGAAGACCGTCGAGACGGCTGGGCTTCGAAGGGTACGCGTGATCGATCGCCGCACGTGGGACAGGCTAGGCCGATCTCGCACCACCCGCTTCGGCCAGACGACCTAGGCCGCTTCAGATCTGGGCGAGGTCCGCGCACTTGGCGCGGATACCCTCGGCCGCTTCTCGCAGGCTGGCCAGCTCCTCGGCGTTGAGGTCGTACTCCACGACCTCCTCGACGCCCTTGCGGCCCAGACGTGCAGGAACGCCCACGTAGACGGCGTCGATCCCGTATTGGCCCGTGGTCCAGGCGCAGACGGGCAGCACCACCTTCGAGTCGTTCGCGATCGCCTCCACCATGGCCACGGCCGAGGCGCTCGGCGCGTAATAGGCGGACCCCGCCGCGAGCAGGCCGACGATCTCGGCGCCACCGTCGCGCGTGCGCTGGAAGAGCCTGTCCAGGGTTGCCCCATCCACGAGGTCGGGCAGGGGCGTGCCGTTCACGGTGGCATGGCGCGGGAGCGCGACCATGGCATCCCCGTGCGAACCGAGCGTGATCGCCTCGACCACCCGAGGTGAGACGCCGAGTTCTTCGGCGATGAAGTAGCGCAGCCGGGCCGAATCCAGCACACCCGCCATCCCGAACACCCGCTCCTTGGGGAAGCCGCTCGCATCGGCGGCGAGGGCCGTCATCTCGTCCAGCGGATTGGAAACCACGATGAGGATCGCGCCGGGCGAACCGGGGGTCACGTTCGCGATCACATCACGCATGATCGCCGCGTTCTTGCCCAGCAGATCCATCCGGCTCATGCCCGGTTGCCGCGGGAAACCGGCGGTGATCACGACGACATCGCTGCCCGCCGTGTCCGCGTATTCGTTCGTCCCGACGATCGACGGCTCGTAGCCCTCGACGGGCGCCGCCTCCTTCAGATCGAGGGCGAGACCCTGCGGCTTGCCTTCGATGATGTCGATCAGGACGACGTCGCCCAGACCCTTCTCGAGCAGGCGCATCGCGGCGGTCTGACCGACGAACCCGCTGCCGACGACGGTGATCTTCATGACGGAACGCTCCTCGCTTCGGGTGGGTACTCCAGGCTATCGAAGACGCTGAACCACGGCGTCGGCCACCTGGTAGGTCTCGGCCGCCGGACGGTCATCGCCGGGCGCCCGCACGTCGAAGGTGACGCTGGTCCCCTCGGCGAGCACCGCCGCGACGGCGGCCTCGAGACGGCCGGCTGCCTCCGTCTCGCCCAGGTGGTGCAGCATCATCACGCCCGACAAGATCGCCCCGACGGGGTTCGCGCGGTTGGTGCCGGCCAGGTGGGGAGCGGTCCCGTGGGTCGCTTCGAAGACCGCGGCGGCCTCGCCGAAGTGACCCCCGGGCGCGACGCCGGTCCCACCGATCAACCCCGCGCAGAGCTCGGCCACCAGATCGCCGTACATGTTCGGCATCACCAAGACGTCGAACCGCTCGGGCGACTGGATCAACTGCATCGAGAGTGCATCGATGATCCGGTCCTCGAAGGAGATGGACGGGTGACTTTCCGCGACGCGACGCGACACTTCGAGGAACAGCCCGTCGGAGAACTTCATGATGTTGGCCTTGTGCGCGGCCGTGACGGTGGTCCGCCCGTTCTCTTCCGCCCACCGGAACGCGAACTCGGCGACGCGCTCAGACCCCGAGTCGCTGATCTCCTTGACCGAGATGCCGCTGTCGGGGCGCACCGTTCGTCCCGTGGTGACGTGGATGAAGCGGATGATCTCCGCGACGGCGGGCGTGCCCATCTCGAACTCGTGCCCGGTGTACATCCCTTCGGTGTTCTCGCGGACCACGACGATGTCCACGTCGTCGTAGAGCGAGGGGACGCCGGGATAGAGCCGGCACGGCCGGACATTGGCGTACAGGTCGAGGCCTTGGCGGAGCGTCATGTTCGCCGAACGGAGCCCGCTCGTGACGGGGGTTTCGATCGGTCCCTTGAGGGCCACCTGGGTCGATCGGATCGAGTGCAAGGTCGCGACGGGAAGCGGGTCGCCCGTGCGCGAGTACGCGCCCGCTCCCATGTCCTGGCGTTCCCACTCCACCGGGACGCCGGTGGCCTCGACGCAGCGGCGAGCCACCTCGATGACCTCGGGGCCGATGCCATCCCCCGGGATGAGCGTGATGCGGTGCGCCACGGAGGTTCAGGGTACGTGACGGCCCGTTTGGGCCGATCCGGCGCGCGCGGCTATCCTGCCTGGATGACCGAGAAGGGCCTGCGCGAGATCGTCGCCGCCGAGACGAACATCTCCGACATCGACGGCGCCGCGGGCCGCCTCTGGTACGTGGGCTACGAGATCGCCGACCTCGCTAGGAACGCCTCTTTCGAGGAGACCGTCTACCTGCTGCACAACCTGGAGTTGCCCAACCGCGAGCAACTGGACCAACTCAACACCTTCCTGGTCGGCGAGCGCGCGCTCCACCCGTTCCTGGCCAGGTTCATGCCGACGCTCGCCCAGAACGCGTCGCCGATGTCGACGCTCCGCACCGGCGTGTCGGCATCCTCGGCGTTCGACCCCGACGGCTGGGACGACTCCCCCGAAGCCGAGTACCGCAAGGCCATGCGCCTGATCGCCGAGATCCCGACGATGATCACCACCTATCACCGTCTGCGGACCGGCCAGGAGATCATCCCGCCGAACGCCGGCACGGGCCACGCCGCGAACTTCCTGTGGATGTTGCACGGCGAGGAGCCCGACCCGATGGACGCGGAGGTCCTCGATACGACCTTCGTCCTGTACGCGGACCACACGATGAACGCATCCACGTTCACGGCGCGCGTGGTTGCTTCGACCCTATCGGACATGTTCTCGGCGATCTGCGCGGCGATAGGGGCGCTCAAGGGGCCGCTGCACGGCGGAGCGAACGAAGGAGCGATGAAGCTGGCGGAGGAGGTCGGCAAACCCGAGAACGCCGAGGCGGCCGTGCGCGACCGCCTGGAGCGCCACGAGAAGATCATGGGGTTCGGTCACGCCGTGTACACGACGCACGATCCACGCGCCACGGTCCTCAAGGATCTGTGCCGCGAGACCGGCGAACGCCACGGGCAGCCCGAGTGGTACGAGATCTTCGCGGCGCTGGAGGAGACCACCTTCGAACAGAAGGGGCTCTACCCGAACGTCGATCTCTACGCCGCGGGCGTGTACCACGCGCTCGGCATCCCCACCGACCTGATGACCCCGATCTTCGCCCTCGCGCGGATGGCCGGATGGACGGCGCACGTGCGCGAGC
The DNA here is from genome assembly GCA_046716145.1 of Actinomycetota bacterium. GTDB lineage: Bacteria > Actinomycetota > UBA4738 > UBA4738 > HRBIN12 > AC-51. Next base: position 11,117 of record JBKJXU010000279.1, read on the forward strand.
AATACGCGAACAACAAGATCATCCGGCCCGGCTCCGAGTACGTGGGCCCGCGCGACCGGAGCTACGTCCCGATCACCGAGCGGTAGCGCTCACGCCGGGGGCGGCGGGAACCGGTCGGATCCGACGCCGCCTCCCACGGTCGCGGCACCGAGCGCGCGGTTCACGTGCTCAACGCCCCATGCCTGGATGAAGGTACCCACGAGCAGGTGGAGCAGGAGGAAGAGCACGGGAGAGATCGCATCGTGGACGCCTACCTGGCGTTCCATCCGTTCGATCCGCTCTCCGGTTCGATAGATGGAGACGAATGGCGGCACGATCACGAGCCACCCGAGGGTGACTGCCAACAGAGCAACGCCCGCACGGATGCCCGGGTCGCGCAGGAAGAGGCTCGCATCCTTGTTCACGCGCCAGTGCCAGTAGAAGCCATAGATCCCGAGCGTGATCAGGATGAGGCCGAGTACGACCAGCGGGCTCCGCCGCAGGTAGGTCTGTCCGTCGATACGCACCTGCTCGGCCATCTCTCGATCCTCCCTTGCTCATGCAGGCCGGGGGAAGAGCCCCGCCGTTTCAACCAACGCTCGTGTGGTCTCGTCGTGTCCCATCGCCATGATGTGCACGCCACCGATGCCGTCGATCCTGCGGAGCGCCTCCACCGAACGGACGGCGTGCTCGAGACCCACGGCCGGACCATCCTCGCCGGCCGCTTCGACCTGGGCGATCAGCGAGGCAGGGACCGACACCCCCGGCAGCTTCTCGTTCATGAAGCGAGCTTGCTTGGCGCTTCGGAGCGGGGTGATCCCGACGATCACGTGCGTCCGCTCGAACAGACCGAGCGGACGCATCGTCTCCGCCCAGGCCGCGAGCCGATCGACGTCGTACGTGATCTGCGTCATCATGAAATCTGCCCCCGCATCCAGCTTCGCCTCGAGCCTCGCCGGTTCGTACGGCTCGGCGAGGGGTAGGTCCGCCACGCCGATCAGGAACCTCGGCGGGTTCTCCAGGTCTTCGCCGGCGAGGGTCGTCCCCTCCTCGCGCATCCGGCGCGCCAGCGCGATCACGCCCTTGAGATCGAGGTCCCCCACCGTCGCAGCCTCCGCGTGATCGCCGCCGGGGATCGGGTCACCGCTCAGACAGAAGACGTTGCGAGCACCCAGAGCCCATGCCCCGAGCAGATCCGCGGTGAGCGCCAGGCGGTTGCGATCGCGCACGGTCAACTGCACCGTGGGCTCGATGCCCGCCTCGTGTACGAACCGTGCGCCGGCAAGCGGCGACATGTGGGCGCTCGCCGTGGGGTTGTCCGTCAGGTTCACGGCGTCGACGTAGCCGGCCAGGCCGCGTGCGTGAGCCGTGACGGAGGCTCCCGATGCCCCGCGCGGCGGCACGATCTCGCTCGTGACCACGAACTCCCCCGCGGACAGGAGGCGAGCGAGACGGCCGTCGGGAGCGGTCACGAGAAGGCCTGTGCTTCGGCGGCCTGCACCGTGTTCACCAGCAGCATCGCAACCGTCATCGGGCCGACGCCCCCCGGAACGGGCGTCATCGCACCCGCCACCTCCACCACCTCTTCGAACACGACGTCCCCGACGAGGCCATCCGGGGTGCGGTGCACGCCCACGTCGATGACCGTCGCGCCGGGCTTGATCATGTCGCCGCCGATCAGGCGGGGCACCCCGGCGGCGGCCACCACGATGTCGGCAGCCCTCGTGTGCTCCTTCACGTCGCGTGTCTTGATGTGGGTCGAGACCACCGTCGCGTTCCCGCGGATCGAGTTCTGCGTGAGCATCACCGACAAAGGTGCGCCGACGAGGTCCCCGTAGCCCACGATGCAGACCTCGGCGCCCTCGAGCTGCACCCCGGTGCGCAGCATCAACTCGACGATGCCGTAGGGGGTGGCGGGCAGGTACCCGTGGCCGCGCCGGAGCATCATCCCGATGTTCAAGGGATGCAGCCCGTCCACGTCTTTCTCGCGCGCGACCGCCGACTGGATCTCGAGTTCGTGCAGATGATCGGGCAGGGGCAACTGGACGATGACCCCGTGGATCTCCGGATCGCGATTCAACCGCCGCAGCGTCGCGAGCAGTTCGTGCTCGGTGACGTAGGCGGGCAGGTCGATCTGTTCGGAGCGGATGCCGACATCGGCACACGCCTTGTGCTTCTGACCGACGTAGATCCGGGAAGCGACGTCGTCTCCCACCAGGACCGCCGCCAGCCCCGGCGTGATCCCTCGCTCGGCGAGGGCCCGTACCCGTTCGGCAACCTCCGAACGGATCTGCGCCGCGGTGGCTTTGCCGTCGAGGATGCGGGCCGTCACGGCGGGCATCCTACCGGGCGCGCTCTTCACGCCGTCAGATGTCGCCCGCGAACGTGTCGCACGCATCGGGGTTGCCGACCTGGACCCCGGTGCGGAGCCACTGCACGCGCTGCTCGCTGGTGCCGTGCGTGAACGACTCGGGATCGATCCTGCCGGTCGTCGCCTCCTGGATCCGGTCATCGCCGATCGCAGCCGCGGCGTTGAGCCCCTCTTCGAGGTCACCGGGCGAGAGGATGCCGGCACCTTGGGCCGAACGCGCCCACACGCCGGCGAAACAATCGGCCTGCAGTTCCAGGCGCACCGACAGTTCGTTGGCGAGGTCCGGGTCATCCCGCGTGAGCCGCTGCACCTCCGCGTTCGTGCCGAGGAGCGTCTGCACGTGGTGGGCCACCTCGTGTGCGATCACGTATGCCTGCGCGAAGTCCCCGCCTGCACCGAAGGTCGTCTCCAGCTCTTCGAAGAAGGAGAGGTCGAGGTAGACGAGCCCGTCGGGCGGGCAGTAGAACGGACCGGTCGCCGACGAGGCACGTCCGCAGCCGCTGGACGTCGACCCCCGGAAGAGCACGATGGTGGTCTCCTCATACGTCAGCCCGGAGCGTTCGAAGATGTCGTCCCAGACGAACTGAACGTCCTCCAGCACGGCTTCAGCGAACTTCGCGGTGGGATCATCCGGGTCGACTTCTTGCTCCGAGCCCGGTGCGACGACGCCCGCATCCTGGAACGGGTCGAGTGCGCCGCCCAGGCCCTCGAAGCCGGCCTGCCCGAGACATCGTGGCACCACGAACACCAGCACGAGGAGCAGGATCACGCCGCCGATCCCCATGCCGCCGCTGCCCATCGGGATGCCGCCCAGCCCCGGCGAGATGCCGGAGCCCCCGGTGGCGCCCTGGGATCGGCGGTCGATCACCCCGCCTTCGCCCTGCCGACGCCGCAATCTGCCGAGCTTCATGATCCTCTCAATGCCGGAAGTGACGGATCCCGGTGAGCACGACGGCCATCCCGCGAGCCTCGGCAGCCGCGAGGACGTCCTCATCGCCCTTGGAGCCGCCCGGGTGGATCACCGCGGTGCACCCGGCGTCGGCGGCGACCTCGAGCGCGTCGGGGAACGGGAAGAAGGCGTCGGAGGCCAGCACGGCACCGCGTGCCCGCTCCCCCGCCTTGCGCGTGGCGATCCAGGACGAGTCGACGCGCGACATCTGGCCGGCCCCGATCCCCACGGTGGCGCCTTCTTTCACCAGTGCGATCGTGTTCGACTTGACCCGCCAGGCGATGGTCCACGCGAGCTCCAGGTCGGCCCATTCCTGAGCGGTCGGCTCGCGGGAGGAGACTACCTTCCAGTCGGCTCGCGTCTCGGTGACCGTATCGAGGTCTTGGACCAGTGCGCCGCCGGGGATGGTGCGGACGTCCAAGGCCCGGGCCTGTGCGAGCGGGGCACGCAGGACGCGGAGGTTCGGCCGCTCCGCGAAGGCCGCGAGCGCCTCGTCGGTGTAGGCCGGCGCCACGACGACCTCGGTGAAGACCTCGCGCATGACTTCGGCGGCGGCGGCGTCACACGTCCCGTGGAACGCCACGATGCCGCCGAACGCGCTCACGGTGTCGCATGCGAACGCTTCTCCGTAGGAAGCAGCCAGGTCGCCGAGCGCCGCGACGCCGCACGGGTTGTTGTGTTTCACGATCACGCAGGCTCCCTCCGGCAGTGCAGCCGCCAGATCGTAGGAGGCCCACGCGTCGAGCCAGTTGTTGAACGACATCTCCTTGCCCTGCAGGACCTCGGCACCGCCCAGCACCCCCGCGCCCGCCGCCTCCTCGTACAGGGCGCCGCGCTGGTGCGGGTTCTCCCCGTACCGCAGATCGCCGCGCTTCTGCAGCGCGAGCCCGACGAAGCCCGGGAGCCGGCCCTCGTCGCCTTGCTGCTGTGCGAACCACCCCGCGACCGCCGCGTCGTAGGCGGCGGTGTGCGCGAACGCCTCGGCCGCGAGCGCCAGCCGCGTGGCGCGTGTGATGCCGCCTTCGAGGCGAAGCTCGTCCCCGATCGCCTCGTAGCGGTCAGGGTTCACGACCACGGCGACCGACTCGAAGTTCTTCGCACTCGCGCGGACCATCGCCGGACCGCCGATGTCGATCTTCTCGATGATGCCGTCGAAGGAAGCGCCCGCGGCCACGGTCTCCCGGAACGGGTACAGGTTCACCACGACGAGGTCGAACGGCGCGATCCCGTGCTCGGCCAGCTGCGCCAGGTGCTCGGGCTTGCGACGGTCGGCCAACAGCCCCGCGTGGATCGCGGGGTGCAGGGTCTTCACGCGGCCATCCAGCATCTCCGGGGAACCGGTGACCTCCGCCACCTCGGTGACCTCGATCCCCGCCTCGCGCAGCGTCGCGGCCGTCCCGCCACTGGAGACCAGCTCCACCCCCTGCGCACGGAGCCCACGCGCCAACTCGATGATCCCGGTCTTGTCGAACACCGCGAGCAGAGCGCGGTGGACCTGCGTGTTCATGTCCCCTCCTCGATGCGCACGGAGCGACCTTCGCGGATGAGCCCGCCCCGCAGCAACGCCCGAACGGCACGAGGGAGCAGCCGGTGTTCGACCTCGTGGATACGCCCCTCGAGCGAATCCCAGTCATCGTCGTCGCGAACCTCGACGGCCTCCTGGAGCACGATCGGACCGGTGTCGATACCCTCATCCACCAGGTGGACCGTGACCCCGGTGAGCTTGACCCCGTACGCGAGAGCGTCGCCGACGCCGTGCATCCCGGCGAAGGAGGGCAACAGCGCCGGGTGGACGTTCAGCCAGCGGTCCCGGAACGGCGCCACGACCTCGGGCCCGAGGACCCGCATGTAGCCAGCGCTCACGACGGCGTCGATCCCGTGGGCTTGCAGAGCCGCGGCGACCTCGCGAGAAAGCGACGCCCGGTCCCCGGTCGGCTCGACCACCGCGGTGGGAACCCCGGCAGCCTCGGCGCGCTCGAGCGCCCCGATCCCCGGCCGGTCGCTGAGGACGAGGGCCACGTGCGGCGCGATCCGGGGGTCATCCAGGAGCGCCTGCAGGTTCGTGCCCCCGCCGGAGACCAGCACAGCGAGACGAGCACCCATGAGGGCGGCATGCTACCCGCGGCGCCGTCATCCCAGGCCGGCGAGGGTACGATTGCGGCCTCGCTCATCGGGAGGACCCCACGACGTGAAGACCTGCCCTTACTGCGCCGAGCAGATCCAGGACGATGCGATCAAGTGCCGTTACTGCTTCAGCGATCTCACCGTGAAGCGCGAAGAGGCGATGGCCATGCAGCCGGAGCCCGCGGCTGCGGCTGCGGCCGAACCGGCGGCAGAACCGGCGCCTGCCGCCGACGTCTCGGAGACCGCCGAGCCTGCGCCGGCGGCGAGCGCTCCCGAGGCCGCCGTGCGGTACTCGCACTCGGGCTACCGCCACGTGCTCGGCTTCGGCGCCGACTTCTTCGGGATATGGGACCGCCAGGAACCGGACACGCCGCTGGAACGGTTCCCCAGGACCGACCAGGGTTGGAAGGATGCCTGGGTTCGGTTCTCGGCGATGGAGCCGCGGGCGGTCGAGGTCCCCGCCTCGAGCTCGAGCGGAGCGCCGGCGGCCTCCGCCGAGGCGTCGTCCTCCGAGTCGAGCACGACGACCTACACCCATACCGGCACCCGCTACCTGCTCGGCTACGGTCCGTCGTTCTTCGGGATCTGGGACCGGCAGAAGCCCGGCGACCCGGTCGAGCGTTTCCCGCGAACCGACGACGGCTGGGGGCAGGCGTGGCGGCGCTTCACCCAGATCGAGGCGAACTACGCCGAGGTCAAGACCTCCGGCCCTTGAGCCAGGCGGTGCCTGCGGCACCGGCGGTGCAGCCCACCACACCCCACGCGAGCGAAACCACCGCCAGACGCCCGAGCGGCTGGCCGAGGCGGACCGAACCTCCGAGCACGCCCGGCAACAGCGGCAGCGAGACCGACGCGAACCACACCACCCCGACGCAGAGCGCGGCGTAGACGAACCCGGCGAGGGCGCCGGACGCGGCCGCGGACCGAGGTGAACGGGCGCCCTCGCCGGCCAACCGTCCCCCCAGGAGCGTCGCCGCGGCCGGGACCACGAGGAACGCCCAGTACCACAGCGGTGTCGGGAACGAGCCCGCCTCGGGGTCCTGCGTGACGTCGCCGAGGAGTCCGCGGAACTCTCCTTCGGCGGCGAACCCCTCCAGGCCCACGGTCGCCGTGCGTTCCTTCCCCACCTTGAGATCGGCAGGCACACCCATCGAGACGCCGAGCGCCAGCGCCGACTGGTTCGGCAGCGCCAGCGCGTGATGCACCACCGCGATCGCCCCCGCGCGCTCCGCGCGTCCGATGAACCGACCGTAGGCCTTCGTGACACCCATCTCGACCGCCGCGAGCAAGAGCGTGGCGACGGTGGCGAGCACCAGACCCCACCAGCACGCGAGCGCCCCGGTGCGGATGACCTCGCCGACGCGGGCGCGCCAACCGCCTCCCTCCTCGAGCACCTCGCGCGCCCGCGCCGCGCCGCCCACCACTCCCGCGATCGACGAAAGCACCAGCGGGAACGCGAACGAGGCCCACAGCACCGGCTCGAGCACCTCGATGCCGAGCCGTGGGAACCCTAGGCGGACCACGTACGCGGCCACCGCCATCGGCACAGCCACGCCGGGTCCGATCAAGGCGCCGGCCGCCGCCGCCGGCCCGGGTTGGCGTTCCAACCCCTTCGCCTGTTCGCGGCCGGCCCGGAACGCCAGCACCACGAACGCCACAGTGAACGCGCCGAGGGCGAGTTCGAGCACGTCCCCCGGCGCCGCGGCGGCGGCCCCGCGCGCCGTCACATCGAAGGGCACCCGCGCGCTCGTGAGGGCGTACGCGAACCCGATCTTCGTCCAGGACCAGGGGCCGTAGACCCCGCTGATGAGGAACCCGAGCCAGGCCACCCCCTGCGCCACCAGCGCCACCGGCAGGAACACCTGGAGCGCGCCGCGGCGCAGGCCGCCGACCACGAGCGCGCCCATGCCGGTGTCGACCGGAACCTCCGCGGGCGCGAGTCCGGGCGGCCGACGAGACATCTACGACCCCAGCCGCTCCGCGACGATCCGGGCCACCTGCGAGGGCGTCCGCGCGACCGTGGCACCGACCGCTTCCAGCGCTTCGGCCTTGGCGGCCGCGGTGCCTTTCGAACCGGTCACGATGGCGCCGGCATGCCCCATCCGCTTGCCCGGCGGCGCCTCGAACCCCGCGATGTACGCGACGACGGGCTTGCCCACGTGCCCCTCGATGAACGCAGCAGCACGCTCCTCGTCGTCACCGCCGATCTCCCCGGTCATGATCATCAGGTCGGTGTCGGGGTCGTCCTCGAACAGGCGGAGCGCCTCGATGAACCCGATCCCGTGCACCGGGTCA
>JBKJXU010000280.1:0-14446 GCA_046716145.1 Actinomycetota bacterium
TTCTTCCTCAGCCCCACGGTGGCGCTCTCGCTCTCATGGGACATCGTGAGTCAGGCGTACTACGCGTTGTTCACGGGCGCGCTCGGGAGTCCATCCCGCATCGTCGACGCGATCGGCTCTGGTGAGCTCGAGCAGATCCGTGCAGCGCTCTACCCGATCTCGGAGACCATCGTCACGATGACCCCGCTCATCTTCGTGGGCCTGTCGGTCGCACTCGGCTTCCGGGCCGGCTTGTTCAACATCGGGGCCGAGGGGCAGATGAACGTCGGCGCCATCGTGGGAGCTGCGGTGGGTATCTGGTGGCCGGGTATGCCGGGAGCCATCCACCTGCTCCTCGTGGTGGTGGCGTGCTTCGCCGGAGGGATGCTCTGGGGTGCCATCCCGGGCCTCCTCAAGGCGAAGACGGGCGCGCATGAGGTCATTACCACGATCATGCTCAACATCGTGGCGGTGAGCCTCACCCTGTGGGTCCTGTCGATCGCACCGTTCAAGCAACAGGCGGAGCCCATCGCCAAGCCCGTGAGCGTCGCCTTCCCGCACCTCTTCGGGCCGGACCTGCGGGTGCACGCCGGCATCTTCATGGCGCTCGGGTTCGCCTGGCTCGTCTCGTGGATGCTGAAACGCACGACGTTCGGGTTCGAGCTCCAGGCCGTCGGAGCGAACCCCGATGCGTCGCGCGCCGCCGGGATGCGTCCAGGGCGAACGATCGTCGTGGTCATGTCGCTCGCGGGTGGACTGTCGGGGCTGGCCGCGGCTTCCCAGCTGGGCGGCGTCACCCCCAGCCTGATCCCCGGGTTCGCCTCCGGGCTGGGATTCACGGCTATCGCACTCGCCCTCGTGGGCGGGGGGACCCCATTGGGCGTCGTCCTCGCCGCGTTCCTGTTCGCCATCCTGCAGGTCGGAGGGCGGACCATGCAGGTCGTCACCGAAACCCCGATCGACATCACGACCGTGATCCAGGGTCTGGTGATCATGTTCATCGCCGCCCCGACCCTCGTGGCGGCCATCTTCCGGATCAAAGCCAGGCGCGTCGCGGGTCCCCAGACGTTCGCCAAGGGGTGGGGTGGATGAGCGCTGTGGGCACGGCGCGGCCGGCGAAGTCCTCGCGGCGAGGAAGGGTCATGGGGATCGTCTTCCTGGGGGTCGGAGCGGTCATCTTCGCGTGGTTCGGGTTGGGCACGAGCTCCGGCACGCAGACACGCTTCGGGCTCAACCCTGCTCGGGGAGCGACCTTCTTCAGCCTCCCCGACATCGTCGTGCCCAGCCGGACCACCCTGGTCGCGATCGCCGTGGTCTGCGCGTTCGTTGGGGGCTACCAGCTCGCGAAGGGTTTCGGTCGGCGCCTGAACCTCGCGCTCGCCCTCGTCGCCTTCCTGCTGGTCTTCGCGTTCCTCACCTGGGCCGGCGAGGACGGTTCGCTCAGTCTCGTGGGGATGCTGCAGAGCACGGTCCTGCGGTCCGTTCCCATCGCGTTCGCGGCGTTGAGCGGCGTGATGTGCGAACGATCGGGCGTCATCAACATCGGGATCGAGGGGATGCTCTTGTCGGGGGCCTTCGCCGGAGCGCTGGTCGGCAGCGTGACGGACAGCCTCTGGATCGGCATGCTCGCGGGAGCGGCGGTGGGTGCGGTCCTGGCGGCCCTCCTGGCGGTGCTGTCGATCCGGTACCTCGTCGATCAGATCGTCGCCGGGACGGTGATCAACATCCTCGCCCTCGGGCTCACGTCGTTCCTCTCGAAGCAGTACCTCCAGCGAGACCAGGCGCTCAACGACCCGGGGCGCTTCCAGGACATCAGCCTCCCCTTCCTGTCCAAGATCCCCTTCATCGGCCCCATCCTGTTCGACAACAACATCTTCGTGTACCTGATGTTCGTGATCGTCGCCGTCATGTTCGTCGGCCTGTTCTACACGCGGTGGGGGTTGCGTGTTCGCTCGGTCGGCGAGCATCCGAAGGCAGCCGACACGGTGGGGATCCGAGTGCACTTCACGCGGTATCGCAGCGTGATCCTCGGCGGTGCCGTGGCCGGCATCGGGGGCGCCTACTTCACGCTCGGCGCGGTCGGTCGGTTCGAGGAAGGGATGAGTGCGGGCCGCGGCTTCATCGGCCTGGCTGCCATGATCGTCGGGCGCTGGAATCCGCTCGGGGCGCTCGCCGCTGCGCTCCTGTTCGGTTTCGCTGACTCGCTCCAGGTGAAGGCGAACATCCTCCAAGCCTCCGTCCCCACCGAGTTCCTGGCCATGCTCCCCTACCTCGTGACGATCCTGGTCGTGTCGGGGGCAGCGCATCGTGTGCGCCCCCCGGCCGCCGATGGGAAGCCGTACATCAAGGACTGACGGTTCGCGCTGTCGGGGACCGCAGGGGGCGCTGTCCCTGCTCCCCTGGGCGATGGTCTCGATAGGTTGGCCAACGAGGAGACAACGGTTGGTGGGAGATCCCCGTGCCCGTTCCGCACGCTATCGAGAAGGTGTGATCGTCTCAGCCTGTCGTTCCGTGGAGCCGGTCGCCGAAGTCGCCGAGTCCCGGCAGGATGAACCCGTGCTCGTTGAGCTGGCGGTCGAGCGCGCCCGCGATAACCGGCACGTCGGGGTGTTCGTCGGCCATGCGCGCCACGCCCTCGGGCGCCGCCACCACGCAGACGAACGAGATGGACTTGGGCGCGGCGGTCGCTTTGATGTGAGTCACCGCGGCGGTGCCGCTGCCGCCGGTGGCGAGCATCGGATCGAGGACCAGCGCGCGGCGCCCTTCCATCGGCGGCAGCTTCGCGTAGTAGTCACGCGGCTGCAGGGTGACCTCGTCGCGTTCCATCCCCAGGTAGCCGACGACGGTGTCGGGGTACAGGTCTGTCACGGCGTCCAGCAGGCCCAAGCCCGCCCGGAGCACCGGGACCGCGACGAGCTTCTCGATGAGATGCGCGCCCTCCATGGACTCCATCGGCGTGTCGACGGTCAGCGGTTCCGTCGCCAGGTCGCTGGTCGCCTCGAGCACGAGCAGCCAGCCCAGCCGGCGCGTGAGCGTACGGAACTGGGCGGGATCGGTCTCCCGGGTGCGCAGACGGGCGAGGAGGTCGTGCGCCAGCGGGTGATCCACGACGATGAGGTCGGCCACGGAGCGATCCTAGCGGGTGCTTGCCAGCCGCGGGGAGGGTCTGGCACCATGAGCCTCGACATGCAGCGCACCTTCGGCTTCTGGAGCGTCTCCTTCGGGCTCTGCCCGGGGTAGTCGCCAGCAGCCGCCGAGCAGCCAGCGACCCCGGGCCGGACCGCCCGGGGTTTCCGTTTCCCGGGGGGCGAGTGCACCGGGTGCGCTCTGAGGAGGATGAGACCCCATGGTCGTCGTGATGACGAAGGAGGCCACCGAGGCCGACATCGATGCGGTCTGCGAGCGCGCTCGCGGTACCGGTGGCGAGGCCTTCGTCTCGCGCGGGACCGTTCATACCGTGGTGGGTCTGGTCGGGGACACCGAGCGGTTCGAGGCCGTCGAGTGGACGCAGATGCTCGGGGTCGCGCACGTCATCAAGATCGGCAAGGCCTACAAGATGGTGGCCGCGGACCTGCACCCGCAGCCGACGATGGTTCGCGTCGGCACCACCCCGGTGGGACGCGAGACCTTCACGATCATCGCCGGTCCGTGTGCCGTCGAGTCCTACGACCAAGCGATGGCTGCGTGCGTCGCGGCAGCGGAGGCGGGGGCGACCATCCTGCGCGGGGACGTCTACAAACCGAGGACCTCGCCGTACTCGTTCCAGGGGCTCGGCGAAGAGGGCCTGCAGATCCTGCAGGAGTGCCGCAAGGAGACCGGGTTGCCGATCATCGTCGAGGTCGTGGATGTGTCGCAGGTTCAGCACGTGGCGGAGGTGGCGGACTGTATCCGCGTGGGGACGCGCAACGCGCAGAACTTCGAGCTGTTGAAGGAGTGCGGGCTCGCGAACAAGCCCGTGATGCTCAAGCGCGGCTTGGCCATGACGATCGACGAATGGCTCCAAGCCGCCGAGTACGTGGCGCAACGCGGGAACTCCGAGATCATCCTGTGCGAACGGGGGATCCGGACCTTCGAGCCGGCGACCCGCAACACGCTCGACCTGGCGGGCATGGCCGCCGCACAGCACGAGTCGCATCTGCCGGTGATCGTGGATCCGTCGCACGCGGTGGGCAAGCGGCACTTGGTGGCGCCGATGGCGTTGGCGGCGCTGGCGGGTGGCGCGGACGCGGTGATGATCGATGTGCATGCCGATCCGGAGCGGGCGCTCTGCGACGGGCCGCAGGCGCTGCTGCCTTCGGAGATGGCGGACCTGGGGAGGCGTCTGGTGGCTGTCGCGGCGGCCGTGGGTCGCGAGATGAACGTGAGGGAGGCCTAGGGCTCGAGCCACCAGGTCGGTCGGCGAGGTGGCTGCGTGGCTCGGTCGGCCTTGCGCAGCAACAGAGCCAGCTGACCCAGTTCGTTCGGTGAGAGGTGGGTTTCGAGGTCGGAGGGCATGCCGGCGAACGTGCGCATCATGCCGATGACCTCTCGGGCGCGGTCGGTGGGCACGACGTATCGGGTGTGTGGCTCCCGCTCGGTGATCGCGTAGCCGGCCCGTTCGAGCTTCGCGACCGTGAGCGAGGCGGACTGGCGGCTCACGCGGAGCCGCCGCGCGAGCTCGGAGACGTGCATGTCGCTGGGTGCGGCCAGGAGGAGTTCGAGAGCGCGGTACTGCGCGTAAGAGACGCCGTAGGCCTCCAAGGCTTGGTCCATCGCCACTTCGAAGCGATGCTGCGTGCGTCGAGCTTGGATCATGACGTCCCAGCCGGATGCGAAGTAGGTGTTGTCGCACACAGGTGGTTCGTACCACGTGGTACTGACACGGATCGCGCTCGTCAGGATCGTGACGTCGGTCCGGGGGTTTCGCCGCGCGCGATCGTCACGATCCTCCCGATGAAGACCTAGGTGTTTGTCGTGAGGATCATGACAACGGGGCCGCCACGCGAGGGGTGCTCCGTGTCAGGTGCCTGACGATCGAGCGGCGGCCGGCGCCTTCAAACCTCGACGGGCACGTTCGGCGTGAGTTCCAAGATGTCGCATGTGGTGCGCCATCGCGCCAGCGCCGCAGCCGGGGCACCGGCGCGCGACTTGCGCTTGTCCACCAGCAGCTTGGCCGCTTCTTCCCACTCGTTCCCCTCGAGCATGCGCGGCGCGACCGAGAACTCCTGCAGGGACGTGTCGCGAGCTTTGCGCCGCGTCGTGACCACCATCTCTTTGACCTGCCCGGCGCCCGGCACGGTCTGCTCTTCGGGGCCGGACTCCCGCTGCGACAAGACGTAGATCCGCCCGTTCTTGTAGGCGAACCACGCGGGCACCGAGGCCCGCGATGCTCCCGTTCGTGAACTCACCCAGATGACGTCGGACTTCTTGAGTCCGTCCTCGGTGTCCTTGGGCAGCTTCGCGGGAGCGGCCTGCACCCAGACCGGCAGTTCGATCTCACCGACGATCTGGCCGTCCAGGACGAACGATGCCACGTACGTCCCCGTCTCGTCGAACACGCCGTCCGCCACGGTGTCGAGCTCCGTGGTCAGGTCGAACATCCCCGCCATGCGCCGGTAGACGGGTCCCCACCGGTGGATCATGCGCCCGGAGGGACCGAACAGCCGGACCTCCTCTTGGACCACGCCGACCGGCACCTTCCACGCCCGGAACATCACGAACGGGAGCGCGGGACCGGGTTGACCTGCCAGATAGATCCCATCGGGCGCCATGTCGCCGTAGGCGTCCCAGACACGCGCATCCACGACCGCCGCCGCGACCAGCTCTCCGACCGGGTCCATCGGGGGCAGAGGATAGCGGAGACCCACCCCCGCGCGCGGGGCTCAGACGGTGCGCGAGAGCCAGAGCGTGGGCTCTTCCAACTCCGGGAACGACGGCATCGCTTCGGCGGACGCCCACATCTGCGCCAGCGTCGCTTCGTCGGTGCGCTCGGCCACCGCGTCGCAGAAGCGCCGCCCCGTCGCGAACGTCGCGCGGTGAAGGGGGATGCCCAGGAGGCGGGTGAAGATCGGCTCGGCGTCCTGTGCCTCTTCACGCCGGCGCAGCGCCTCCTCGATGCGCTCATGGGACCCGAGCAGGGTGCGGCCGATGACCTCGGTCACGTGGTCGGCCCATCCTTCGGCCGCCCCCACGAACGCCTGTATGCGCGCCAGTTTGATCCGCTGCTCGTCATCGAGCACCGTCCCGAACAGGCCGTCGCCTTCGCCACCGAGCGCCTGCTCGAGCCCCTCGGCATCGCCCGGCTGCAACGCCGCCAAGCGTTCGGTGATGGCCGCGACGTCGATCGTGATCGTCGCCAGGAAATCGTCGACGAGCCCGCTCACCGATCCCCTGGCCCATGCACCGGACAGGCTCAGGCGATGCGACACCTCGTGCACGGCGACCCACGTCCGGAGCTCCGCCGCATCCAGCGACCAATCCTTCTGCAACGAGGCCAGGTTCGCCGGGACGAACGCGAGCACGGCAGGATCCACGCGGGGGAGGGCCACCTCGTACCCACCGAGCGCCGAGCCGGCCTGAGCGCCGAGGACCTGGCCCACCTGCGAGCCGTGCACCAGCGGCCCCAGTTGGGAAAGCATCGATGCCATCGGCGCGGCCTCGGGCGGCAGCTGTTCGGCGAACGCCCCGCCGAGCGCCTCGGTCATCCGGACCGCGGCCGGCTCGATCAGGCCGCGCAGCCCCGAGGCCGCATCGGCGACCCACTCGGCCCGGCGCAGCGGGGTGACGCGCGCCACCGCGGCCGGCGGGTCCATCCCCGTCGTCCTGGCGACATGGAGTTCTGCCACACGCACCGCGTCCTGAAGAGCAGCGCGGTCGGCGTCCGTGGGCTCAGGGTCGGCGCCGGCTTCCGCGGCGCTCGCAACCGCGACCTGCCGCGCGAGCTCCCAGTTCACCGGGTCCCCGCCGCCGGAGGCCATCACCCGCTGGAGCTCGCGGAACAGCGGAGCGTCGCGCAGGGACTCTGGGTCCATCCCGAACCCGAACGGGGTGCTCATGCGTTCAAGCCTACGACCCCTCCACGCTAGCATGGCCCCGTGTCCGTCTCGGAGCGACTCATCCGCGTGAGCGATGCTCCCATCTCCACCGAGGAAGCCCTCACCTTCGTCGCCGACCCCGGTGCGGGCGCCACCTGCCTGTTCGTGGGCACGGTCCGCGACCATTCCGAGGCCGGTCCGGTCACCGGGATCATCTACGAAGCGTGGGACGAGCTCGCGACGGCGCGGCTGGAGCAGATCGCGGACGAGCTGTTCGCAACCTGGCCGCTGAAGAGGGTCGCGCTCGTGCACCGGTATGGGGATCTGGCCGTCGGCGACATGAGCGTCGCGGTCGCGGTCTCGGCCGCTCACCGCGCCGAGGCGTTCGAAGCGGCCAGGCACGCGATCGAGCGCCTCAAGCACGACGTCCCGATCTGGAAGAAGGAAGCGCTCGCCGACGGCGAGGGCCGATGGGTGATGGGGGCATAGTGGCGCGGGATCTCGCCGTCGACCTCGGGACCGCGAACACGCTCGTCTACCGCATGGGCGAAGGCATCGTGCTGCGGGAGCCGACCCTCGCGGCCGTGCATGCTGCGACCGGCCAGCTCGTCGCTATCGGCGAGGAAGCATGGAGCACGATCGGAGACGACTCCGGCGGGGTGATCGGGGTCCGGCCGCTCCGCTCGGGAACCGTCACCGATTACGAGGCCACCCAGATGTTCCTGGAGGCGGTGATGCGCCAGGTCGGGGTCGCACGCTTCCCCCGCCCACAGGTGCTCATCTGCATCCCATCAGGAGCCGGCGAGGTCGAACGTCGAGCGCTGAAGGAGGCTGCGGGTTTCGGGGGCGGCAGGCACGTGACGCTCGTCGAGGAATCTCTCGCCGCTGCGATCGGAGCGGGCCTGCCCGTGCATGAGCCCATCGGCAACCTCGTCGTGGACATCGGCGGCGCCCGTTCGGAGATGGCCGTCGTCTCGATGGGCGGCGTCGTGTCCGGACATGCGATACGCGTCGGCGGCTTCGATCTGGACGCGGCGGTGGCCGACCACATCCGTGATCGCTACGGCGTGGCCGTCGGTGAGCGCGCCGCGGAGGAGACCAAGATCGCGATCGGCTCGGCGTTCCCCTCGGCCGGTGGCCGTGCGGCCCTGGTGATCGGGCGGGAGTTGTCATCGGGGGAAGCCGTCGAAGTCAGGGTGGAAGAGGACGAGATCCGTCGAGCGATGGCCGTTCCCATCGGCAAGATCGTCGCGGCCGCCCGTCGCACGCTCGGTGAGGCACCACCGGAGCTCACCCACGATGTCTTGGAGACCGGCATGTTCCTCACCGGCGGCGGGGCGCTCGTCAAAGGCCTCGACCGGCTCCTCTCCCAGGAATGCGAGGTCCCCGTCCATGTCGTCGAGCGGCCGCTCGAGACGGTGGTGCTCGGGGCGGGCATCATGCTCGAGCATCTCGAGGGATACCGTTCGGCCTTCCAACTGGTCCGGAGACGATGACCTGACGTTGCGAACGGACCTCGTCGGCGCTCGGCCGGCCGCGACCTAGATGCCGCCGGTCGAGGCGCCGCCATCGGGCGCAAGGTTGCTCAAGAGCCGGACGACCGCCGAGATCGAGACGTAGAGGACTCCTGCCAGCGCGACCGCGCCCACCACGACCGCCACCGTCAAGCCGAGCAGGCCGGTCAGGCGGCTCTGCCAGTCGGGTTTGCCGCCCGCCACGCTGACGTAGGTTCCCTCGGGCGATGGCCCGGCCGGGTCGCTGAACCCCGGGATCGGCTGCACGCCGTCGCGCAGCGTCATGGCGTAGACCGCGACGCCGGCCCCGGCCGCCACCACGAACACGATGAGGTACCCCACGCGGGGAGGGTACCCCCCACCGGTGGCCGCGAGCGGCAAGCACGCTCGGGTCGCGGTGCACGCCCCGTAGCATGGATCCATGCGTCGTCCCTCCCGCACGGCCGTGTTCGTCACGTCGGGCCTTTCTCTCGCCGTGGTCCTCGTGGCCTCCTCATGGATCACCCTCCCGTACTACGGACTGGGTCCCGGCCCCGCGCGTGAGGTGACCCCGCTGATCTCCTTCGACGGGAAGCAGCGGTTCGAGCCCTCCGGGAAACTCGTGATGACCACCGTCCGCGTCCGAAGGCTGACACCCGTCACGGCGCTGGCCGCATGGCTCGATCCCGAGATCACGGTCGCTGCCGAACAGCTCGTGTACCCGCCGGGCCTCGATCGCGAGGAGGAGGAGCGTCTCTCCTTCTCCCAGATGGACCAGAGCAAGATCGATGCCGCCTACGTGGCCCTGAGCCGGTTGACGGGCTATCCCGAAGAACACGGGACGGGTGCCCTGATCCGATCCACCGCAAAGGGGTGCCCCGCCGACGGTGAGTTGTTCCCTGGTGACGTCGTCACGGCCATCGATGGCGAGCCGATCGACTCCAGGGCCGAGGCGAGCCGGCTCATCCGCCGAGCGCTCGTGGGGCAGGCGCTCCGGTTCACGCTCGACGTCGACGGTGTCGCTGAGGAGGCGGTGTTCGCGCGCGCGCCGTGCGTCGACGGGGTTGACCCGCTCGTCGGGGTCACGATGCTCGACACCTTCCCGTTCCCGGTCCAGATCTCCAGCGGGGACGTCGGCGGTCCCTCCGCGGGCTTGATGTGGGCGATCGGGCTCTACGAGCTGCTCACCCCCGGTGACCTCTCCGGGGGACGGATCATCGCCGGCACCGGGACGGTCGGGCTCGGGGGCGAGGTGGGCGGCATCGGTGGCATCATCGACAAGGTGCTCGGGGCCGAGCACGCGGGCGCCGACGTGTTCCTGGTCCCCGCGGCGAACGCGGAGGAGGTCGAGGGGATGGACACGGGGGACATGCGTGTCATCAGCGTCGCCACGTTCGATGAGGCCATCGACGCGCTCGAGGCCACGTAGAGGGCCCCGTGAAGTAGGCTGGCCATCCCAACCATGGTGACGACGATCCAGCTCGGCTCGCCTCGTCGCCGGTGGCCCATCGTGGTGGCCGGCGTCGTCATCGTTGCGTTCCTGCTGTTCACGGGCCTGTCCGGCTTCGTGATCGACCTGCTGTTCTATCGGGAGATCGGCCAGGACACCGCGTTCTGGACGTTGCTCGCGACCAGGGCGCTCTTGGGCCTCGTGTTCGGTCTCGTGTTCGCCGGGGTGCTCTACGCGAACCTTCTTTTCGCCCGCAGGTTGCGCCCCGACGTGATCCCCGTGACGCCCGACCAAGAGGTCCTGGAGAAGATCCGCGACATCTCCGACCCGTTCCTTCGCTGGTTGGTGCCTGCCGGGGCGCTCGTGTTCGGGGTCGTGGTCGGGATCGGCACGTCCGGTGAATGGAGCACGTACCTCCTGTGGCGTCACGGCGCGGATGTGTCGTTCGGGGTGTCGGAGCCCCTGTTCCAGCGGGATGCGAGCTTCTACGTCTTCACGCTGCCGTGGCTCCGGTTCCTGCAGTCCTGGTTGTTCTCCTCGCTCGTCGGGATCGCGGTCCTCACGGCGATCGCCCACGTGCTGTGGGGCGGGATCCGGCCGCAGGCGACGCTGTTCGCCGACAAGGTGACGCCGGCCGCACGAGCACACCTCTCCGTGTTGCTCGGGCTCATCATGTTGGTCAAAGCGGCGGGCTACTGGCTGGGCCGCTATGTCCTGCTGGGCTCACCGCGCGGCGTCGTCCAGGGTGCGTCCTACACCGACGTCAATGCGCAGCTGCCGGCCCTGGCGCTGCTCACGGTGGTCGCCGTGATCTGCGCGCTCCTGTTCTTCGCCAACATCCGGGTCCGCCAATGGAGCCTGCCGGTGATCTCGGTCGCGCTGCTCGGTCTGGTCTCGATCCTGGTCGGCACCGCCTATCCCACGTTCGTGCAGCAGTTCCGGGTCAAGCCCAACGAACAGCAGCTCGAACTGCCCTTCATCGGGGACAACATCGACGCCACGCGGAGCGCCTTCGCGCTGGACACGATCGTGGAGACCGAGCGCGACGTGTCGGGGCCGCTCACCGCCGAGCAGGTGCAGGACAACCGGCCGACCATCGACAACATCCGTCTGTGGCGCGGCGATCCCGTCCTGAAGGAGAACTTCCAGTCGCAGCAGCGGATCCGCCAGTACTACGACTTCTCCGACGTCGACGTGGACCGTTACGAGGTGAACGGACGCCAGCGCGTCCTGATGGTCAGCGCTCGCGAGATCGCGCAGAACGGGATCTCGGTGGATGGGCAGACCTGGCAGAACCGCCACCTCTCCTACACGCACGGGTACGGCGCCGTCGCGGCCCAGGTGCACGCCGCCACGCCCGAGGGCCAACCCGTGTTCACGCTGAAAGACCTTCCGCCGGCAGGGTCCCCCGTCTTGGACCAGCCGCGGATCTACTACGGCGAGAAGTCCGACGTGCCGTTCGTGGTCGTGGGCACCGCCGAGCAGGAACTCGACTACGAGGGAGCTCCGGAGAACGAGCAGTACTCGGGTGAGGGCGGGATCGCGATCGGCGGCCTCCTCACACGAGCGCTCTTCGCGTGGGAGTTCAAGGATTACAACCTGCTGGTCTCTGGCGCGATCGAGCCCGAGAGCAAGATCATGATCAACCGCGACATCGCGACGAGGGTCACCAAGGCCATCCCGTTCCTGCTTCCCGATGCGGACCCGTACGTCGCGATCGTCGACGGAGATCCCACGTGGATCTGGGACTTCTACACGGTGACGGACCAGTTCCCTTATGCGCAGTCGGTCAACGTGGGCGAAGCGACGGACGGCCTGATGCCGAACATCTCGCTGAACTACATGCGCAACAGCGTGAAGGCGGTCGTGGACGCCTACGACGGCACCGTCACGTACTACGCGACCATGGACGAGCCGATCATCGCGGCGTGGGCCGGCGCGTTCCCCGACCTGTTCACGCCGATGGAAGAGGCCCCCGTGGCCCTCCAGGAACACTTCCGGTACCCCGAGAACCTGCTCCAGGTGCAGGCCCTCCAGTACGCGGACTATCACGTGACCGATCCGTCGAGCTTCTATCAACAGCGCGACTTCTGGCAGGTCCCGGCCGACCCCACCGCCGGTGACGCCACGCTGGGGGAGCGGGCCGCGCGCATGCGGCCGTACTACCAGCTCTTGCGTCTCCCGGGACAGGACAGCGAGTCGTTCCAGCTGGTCATCCCGTTCGAACCGGCCGAACGCATCAACATGGTCGCGTGGCTGGCGGCGGGCTCAGATCCCGGTGACTACGGCAACCTCACGGTGTTCCGATTCCCGGAGGGTCGCAACATCGAGGGCCCGACGCAGGTCTTCTCGCGGATCAACCAGGACCCCGGGTTCTCCTCGCAGCGCTCGTTGCTGGACGCCGCGGGCTCACGGATCCAGTTCGGCGATTTCCTCGTGATCCCCGTCGAGGACTCGTTCCTGTACGTCCAGCCCGTATACGTCCGGGCAGATCAGACGACGGCCGTCCCCGAACTCAAGCGTGTGGTCGTCGTCAACGGCACGTCGGGGCGCGTGGCGGTGGGCAACGACCTGGAGTCCGCGCTTGCCGACGCCGTCGGCGGGGACATCGGTGGTGGCGGAGGGCCCGGACCGGACCCGGGCGAGGGCACGGTGGACGAGCAGGTCGCCGCCCTCCTGGCTGAGGCCGCCGAGCGCTACGAGGCCGCGCAAGAGGCGCTTGCGCAGGGCAACCTGGGGACCTACCAGATCAACATCGAGGCCGCGCAGGCGGCTGTCGACGACGCTTTGGCGTTGCTCGCTCCCACGTCGGAGCCCAGCCCTTCGCCCGCCCCGTAGGTCAGGACGTTCTCGATCGCCTCGCGCGCGCCGTTCGGTCGCGCCTGCCGGGCAGACCCCGGCCGTCGAGATCGGTGAGGAAATCGTCCACGCGCTCGAGCGCTCGCATGATCTTCCCGCTGGCCTCGTGCGGCGCGGAGAGGTCGTCGTACTCGGTCATCGGCGCTGCGTCGGTCTCGGCCGGTGCCTCGTCCTCCGCGGCGATGGTGGTGAGCCGGGCCGCGTCCACGAGGCGACCGGAGAGGCGTTTCAGGTGCGCCAGATCTTCCAAGCTCGCGACCGGCGCCAGGACCCCCTTGCCGAGGTCGGTCCGGACCGCTCGTGCCGCGACGCCCTCGAACCCGTCGCTGATCTCGATGAGGTCCAGCCGCCCGGCCGAGGTCTCGAACGTGCTTCGGTGCTCGTCGTCGGATGACACGGCCTCCGCACCCAACTCCATCAGCGCCAGCCCGACCCGTGACACGTTGTCGTCATCAGGCGGCAGGAGGACGTCGATGTCGTCGATGTCCATCGGTGCCCCGTGCGCGGCCGTGGCGACGCCACCCACCAGCACGTAGTCGACCCCGTGTGCACGGAACGCAGCCGCCACGCGGAGCGGATCGAAACGCTCCATGTCCCACCACCCCCTCAGGGCAGAAGCATCGGCGATCCGAGCCTCGATCCTTGAACGGCGAACGTCTTGACATACATGCCGATATAGGTATATGTAACCTCTCCATGGCACGCGCGGCGACGACGGCGGATGCATTCAACGCGGTGGCGGAGCCTCGCCGGCGCCAGATCCTCGACGTCCTGGCCGATGGGGAGTTGCCGGTGAACGACCTCGTCAGGTTGCTCGCGCTGGCGCAGCCGCAGGTCTCCAAGCATCTGCGGGTGCTCCGGGAAGTGGGGCTGGTCGACGTGCGCGAAGTGGGCCGGCAGCGGATCTACCGGATCAACGCTCACTCGCTCAAGCCCATCCATGACTGGGTGAAGACCTACGAGCGATCGTGGTCCGAGCGTTTCGATCGGCTGGACGTGGTGTTGGCTGGACTCAAGGAAGGGGAAGGAGATGGACGCAGTGACGAGTAGTGGTACCGCTGTCGTGACGCTCCCGACGGATAGGCAGATCCTGATCACGCGGGAGTTCGACGCACCCAAGCACCTCGTCTACAGAGCGTGGACCACCCCCGAGCTCATCGAGCGCTGGTGGAGCGGAGAACGGGGTGAGGTGACGTCGGTGGAAGTCGACCTGCGGATCGGAGGCTCCTGGCGCTACGTGATGAAGACGCACGACGGGTTCGAGGTCGCGTTCCACGGCGAGTACCGGGAGATCGTGCCGAACGAGCGCATCGTGTCGACCGAGGTCTTCGAGGGCATGCCGGATGATTTCGCGCTGGACACGCTCACCCTCACCGAGCGAGACGGGCGGACGACGCTCACGGTCCTGGTGCAGCACACCAGCAAGGAAGCCCGCGACGCGCACATCGACTCCGGTATGGAAGGCGGCATGCAAGAGGCGATGGACCGTCTCGAACGGGTCGCGATCTCGCTTCGCTGAGGCGGGGCAGGATGGGCACGCTCGTCGGTCGTGAGGGGCTCTGCTAGCCTCGTTCTGCGGGGTGGAGCAGTCCGGTAGCTCGCTGGGCTCATAACCCAGAGGTCACAGGTTCAAATCCTGTCCCCGCGACGAA
>JBKJXU010000281.1:0-2507 GCA_046716145.1 Actinomycetota bacterium
CGCGACGGCCGGCTTCCACGCTTCGGGGTGGGACAGCGCCGGGATCCTGGTCGTGGACGGCAACGGCGAGGTGGAGAGCACCTCGATCTATTCCGGCGCTCCCGGCGCCAGATTGGTGCGGAAGCAGGTCTGGCCGCGCTCCCACTCGCTCGGCTGGATGTACGACTCGGTGTCGCGGTTCCTCGGCTTCGGTTTCCTGGAGGCCGGGAAGACCATGGGGCTGGCGGCGTACGGTCGCGCGCGGGATGTCGAGCCGTGGCCGTTGATGACGGATGACGACGACGGCATGCGACCGCCGTTCCCGATCCCCGAGCGCTACGGCTACGACGAGATCATCGAGTGCTGGACGGAAATCCTCGAGGAACGCGCAGGCGGGCAGGGCGTGGCGGCCGGCGGGCGTGACTTGGACACCGACGAGACCGCGGTTCACGCCGCGTGGAGCGTGCAGGCTGCCGTCGAAGCCCGCATTCGCCATCTGGTCGACCTCACGCGCCGGTCCACGGGCGAGCAGCGGGTATGCATATCGGGTGGCGTCGCGCTCAACTGCGCGGCGAACGGGCTGCTCGACGATCCCGTCTACGCCCCTCCGATACCCCACGATGCCGGGGTCGCCCTGGGAGCCGCCTGGCACGTCGCACCGCCGCGCGCGACGCAGCCGCTCGATCCCTATCTCGGGCCGGACGTCACCGCGGACATGCCGGGCGCGGGAGACCGCGATGGGCTTCTGGTCGAGCCCGTGGACGTCGACCGCATCTGCGAGGCAAACGGCGCTGGCCGGATCGGCGCGGTCGCGGAGGGTCGCGCCGAGGTGGGGCCGCGTGCGCTTTGCCGGCGATCGATCATCGCCTCGCCTGCCGACCAGTCCATGAAGGACCGCGTGAACGCGGTCAAGGACCGCGAGCCGTGGCGGCCGTTCGGACCGGTCGCGCTGCGCGGCCCGTCCTCCCGGCTGTGGGGCGAGCGCGAGCACCTGACGCGCTACATGATCGGGGGGCTCTCGGTGACCGAGGAGGGACGCCGCGCGATCCCCGCTGCGATCCATGTCGACGGGACGGCGCGTCCGCAGGTGATGGACGACGACGCGCCCGGGACCGTGGCCGACGTGCTGCGCCGCCAGGGCCCGAGCGGCGCGCTGATCAACACGTCGTTCAACATCCGCGGCCAGCCGATCGTGACCACCGGGCGGGATGCGCTGGACGCCTTCCGCGCGATGGATCTCGACTTCATGGTGCTCGACGGAGAGCTCTACGCGAAGGGCCCCGGTTGGTGGCGGCCTTGAGCGGCTATCCGGCCACGAGCCGCGCGACGATCGCGTCCTGCGGCGCGTCGAGCACGTGGTATTCGCCCGCCTTCAGGGCGACGAGCGGAAGCTGAGCCTCCGCCCCGGCGGCGATCTCGTCGAGCCGCAGCCACAGCACATTGGTCCCCGACCCGTCCAGCAGCCGTGGCCGGACGGCACGGCCGGTCTCGTTGCGCAGGCGCACGGCCAGCGGCAGGCCCGCTGAAGCCGTCAGGGGTGCGTCTGCGTCGACGCGCAGCGGAAGAGTGACCGTTCCGTGGCCGTCCTCAAGCGCCATGGCCGGAAGGCCCTGCTTGATCCACAGGTAATAGTGGTGTGCGGCTGCCCGCCCGCCCGTGTGCCACAGGGTACGCACGAGGCACAGGTCGCCGTCCGCGATCATCGCCGCGAAGACCTCCGGAGGTCCGCCCTCGCTGTTCTCCAGCATCAGCACCGATGCCCCGGGGGCGAGGAATGCCCCCACGCGCCGGAAGAACTCGCGGTGCATGCTCCATCCGGGATCGTCGAGGATCAGGCTCGGCTCGTCCCTCACCTGGGAGGGGTAGTGGGGCGGGTTCGAGATCACGAGGTCCCAGCCTTCTTCCGCGGGAATGTCCTCCAGACCGTCGGACTCGTAGATCGTGACCTTGTCCTCGAGGTCGTTCAGGCGAACGGTCTCACGCGCCATGTCAAGCGCTCGCGGATTCACGTCCGACAGCACGAGGTGCTCGCAGAGTCCCCGCGCGAGCAGCGCGAAGCCGATGTAGCCGGGGCCGGCGCAGAACTCGAACAACCGGTTCACGCGCCCGAACAGATGCTCGACGACCGGGATGAAGTCCTGTCCGAACCCTCGTCCGCCGCCCGAGAACTCCTGGCGCCATGCCAGCTTCAGCCCGTGATACGGGGTCACAGAGTGGTCGCCGGGCACGCCCGCATGGTAACCAGCAGGCCGTAACCTACGCATTTGATGCCAATCCGCATGCCCTGGAAGCTCATCGGGCTCGCCGGCCTGGCCGGGGTCGCCGCCACCGGCGTGGTGGTCGCCCGGAAGCGCCGGGCGCACGAGCCCTACACGCCGGACGAGCTGCGCGAGCGGCTGCACGCCCGGCTCGCCGAAGCCGGCCGGGCAGGCGGGCCGGGCGACCCGGTCAGCCGCCGAGCCAGTCCCTGATCCGCACCGGCGCGTTCAGGGGCGAGAAGTTGCCGGCGTCGCGCATCTGCTTGGCAG
>JBKJXU010000282.1:0-9207 GCA_046716145.1 Actinomycetota bacterium
GTCCTCGGCTTTCCCTCCGCTGGATCCGAACAAGTCATCGAGCGAGCGCTTCGGCTCCGCGGGCTTCGAGAGGAGATCGTCGAGGCCCGACGGCGTCGGATCCTCCGATGCGGCCAGGAGGTCCTCAAGGTTGCTGCCCGCATCGCCCTTCAGGCGGATCCGCAGAGCTACCAGGACCGCCTCGTGGTGCTCCGCCAATCCCGTGGACACCTTGATCTCGGTCAGCGCCTCCTCGGCTCGCACCAACAGGCGCCGGTCCTCCGCGCCGCGGTCGTCCCCTGCAGCCATGTCGGCGAAAGCATCGCACACACGTCCTTCACTCAGTCTTCGGAGCGGCCTCGAATCCCGCGGGCACCTGGTCTCCCGACGGGAGCCGGATCTTGAGTTCGGGGTTCGGGCGGAACCGTATCTTCGTCGTCGACGTCGCCACCGGAGAAGCCGCGCCTGTCGCAGGTGGCCGAGCGATCTGGCTCGACGATCACACGCTGCTCATCGAGACCTGGCGACACCCTACCGAGCGTAGTCTCGACCGATGGACCCCGGCCGGCGGATCTTGGATGACCTAAACGATGGCGCTGCTTCGAGCATCCATGGGCACGTGCAGACAGAGGACAACGTCGTCGAACTCGGCCGGGAACGCGTGGCGCCCGCGGCTCCGCCGAGCTTCGAGGAGCTCTTCCTCGACGTGCACGATCGCCTGTACCGAGCGCTGTACTTCGTCACCGGGAGCGCGGCCGACGCGGAGGAACTGATGCAGGACGCCTTCCTGAAACTCTGGGAGCGGTGGGACCGGCTCGACACGATCGACGATCCGGTCGCCTATCTCTTCCGCGTCGCACTGAACGGGGTTCGGATGCGTGCACGCCGTGCACGGGTGGTCGCGAGGAAGATCCTCCCGGCCGCGAGCACCCGGGACCCGTTCGATGACGTGAACGTCCGCGAGGACGTGCGTCGGATGCTGCGAGGCATCTCGCCACGTCAGCGGACCGCGATCGTGCTCACGGAGATCCTCGGGTACAGCTCGGAGCAGGCCGCTCGGATCATGAGCATCCAGCCGACCACCGTGCGTGTCCTCGCATCGCAGGGGCGCGCGGCGCTCAGGGAGAGCTAGGGAGACAAGGATGCCAGACGTCAGGGAGGTCTACGAGATGGTCACGAAGCAGAAGCCACCCGAGCCTGGCGCCCTCCAGCGTCAGCAGACGCGGCAGGTCCGTGCCGCACGGAACAAGAAGTTCGGAGCATTCGCAGTGGCGGCGGCGTTCGCCGTCGCGGCTGTGTTCGCGTTGGTCATGGTGACGCGCCCAGGGGAGGATCCGTTGGTCCCCGCCGGCGACCCTTCGTCTGCGGTCAACCCGGTGGATCCGTCAGCGGCAGCGGTCGCCACGAAGTTCGTCGAGGCGTTCGGTGCCTTCGACGGGGAGCAAGCGATCACCTATCTCGCCGACTACGCACGCCTCTCGATGGACGCAACCACCCCGGAGGAAGTGCCGGTGTTCACCTCCTTCCTCGAAGCCCAAGGCTACGAGCAGATCCCCGTCGAGGGATGCTCCGTAACGGGCAGCTCCGCCTCTGGCACCGCGGTTCGTTGCCTGTTCGATTGGCACGGCATCAGGTCCGATGAGATCGGACGAGGTCCCTACCCCGGCTCCTGGGATCTCACCGTTCGTGATGGAGAGATCGTTGCCGTGTCACTGGACTGGGACATCGAGAGGTTCTCGTCCCAGATGTGGGAGCCCTTCGCCGACTGGGTGTCCACCGGATACCCGAAGGACGCCGCGGTGATGTACACCGACGACTCGCACACCAACTTCCGGCTCACCGAGGAGTCGATCCATCTCTGGGAGCAGCACTCCAAGGGGTACGTGAAGTACGTGCTGGCCACCGAGAGCCACTGACGTCTCATGGGGCGAGCGGGCCCTGACCGAACGGGTGCCGCTCGCCCCATGCCGCCCCGCACCTCCAGGACCCTCAAGATCTGCCTTCGATGCGACTGGCAGGGCGGAACGATCGAACCGAACTGCCCGGGCTGCGGAGCACGGCCGCTCTACGTCGCAGGTCCTTCACCTTCGGAGACGGCCGCGATGCCAGCCGAGCCGATGAGCACCCCGGCCCTTGATCCGTCCATCCCGTCCCCCCAACCAGACCCATCTCCGTCCCAGCCGGACGAGGGCGCACCGTCCAGCCGATCCACCCGTTCAACCGTCGGGATCGTGCTGACCATGGTCGTGCTGGTCATCACCCTGGGCACCTGGCTCATGGCGAACCAAGAACCCTCTGCGTCGACGACAGCGAGCGACGCCGCGCCAACCGCCAGCCCGTCGAGCGACGGCTCGCCGACACCGGGCGTCACCCCGGGTCCGGGCACGATCGTCCGCATCGATGCAACGACGGGAGCGATCCTCGCCAGGGTGCCGGTCCCAGACCCGAGGTTCTTGGCCTCGGATGGCGATTCGGTGTGGGCGCTCCATGAGGAGGGGACGAAGCTGGCGCACATCGACGTGGCGGGGGACGCCGTCGGCGCATCCCTCGATGTGGGAGGAGAGGCGGGCTGGCTCGCCGCCGGAGGCGGGAACGTATGGCTCAGCGACACCCACGGAACGCTCTATCGTCTCGCTCCGGACGCGAGCGCTATCGAGCAGGCGCATCAGGATGTTCCCTCGTTGGGGAACCTCGCTCCGAACAGCCTGGTCAGCGGCGAGGGCTTCCTGTGGATGTCCTGGTTCCCTTCGGGTTCCTGCTGCGACATGGAACTGATGGACCGGCGTCGGGTCGACCCCACCACGGGTGGGGTGATCGCCACGATCGAGGGCGCCACACAGGTCGTGGCATCCAGCACCGGGTTCGTCTGGGCTGCCGTGAACGTGGGCCCGACGCACAGGCTCCGCCTCGTGCGCATCGACATGGAGACGTACGCGATCGAGCGGATCGGTGCGTTGGGGTTCGCGTGGGCCGATCTCACCGTCGCGGGCGGAACCGTGTGGGCATCGAGCAAGGAGGCCGACGCGATCGTCCGCCTCGACCCTTCGACCGGGAAGGAGATGGAACGGATCCGGATCGAAGGGGCAGCGGGCGCGCTCGCGGCCGGGGACGGCGCAGTCTGGGCGGCGATCCGCGGGGACGACGCGGTCGCGCGATACGACATCGGGACGGGCCGCGTCGAAACGATCGACGTCGGTGGGACACCCCGAGACCTGGTCTTCGCCGACGGCTCGATCTGGGTCGCGGTGTCCGAATGAACCTGGTCGATCTCACGGACCCCAGCCACCCTCACGCACATGAACGCGCAGACGCAGGAACCACTTCCGAGGTCCTGACAGGAGCGTTCGTGACGGCGTCGGAGCTGCAGACGGTCCATCTATCGATCATCAACGTCGGGCCATGACCCTCAAGGTCTGCCTCCGCTGCGATCGGCACGGCGAGCGAGAGGAGCCGGGCTGACCCAACTGCGGAGCACGACCGCTCCACGTCGCGGATCCTCCCCGGTCAGCAGGAGCAAAGGACTCCGGCAGCGCCGCCCGAGGACCGGAGCCGCGAGGTGTCGAGCGTGACGCGCCCCCGCCCGAGGACCCATCCCCGATGGATACCCTCGAACCGCCGGAACGATCCCCTCGCTCGCCCGTGCCGCTCGTGCTCGTCGGGCTCGTGCTCGTTGTCGCCCTCGGCACGTGGCTCAAGGCGAGCGGGGAACGGCCGGCCGCCTCGCCATCGACGGGGAGCGCGGCACAGGAGTCTCCGAATGCCGACGGCTCGCCATCGCCGCCGCCCGCAGCCGTCGAACTCGCCGAAGGGCCCCTCAGCATCGGCAGATACTCGCTCACGGCGAAGGGCGTCCCGTTCTCCTTCGACGTGCACTCAGGGCAGAGATCAACCTGATCGTGAAGTCGATCAGCTTCGACTGACCGACTTCACCCGGTCGAGGGGGTTACCCGCCGTCCAGCCAGCGGAAGCCGAGTGCCCCACTCGGGCACAGCGACACGGTGTCTTCGATCTCGTCGGGACTCGCGGCATCAGGGCGGACCCACGGACGCGCGCCGGGGTCGAAGACCTCTGGTGAGGTGCGGAAGCACTCACCGGCATGGATGCACTTTCCCGGCGCCCACGTGACCTCGATCCGGTCGGTCCGGTAGGACCTCGCAACACCCTCTTGCATGCGGGCCGGTACCGCGCCATCCATCCGCGCGACGGTAACACGAGGCCGTGAGCGGCATCGGGGGGGTCGGCTGCACTGTCTTCCTCCAGATCGCATGAGGAGTGGAGCGGGCTGCATGAAGCTCCGTGGGCGATCTCGGGCAAGCTCAGGGCTCGATCCGGATGGAGTCGAGGAGGGCCTGCATCTCGGCCGCCCGGCGGTCCAGGTGCTGACCCCCGAGGCCCGTCAACCTGAACGCACGGCGTTACCAGAGGGGTCGGATCCCTCTCGAACCCGGTGGAAGCGGCTCAGAGGAGCCGAGCTTCCATCATCTCCTTCAGCGTGTCGAGATCGGCCCGGAGCTGTCGCTTCGCCGCTCGGAGAACAACAGCGTCAGCGACCTTGAAGAAGCCCTTGGTATCGCCGCCCACCTCGATGCTGACGTGAGTGCCCGCGTCGACGGTCTGGAAGGTCACCTTGCGACACCCTGTACTGGCGTCGCGCTCACAGCGCGGGCCACACCGCGCAGGACGCCGACCTCTTGGGGTTCGGACTGGGCATGAACGCTCTCAGCTGGCACCGCCACCGCAAACGCACCGGCCTCCCCGCGGCGGCCTGAACGACCAACCTCCCACGAAGCAGCCGGTCGAAGGCTGAACACGATCCGCCTTCGGCGCGATCTCGGCGCCAACCGCGGCCTCAGACCCCGCTCGCTAGACTCGATGCGCCAGGATGCCGCTGGCAAGGAGGTTTTCGCCCACGTTTTCTTCAGCCCCGCCCTCGGCCCTCGCCCTCGTAGGGGCCGGCAGAAAACCCCGATCCGAACGTGGTTTGGGCGATAGATGACGTCGCTCGGAACGGATTTCGCCGATTTCGGAACGTCGTCAGTCCCCGTCGGTGGGCGCCATCTGCCACGCGGTCAAGCGGAGGGTGCCTCCAGACGAAAGCATTGGGAGGGCGCTCGTGCCTGGATCCCGACTCTCGTGAGCGGCACGGATGCGCGCCCAGGACCGCGTCAGGGTCGCCGCCGCGCCTCAGCGCGTATCTCGTCGAGCGCCGCCGGATCCTCGAGCGTCGAGAGGTCGCCAGCGTCCTCGCCGGTGATCGCCGCGCGCACCGCGCGGCGCACGATCTTCGCGCTCCGCGTCTTCGGCAGCGCCGCGGCGAACATGACGCGCGAAGGGGTGAACGCGGCGCCGAAGTGCTCGCGGACGAGGGCGCGGAGTTCCGCGTCGAGCGCGTCGGTGCCCTCGACACCCGGCTTCGTCACCACGACGCACCAGATGCGCTCGCCCTTGATCGGGTCGGGCACGCCGACCGCCGCGCACTCCGCGACACCGGTGTGCATCGCGAGCACGGACTCGATCTCGGCGGGTCCGATGCGCTTGCCCGCGACGTTCAACGTGTCGTCGCTGCGTCCGAGCAGGAACCAGTAGCCGTCCTCGTCGCGGCTCGCCCAGTCGCCGTGGACCCAGACGCCGGGCATCCGGCGCCAGTACTCGTCGAGGTACCGCTCGGGATCGCCCCAGATCCCGCGCGTCATGGAGGGCCACGGCTGCCGGCAGATCAGCTCGCCGACGGCGCCCGCGGGAACCGGCCGGCCGGCCGCGTCGACGATGTCGATGTCCATCCCCAGCGAGGGTCCGCCGAGCGAGACGACCTTCGTCGGCACGACGGGGTGCGGCGACAGGAAGCACGCGCCCACCTCGGTCCCGCCGGAAAGGTTCACGATCGGGAGGCGTTCGCCGCCCGCCTCGCGGTGCAGCCACAGGTACGCGTCGGGGTTCCAGGGCTCGCCGGTCGACGCGAGGATCCGCAGGGAGGACAGATCGTGCGCGGCCGGCCGGGAGCCGGCGGCGATCTGCGCACGCACGAGCGTCGGCGAGACCCCCAGCGTGGTCACCCCGTGCCGCGCCACCTGCTCCCACAGCCGGTCGGGACCGGGGTGGGTCGGGGCGCCTTCGGCAAGGAGCACGGTCGAGCCGAGCGCGAGCGCCCCGACGATCTCCCACGGCCCCATGATCCAGCCGAGGTCGGTCGACCAATGCAGCAGCTCGCCGCGGTGCAGGTCCACCTGGTAGGCGACCTCTTCGGCGATCTTCACTAGGAACCCACTGTGGACGTGCACCGCCCCCTTCGGGCGGCCGGTCGTGCCGCTCGTGTACCCGATGAACAGGGGATGTTCGGCGTCGAGCGGCTCGGCGTCGAGCGGCTCGGCGCCAGCGACGTCGACCACATCCTCCCACCGGTGGTCGCGGCCGGCCGTCATCGGGGCGTCGACGGCCGGGAGGCGGTCCCACACCACGACGTGCTCGATGCCGCCCGTCAGCTCGGCGGCCCGGTCAGCGACGGCCTTCATGGGTATCGGCGAGCCCTTGCGCAACGTGGCGTTCGTCGTGAGCAGCACGCGGCACCGCGCGTCCGCGATCCGCGCCGCCGCCGCGTCCGGGCCGAACCCGCTGAAGATCGGCACCCAGATCGCGCCGAGCTTCGCGCAGGCCATCACGGCGGCGACGGTCTCGATCGCCATCGGCAGGAAGATCGCCACGGTGTCGCCGTCGCGGACCCCGAGCCCGAGCAAGGTGCGGGCGACCGCGTCGGTGAGGCGCCGCAGCTCGGCGTACGTCGCGGACCGGACGTCGCCGTCCTCGCCCTCCCACACGACGGCGGGGGCCTCCGGATCGCGCTCGGCCCAACGGTCGACGCATTGCCGCGCCAGGTTCGTGCGCCCGCCGGTGAACCACGTCGCCCACTCCGGGCCGCGCGACAGGTCGACGACCTGGTCGTACGGCGTCGAGAACTCGAGGTCGAGATCCCGCACGACGGCGTCCCAGAACCAGGCAACCTCGGCGACCGACCTCGCGGCGAGCTCCGCGAAGGTCTCGATGCCGTGCGTCCGCATCAGCCGGGTGACGTTCGCCGCCTCGACCTCGGCGTCCGTCGGCCGCCACGCGACGCCGTCCATCGCCGTCACTCCAGCCGGCCGGTGAGCTCACGGCCGATCAGCATCCGGCGGATCTCGTTCGTGCCGGCGCCGATCGTGTAGAGCTTGGCGTCACGCAGGAGCCTGCCGGCGTCGCTCTCGTTCAGGTAGCCGGCGCCGCCCAGCGCCTGGATCGCCTCCAGCGCGACCTCCACGGCGCGCTCGGACGCGTGGAGCAGAGCGGCGGCGGCGGCCCGGCGCCCGCCCTGGTCTGCATCGAACGCCGCCGCGACCCGGTAGGCGAGCCCGCGGGAGGCCTCGAGCGCCACGTACATGTCGGCGAGCTTGCCCTGCATCAGCTCGAACGAACCGATCGCCCTGCCGAACTGCCGGCGCTCGCGCACGTACGGCAGCACCAGGTCGAGCGCCGCCTGCATGATCCCGATGGGGCCGCCGCACAGCACGAGCCGCTCCGTGTCGAGCCCCGCCATCAGGATGCGCACACCGTCGCCCGGCTCGCCCAGCACATGGTCGTCGGGGATCCGGCAATCCTCGAAGACCAGCTCGGAGGTGCCCGAGCCGCGCATCCCGAGCTTGTCGAGATGCTGCGGCGTCGTGAACCCGTCCATCCCGCGTTCGATCACGAACGCGGTGATCGGCGAGGAGCCGCCGGCCTGCTCGGTCCGCATGTACACCACCAGGACGTCGGCCTGCGGTCCGTTCGTGATCCGCATCTTCGCGCCGTTGGCGACCCAGCCGCCGCCGGTGCGCTCGGCGCGGCACCGCATCGACAGGACGTCGGATCCGGCGCCGGCCTCGCTCATCGCGAGCGCCCCGACGTACTCGCCCGAGAGCAGCCTCGGCAGCCACCGGGCGCGTTGCGCCGGCGTGCCGTTGGCCCAGAGGTTGTGCACGCACAGGTTCGCGTGCGCCGCGCAGGACAGGCCGACCGAGGCCGAGGCGCGTGAGAGCTCCTCCACGATGACCAGGTGCGCCAGGAACCCGAGGCCGGGACCGCCGTCCGCCTCGGGGACCGTCGGTCCCAGCACCCCGAGCTCGCCGAGCTTCGGCCAGAGCCACCGGGGGAACTCGTCCGACGCGTCGATCCGCGCGGCGTGCGGGGCGATCTCGCGCTCCGCGAACGCGTGCACGGTCGCGCGCAGCTCCTCGAGCGAGATCCCGTCCGTGGCCGCCTCCTCTGGTCCGCCGCGCGCTCGTTCCTTGGCCTGCCTACCCTACGCCGCAGCGAACCTTGACGGGCGCACCGCGGTAAGGTGGCCGGCGGGCGCCCCGGCCGGCGGCGCGCCGGGAGGATCGATGCCCCGACTGACCACGCACGCCGACACCGGGTCCTCGGCCTTCCGCGACAACGCCGCCGCGATGCAGGGGCTGGTGGCCGACCTGCGGGCGCGGCTCGACGAGGTCCGCACGGGTGGGGCCGAGGACGCGGTCGCGAAGCATCGCTCGCGCGGCAAGCTGACCGCCCGCGAGCGGATCGACCGGCTGATCGACCCGGGCGCCGCGTTCCTCGAGTTCTCGGCGCTCGCCGCCGCCGGGCTGTACGACGACCAGGCGCCGGGGGCCGGCATCGTGACCGGCATCGCCCCGATCCACGGCCGTCCGTGCGTCGTCGTCGCGAACGACGCCACGGTCAAGGGCGGCACCTATTTCCCCCTCACGGTGAAGAAGCACCTTCGCGCGCAGGAGATCGCCTTCGAGAACCGGCTGCCGTGCATCTACCTGGTGGACTCCGGCGGGGCGTTCCTGCCTAAACAGGATGAGGTCTTCCCTGATAAGGAGCATTTCGGCCGGATCTTCTTCAACCAGGCCCGGCTGTCCGCCGCCAAGATCCCGCAGATAGCGTCCGTGATGGGCTCCTGCACGGCCGGCGGCGCGTACGTGCCCGCCATGAGTGACGAGACCGTGATCGTCCGGAACCAGGGCACCATCTTCCTGGGCGGACCGCCGCTCGTGAAGGCGGCCATCGGCGAGATTGTCACCGCGGAGGAGCTGGGCGGCGGCGACGTCCATTCGAGGATTTCCGGCGTCACCGACCATCTTGCGGAAAACGATGAGCACGCCCTCCAGATCATCCGAGACATCGTGGCCACCCTGCCCCGGCCGGCCGCCCCCGCCTGGGACGTGGACACCGCCG
>JBKJXU010000283.1:0-5799 GCA_046716145.1 Actinomycetota bacterium
CCGTGGATCTGGGGACCGCTGATGATGCTCGGCCAGGACCTGCATCACAAGACGATCGGGATCGTCGGGTTCGGCCGGATCGGGCAGGCGGTGGCGCGGCGGGCCAAGGGGTTCGGGATGGACGTGATCTACACCGACGCCATCACCCTGCCGCCGGAGGTCGAGGCGGAGACCGGAGCGCGGCGCGTGGAGATGGACGAGTTGCTGCGCACCGCCGACGCCGTCTCGATCCACACGAACCTGACGCCGGAGACCCGGCACCTGTTCGGCGCCAAGCAGTTCCGCGCGATGAAGCCGAGCGCGGTGCTCGTCAACACCTCGCGGGGACCCGTGGTCGATGAGGCCGCCCTCGCCGAGGCACTCGCTGCCGGGGAGATCTTCGCGGCGGGCCTGGACGTGTTCGAGAAGGAGCCCGAGGTCACCGAGGCGCTGCTCGACCTGGAGAACGTGGTGGTGATCCCGCACCTGGGGAGCGCGACCATCGACACGCGCGACGCGATGGGTCACCTGGCGGTGGACAACGTCTTCGCCGCCTTCGACGGCACGAGGCCGCCGACGCTGCTCAACCCCGAAGCGCTCACGGGGTAGCGGCCGTGGGGTCCCGCGCGGCCGCCGGATCGCCGGGCCGCCGGGGGCGTCCGGCACCCGATGCGCTGCGGGCCGACGTCCGCCTGCTGACGACCCTGCTCGGTGATGCGATCCGCGCCCACGACGGTGAGGACCTCTTCCGTACGGTGGAGGGCTTGCGGCGCGCGGTGATCAGGCTGCACGAGGATCCGACGCCGTCGCGCGCCGCGGCGATCGAGCGCCGCGTGGCGGCCATCCCGCGGAGCGACGGTGTGCGGGTGGCACGCGCGTTCACTGCCTTCTTCCAGGTGGTGAACGTGGCCGAGGACCGCCAGCGGGTGCGTGGCCTGCGGGCGGCGGGAACACCCAGCGAGGCGCCCAGGCCCATCGCGGGGCCGATCGAGTTGACCGAGGTCCTCACCGCGCACCCCACCGAGGCCAAGCGGCGCGCGGTCGTCGAGCACCTGTGGCGGATCGGCGATCTGCTGGACGGCTTGGACGATCCTCGCTGCGCCGGCCGGGTCCGCGCCGACCTGTCACGCCGGCTCGCGGAGGACGTCGCCGCCCTCTGGCTCACCGACCCCGTCCGCCGCGACGCGCCGACCCCGTTGGACGAGGTGCGCGCGAGCCTCGCCCTGTTCGACCGCACCATCTTCACCACGCTGCCGCGGGTGCTCCGCTCGGTCGGTGAGGACGCGCGGATCCGGTGGGCCACCTGGGTCGGCGGGGACCGCGACGGGAACCCCCGCGTGACGGCCTCGGTCACCGCCGAGGCGGCGGCGATCGCACGCGAGCACGTGCTCCGCGGCTACGAGACCTCGGGGAGGCGGATCGCCCGGGCGCTCTCGGTGAGCGAGGCCGACGTGCCTGCCTCCGCGGCCCTGCGCCGTTCCCTGGCGCGCGACGGCGCGGCCTTCCCTTCGCGGGCGCGCGAGTTGGCTCGGACCCTGCCGGATGCGCCGCACCGCCGCAAGCTCATCTTGGTCGCCGAACGGCTCGCCGCCACGCGCGAGGGTCGCGGCGGCGCCTACGAAGACCCGGCAGCCTTCCGCAGCGACATCGACACGATCCGGGGGTCCCTGCGGAGCGGGGGCGCGGCGGTCCTGGCAGACGGCGACCTGATGCACCTCGCGTGGCAGGCGGAGGCCTTCGGGTTCCACCTCGCCTCGATGGAGATCCGCCAGCACGCCGACATCCTGCGGCGCGCCGTGGACACGATCGACCACGAGGTGGAGGCCACGTTCGCCACGATCGCGTCGCTCCAGGCGTCGCTGGGCGAGCAGGCGTGTCACCGCGTCATCGTGAGCTTCACCCGGAGCGCCCAGGACGTGGCGGCCGTGTACACGCTGGCCCGGCGCGCAGACCCTTCGCTGTCGAAGCATCTGGACGTCGTGCCGCTGTTCGAGTCGGGAGCGGAACTGAGGCACGCCGCCCAGATCCTGGACGACATCGTGGCGCTCCGGCCGGTGCGCACCCGCCTGCGCGCGAACGGGAACCGCATGGAGATCATGGTCGGGTACTCGGACTCGGCGAAGGAGGCCGGTGTGCTGGCCGCCTCACTCGCGCTCTACGAAACGCAGCGCACGATCGCGGCCTGGGGGCGCGAGCGCGGCATCGCGGTCACGATCTTCCACGGGCGCGGTGGCGCGCTCGGGCGCGGGGGCGGACCCACCGCGCGCGCGATCGTCGCGCAGCCGCCGGGTTCGGTGAACGGGCGGTTCAAGGTCACCGAGCAGGGCGGGGTCGCGTTCGCCCGCTACGGCGACCCCGACGTGGCCTGGCACCACGTAGAGCAACTCGCCCGTGCGGTCGCCTCCGCGCCCGGCAGCGAGGTCGCCGACCCCGCGGACGGCTTCGCGAACGAGATCGAGGCGATGCGCAGCGCGAGCGAGGCCGCGTGGCGCGCCCTCGTGACCACGCCGGGGTTCGGCAGGTTCTTCACCGACGCCACGCCGATCCGGCAGATCGCTTCCATGCCGATCGCGTCCCGGCCCGTGTCACGGACCGCGACGGTCGAGGATCTCGATGCGCTCCGCGCGATCCCGTGGGTGTTCTCGTGGGCGCAGGCTCGCGTGAACCTCCCGGGATGGTTCGGCCTGGGGACCGGCCTCCAGGCGGTCGCGGCCACGCGCGGCGGCCTCGCACGTTTGCGGCGTCTGCATCGCGCGTGGCCCTTCTTCGCCGTCGTGCTCGAGAACGCCGAGATGTCGCTGGCGAAGGCCGACCGTGCTCTGGCCGCGCGCTACCTGGCGCGCGCCGAGCGCCCCGACATCGCGACCACCATCACCGAGGAGTGGGACCGCACCGAGCGCCTGGTGCTCGCCATCACGGGGAGGGACCGGCTCCTGGCAGGCCGGCCGTGGCTCCGCGACACGATCGACCTGCGCGCCCCCT
Organism: Actinomycetota bacterium; assembly: GCA_046716145.1. Lineage (GTDB taxonomy): Bacteria > Actinomycetota > UBA4738 > UBA4738 > HRBIN12 > AC-51. Next base: position 2,962 of record JBKJXU010000283.1, read on the forward strand.
ACGTCGACGCGCTCTCGTACTTGCAACTGCGATCCCTGGACGATCCGAAGGCGACGCGGCTCGTACAGGTCACGATCGGCGGGATCGCCGCCGGCCTGCAGAACACCGGCTGAACCACGGAAAGGCGTCCTGCTAGGGTCGGGCGATGGGCGATCGTCGGATGCTCGCGCTGGGACCGAGCGCGACGCACGCCGAAGTGGGGCGATGGCTCTCGGCGCTGGACGACGGCCGCAGCGACACGATCCAGGAACTCGGCCACGTCACCGAGGACATGGTCGACGCGGAACCGTCGGGCGCGCCGAACAGCATCGGCACGCTTCTGTATCACACAGCCTTGATCGAACTGGACTGGATCGCCGACGACGTACTCGGGTGGGCCCCCGCCGACTGGCCCCAGCACCTCGTGCCTCTCGAGGACCGCGACGAGGAGGGGATACTGACCGTCGTTCGCGGCGAGTCGATCGGAACCCACCTCGATCGCATGGCGCAGGTGCGGGCCTTCCTCCATCAGCACATCGGCTCGATGTCGGTCGAGGACTTCCACGCGCCGAGGGTCAAGGAGCACTACGACGTAACACCAGCGTGGGTGATACACCACCTCCTCCAACACGAAGCCGAGCACCGCGCGCACATCGCCTGGGTGCGCGACGCGCTGCTGGGCCGCCTGGACGCGCCGAGTTGAACCACGGTCGGGCCCCGGCTATCGCCGCAGCCCGACCTCACGGATCCTGCGGCTCCCATGTGTTCGGCCGGCCGTGGCTCCGCGACACGATCGACCTGCGCGCCCCCTACGTCGACGCGCTCTCGTTCCTGCAACTGCGATCCCTGGACGATCCGAAGGCGACGCGCCTGGTGCAGGTCACGATCGGCGGGATCGCCGCCGGCCTACAGAACACCGGCTGAGCCGGCACCCGGGGTGCACAGAGCGCAACGCCTCGATTTGTGCGATCGGCCGACCGGTGTTAGGAACGGACGGACCGCGGCGCGCCAACCCCGTAGCGCCGCCGAGGGAAGGGGAACGTGCATGCGCCGTCGTCTGTGGATAAGCCTAGGGGCCGCGATCGCACTCATCGCAGGCCTCGCCAGCGCACCCGCCGTGGTTCGCGCCCCCGGGGCGCGTGCGGGAGCGACGGTGGTGCCCTCTCGCGTTCTGCTGATCGTCATCGACGGGATGCGCGCGGATTACCTCGACCGGTACGACCTGCCGAACATCGAGGGGCTCCGCGACAGCGGCGTCGGGTTCACGCAGAGCCAGGTGGGCTACATGTCCTCGGTCACGGTGATCAGTCACAACGTGATCGCGAGCGGTCAGTTCCCGAAGAACCAGGGCTGGTCGAACGAGATCTACCGCGACGTGGACAACGCGCTGCTGGGTGGCGCGGGTTCGCTCTACGTGATGTCGAGCGCGTCGTGCAGCGACTTCGCCCTCCTGGCGACCCACGGCGGCTATCCGAAGATAGAGGACTACCTCGGGACGCTCGAAACCGACGGCGATGCCCGGATGCTGTCGATCGCACAGAAGGACCGGAGTGCCTGTGGCATCGGTCAGCCGGCGGACGCGAACGACGTCGTTGTCGGGATCGCTCGCCTATCGACCGGCATCGAGTGCATCCAGGAAGGTGTTCCTGTGACCAAGCGCTGGCGGTTCCCGCGCGGCGTGAACGTGCCGAGCGGCTCCGGTGAGATGGGCGAGGCGTGCAGCCGCTTCTACGTCGAACCCTCGGCGGATTACGGCACGAACACGACGCCTCCCGCCCTGCTCTACCCGCTGGACGGGCACCGGTTCGTCCCGGGATTCGATGAGGACCGTCTCGGCGGCGACGTCTGGGCCGCAGACGCGGCGATCGAACTCATGCAGGCGGATCACATCGACGCGGACGATGACGACTGGCGAGGGCTGTTCGTCGGGATCGGCGGGCCCGACAAGATCGCCCACATGTGGGGACCCGACGACGCGGTGACCGGTGCCGACGGATCGCTCGACGACATGATCCACCTGCCGGGCGAGCTGCAGACCGCCGACGAGCAGGTGGGCGCCCTGATGGCGGAACTCGAGGCGGAGGGCTTGGCCGACGAGACGCTGGTCGTCGTGACAGCCGACCACGGCATGACCGAGGCGGATACCTTCTACGGCAAGCCGACCAAGGTGCTCGGCGGCGGCGACTTCAACTGGTACTACGGTGCCGAGACGGGCACCCGAGCCGACGAGTCCTACCTGGACCCCAGCCCGGAGATCGCCGCTCTCGCGGCCAGGATCGGCCCGAACCTCGCGTTCTCCTACCAGGACACGCACGTGGGGGTGTGGCTCAAGTCCCAGAGCACGGGTGAACGCAAGGCAGCAGCGGCTGCGATGCGTCCGCTCGCGGGAGCCATCGCGACGTTCCGTCTCAACGGCGACAACGACCGCTACGTGCAGGACTGGGTCTCGCCGACCATGAGCAGCGCCGAGCGGAGCTGGTACAAGAGCATGGGCAAGATCCTCGTGAACACGATGGCCTCGCCGGATGCCGCCGACGCGGTCGCCCTGCTGGGCAACGACATCACCTACAGCGTCCAGGGAGACCACGGCGGACACCAGCCCGACAACCAATACATCCCGATCTTCTTCTCGGGCCCGGGCGTGCCATCCGGGGTTATGTCGAACTACCCGATCCGCAACGTGGACATCCTGCCCACGATCCTGGAGTACTTCGGCATCGCGCCGACGGCCCCGATGGACGGGGTGGCGTTCGACCTCGGCTCCGCGACGTAGGCACGAGGCTGAACCAAGGTCAGGGCGCCCGGTCAAGGCCGCGGCCCAACCGGCCCAAAACAAAGGCAACCCGGGCCGCGCGCGCG
>JBKJXU010000284.1:0-5118 GCA_046716145.1 Actinomycetota bacterium
GTGTCGCCCTGGCGGACGGCTCCCAGATCGACGCGTCCCTCGTGGTGTCGAGCGCCGATCCCAAGCGGACGGCACGGCTCTGCGATCCCGCGGCGCTCGGTCCCACCACCGTGTGGCGGACCGAGAACATCCGCCAGTCCGGCGCGATGGCGCGGGTCAACTTCGCATTGGGTGGCGTGCCTGCGTTCCACGGCGGCGACGCCGAACGACTGGCGGGCCGGATCGTCATCGGCCCGTCGATCGACGACGTCGAGCACGCGATGGATGCCGTGAAATACGGGCATATCGCCGAGGAGCCGATCCTCGAAGCGACGATCCCCTCGCTCACCGATCCGTCGCTCGCGCCCGAGGGCAAGCACGTGATGAGCGTGCTGTTCCAGGCGGCGCCCCGGCACCTGCGCGACGCCGAATGGTCGAGCGAGCGCGACCGCGTGGGCGACATCGCGGTGAAAACGCTGGAGCGCTACGCGCCTGGGTTCGGCGAGTTGGTCGAGGCGCGCGAGGTGATCACGCCCGAGGACATGGAGCGCGACTACGCCCTCACCGGCGGCGACGTGCAGCACGCCGAGCCGGGGTTGGACCAGTTCTTCGCGTGGCGGCCGATGTTCGGGGAGGCGCGTCACCGCTTCTTGCTCGACGGCTTGTACCTCGCGGGTTCGGGCGCACACCCCGGCGGCGGGATCACGGGCGGCCCCGGACAGAACGCCGCGAAGCAGATCCTTCGGAACCTGAAGAAGGCCCGCGGCTAGCCGGTCAGGCCGTCTGGATCTCGCTCGCCAGGATCGGCGTGGTGGTGGGCGCGTCCGGACAGGCGGGTGGTTCCACCGTGACCGCCATCAGGTCGGCCTGGTCCACCCGGAGGTCGAAGGAGCCGAGGATCTCGCCGTCCTCGGGCGAGAAGCACCCCAGCAGCGTGGGCGTTTCGCCCGAGATGGTCCACAGGGCGTAGACGTCGCCGCCCGCGGCGGCAGGGATGTCCGAACCCAGGATGTAGCCGCCCGCTTCACCCGGCCGGTAGGCGACGGAGATCGCGCCGGGGGCGTCGCCCTGCAGGCGGAGGATCGTCAGGAAGTCGGCCGGGGGACCCCCTTCGGCGTCCGTGAGGCGTCCGAGCGCGAACCCGCCGAGCAGGAGCGCGGCGGCCGCCGCGAGCGCGCCGAGTCGGCGCGCCCACCGCTGGTCCGTTCGGTCCGGCGTCGGGATGGTGACGGGTCGGGAGGTCGCGCGCGCCGCCGCCATGACGTGCTCTTCGAACCCTTCGCGCAGCGGCGCCGGTTCGAGTTCCATCGCGAGCGCCGCCGCGACCTCGGTGAACTCGCGTTCCAGCCGCCGGCACTCCTCGCACGCGGGACCGTGCTCGGCGAGCGCGGCGTCCAGTGTGGCCGCGTCGGCTCCGGTCAGCCCACCGAGGGCGCGGGCGGCGAGGAGCTCTTCGATCTGCGTGTGGTCGGTCATGGCTGCACCATCTCGGTTCGCAAGCGGCGCATCCCGAGCAGCGTGCGCGACTTCACGGTACCCAGCGGCAGCGACAGCCGGTCGGCGATCATGGACTGCGACAACCCCCCGAAGTACATCAACTCGATCACGTCGCGCTGGGCGGGCGGCAAGACGTCGAGCGCGGAACGGATCCGCTCGCTCTCGCGCTCGAGGTCCACCAGGTCGGCGACCTCCTCGGCGGGGTCGGGGGCGCCCGCGGCAGCCGGCTCCGCGCCCACGGCCTCGGCACGCCGACGCTGGGATTCCTCCCGCCGCACCAGGTCGACGGCTCGATGGTGGACCAGGCTCAGCAGCCAGGCTCGGAACGAACCGCGGGCCGGATCGAAGCTCGTGGGGTTCCGCCACAGAGCCAAGAAAGCGTCCTGGACGATCTCTTCGGCCAGGAAGGGCTGGCGAACGACCCGGAGCGCCAGGGACTGGGCGTTCGGCGCGTAACGCCGGAACAGCCCGCGGAACGCGTCCTCATCGCCATCGGCGACGCGACGCACCAGGTCGCGGTCCCTGGCATCGTCGAGGTCAACGACCACGCCGGAACCCGCTTCGGCCATGCGCCCGTGCCGGGGATGTCTCAGCTCGGCACCCATCTGCTCGCGGCCGCATCCCCCTCTCCCTTCGCTGCGGTGGGGGCCGACGGTATCGGACCGGGTGACCCCCGCACAAGCCGCACGCGCGGCGATGGCCGCCATCTCACATCCCCGCGACCGCGCGGACGGTCACCGTGGCGCCGACCGCGACGATGACGGCCGCCGAGGCGAGCGGAACCAGCCGGGTCAGGCGGCCCTGCATCCGTGACTGGACCGCCGCTCGTGCCCGGGTGACCGCGATCGCGACCACGATCAGGGTGCACGCGAGTCCAAGGCTGAATGTCGCGACCATCGCGAGACCGAGCGCCGCGCGACCGAGCGCGAACGATGCCAGGAGCGCCAGGAGAGCGCTCGGTGAGGGCAGGACGCCACCGGCGAAGGCCACGGCCACCAGGCCGCGCTTCGACAGCACGCGCCCCTCGGAAGCGTGGTCGTGATCGTGCGTGTGCCCGTGGTCATGCCCGTGATCGTGCTCGTGTCCGTGGCCGTGGTCACTCACGACGCGAAGGCTTCGCCACCGCGAGATCAACAGCGCCGCGCCGAGGCCCAGCGCCGTCAGCCCCGAGAGCGCGGTGAGCCACGGGTAGACACGCTCCGGAGCGAGGCGCTCGGCTGCGAAGACGATCACGCCGAGAGCCAGGACCGACGCGGTGTGCATCGCAGCGACCGCGACGCCCACGAGCACCGCTTGCCGGCTACCTGCGTTGCGGCCCACCACGTACGCGGCCATGAGCGTCTTCCCGTGCCCGGGCCCGAGCGCATGCAGCGCGCCGAGGCCGAACGCCACGAGCAGAGCGATGCCGACCGCCGGCAGGGTGAGTTCACCCTGGGCCACCAGACCGGCGAGCGCGCCACCCCCGCCCTCGGCGCGGGCTGATGTCGGCGAACCCACGGCGATCTGCGGGAGCGCCGAGGTCCCCGCGGCGAACGCGAACGAGGCCCGAAGCACCTTCGGAGGACTGGACAGGAGGTCGTCGGGGTAGGCGCGGAGCAGGTCGCTGGGGCTCACCGACGGCACCGAGGTGCTCGACACCGCCGCACCGTCGACGCCGGTCGCCACCACCTCGCGCCATCCGATCCTGCCGGGGAAGTTCCCGTCGGCGAACGCGACATCCCCCTGCGTGGGCGCCTCCGCCTCGAACCGGGATTCCAGCCGGAGGACGGACAGGCCGCCCTGACCGGGCGCGAGCGTGGCGGAGGCTGCCACCGGCGTCAGCACGACGGCCTGACCGTCGATCCGCACCTCGAGCCCGCGTTCGAGCCGAGCCGTTTCGTTCGACGCCCAGTCGTCGAGCTCCTCCTCGCTGGTCGCGCCGTCGCCGTCGGTGTCGATCGCCGCCAGTTCTTGGAACGCCGGGATCTCGGCCATGTCGACGATGTAGTCCAGACGCAGCCGTTCGGGCGCGACCGTGATGACGCTCGAGGTGTTGATCGTGAAGTTCCCGAGCGGGTGCGCCGATGCGGCGCCCGGGAAAGTAGCCATCAGTGCCACCGACACCAGGGCGGCCCCGAGCGTCCTGCGGATCATCGGGACCCCAGCCGGTCCAGGGTTGCTCTGGCTGCGGGGGCGTACAGGATCGAGAACGCCGGGTTGATGCGCAGCGCGTCGGACAGGAGCGAACGGCCTTGCGCACGCTCACCGAGGCCGAGCGCGATCATGCCCGCGTGGTAGTGCAACGAAGCGTCGGCCGTATCGAGGCGAAGCGACATCCGCGCGAACTTCCAGGCCTCCTGGGTCCGCCCGTCGCGGAACAGCGACCACGCCAGAGCGTCGGCGGCGTGGATGCTCCGCCTCGTCTCCCACCCTTGGCGCGCCTGGCGTACCGCCACGGCCGGGTCGCCGTGGTCGGCCTCGAACAGCGCGAGCTCGAGATCGACGTTGACGCCGTTGGCGCGGAGCAACGTCGCCTCCACGCGCGCCAGGTCGTACTGCCGGCCGGCCTCCTCGTCCCTGCCGCTCGCCAGGTACAGGTCCCCGAGCGCGATCACGTGCTCGGGCAAAGGCGAACGTGCCACCACCCACCGGTAGCCGGCGATGGCTGCGTGAACGTCGCCGCGAGCCCAGGCCACCCGCGCGAGCCCTGCGCGGGCCGGGATGTACGTTCGAACCGAGGCGAGGCTCCGCTCGTAGGAACGTTGCGCCAGCCCGATCCGCCCTGCGTGCCACGCGAGGTCGCCGATCTGGTGGGCGGCCCAGGCTCGGTCGTACGGCGTGCCCGCCGCCCCTTCGGCCAGACGCATCGCGCGCAGCGCGCCGGCGACGTCGCCGCGGAGTTCGCGGGCGTAGGACACACGCGCGTAGGAGGCGATGTCGGGCCGCGTCTGCACCATCGTGTCGAAGGTCGCGAAGGCCCCTTGGTAGCGACCGAGTTCGATCTGCGCGTCGCCGATCACGCCGTAGACGCTCGCGTTGTCGGGGTTGATCGCCCTGGCCTGCTCGCCCCATCCGAGCGCGGCGGCGAAGTCGTGACGGGCGAGTGCGAGGGAGCCCATCCCGAGCAGGGCATCGACCTCGTCGTCCTCGCGCAGAGCCAGGGCGCGCGTGAGCGCTTCCTCTGCCTTCGGGTAGTAGGTGGGATCGCCCCAGATCCGTGCGGCCTGGACGTAGGCGATGCCGAGCGATGCGTAGGAGCGGCCGTCATCGGGCATCACCTCGAGACGGTCCTGCAAGCCACCGATGATGCTCCGCAGCGACCCCCGGGTCACGGCCGGGGCGAGTTGGGCTGCGGCGGGTGCCCGTGCGGCCGGCACCTCCGGTGCGAGCGCCCGGAACGCGCCGATCCCGCCTGCTGCGAACAGAGCGACGGCGAGCCCTGCGACACCCGCCATCCGAACGAACCTGCGCATGCGTGCTGTCCTTCCCTGGGGTGGGTGGGGGGGGGCGCGCGGGGGCGCGGGCCCCCCGGGGCCCCCAACACCGGGTTGGACCTTGGCGTCCGAGCGGTGGTAGCGGGGGGAAACCTTGATGCCGACGGCGACCTGGGCGGCGTGCTTGCGCGCCGCCGCTGCCCACTTCACCGCGTCCGGGCGCTTGTGC
>JBKJXU010000285.1:0-3371 GCA_046716145.1 Actinomycetota bacterium
GGCGGTGACGTTCATCGTTGCGCCTCCAGCGTGATCGAGGCGCCGTCCCACAGCCGCGTCATGCGGCCGAGGAAGAGACTGCCTTTGGCCAGCAGCATCGTGCGTTGCAGGTCGCTGGCACGGAACCTCGCGAGCGCGTGCGGGAGCCACGGGATCGCCGAGGCGATGTGGCCCTGGGTCGGCGAGAAGCCGGGGAGGCCGTGGTCACGGACGAATCCGGGCATCTGCTCGCGCGTCAGTTCGCCCCGGACGACCCCGAGGCCGGCCAGCATCCGGTAGTTGCGATCCGGCACGTCGCCACCGCCGGCGGGCTCGGTCACCTCGGGGTCATGGAGTTCCGTGGCGTAGGTCGCGACGTCGGTGATGCCGAGCCCCATCGCATCGAGCGGCCGCCCCACGATGTCCTCGAGGAGTGCCTGCTGCGAGGCGGAGCCGGTGCGGTGCCGGCCGACCGCGTCCATGCGGATGCGAGGCGCCCGAGGGTCGTCCTCGGCACGACCGACGAGCACGGCCATCCCGGCCAGGGTGTCGTCGATGATCGGGCCACCGGTCTCGAGCGCCCCGAGGAACTTCATGCCGAGCTTCGCGAACGACCCACCGGCGACCACGGCGACTCGGGCATGCACGCCCGCCGCGACGAGCGCCCCCGCCACGATCAACGCGTGGATCGGGCCGGCGCAGAACGCTTTCACATCGGCGCCGCTCGCTTCGGTGAGGCCACATGCCTCGGCGACCGCCTTGGCGAGGTTCCCGCCGCCACGTTGGTACCGGTCCCCGATCGCCTCTTCGCCGCACGCGATCACGTGCTCGATCGAGGCGGGGTCGATGTCGGCGCTCCTCAGCAGATATCGCGTCGCATGGGTGGCACTCACCACGCAGGAGAGGTTCTCGAGGAGGACCGACGCCGTGAGCGACTCGTCCCGCTCATGGTCCGGAGCGAAGGCGCCGACGACCTCGCCCCCCGCGAACAGGGGCAGGTCCCCGGGGCGCGGCTCCTCCCCCATCCGCACGAGCTCGAAGCGGTCGAGGGCTCCGAGCCACCCGTAGAACACCGACTGGTCCACGATCTGCCCGCTCGCTCCGTCCGGCGACGCTTGCGGTGCGTCGCGCCACCACGGCCGCGCGAGCCCGCGGAGCGCCTCGGGCTCGAGGTTCCCGATGAAGACCTGGTGCGGCGGATAGGCCGCGGCGGCGTCGAAGGTGCGGAGCGCGCTGAGGAGCCGAGGGAGGAGCTCGGGTTCGCGCGCGGGCTTGGACCCGTGCCGGACCAGGTCGGGGACGTGCTGCAGCGTGAGGCTCGCCCCGAGGATCGCCGGGGCGTTCATACCTCGACCTCCCACACCGTGCGCGGGTCGACGTCGGTCCCGAGCATGTCCAGCGCGCGCTCGAGCATCGCGGTGCGCAAGCCCAACTCGTCGCCGGCGGCGAGCGACGGGTCACCCGTCGGGTGGGTGATCGACACGCCACGCAGGATCCTGTTGGCACCGACCATCTGGGCGATCGTCGGCAGGGCCGTGATGAACACGGTCGCGATCCCCATCCGCTCCAACTCCTTCGAAAGCGTCGCCCCGCAACGCGTGCCCGTCCCTCAGGTGCCGGTCAAGATCACAGCCGCCACACCGGCCTCGCGGCATTCCTCCGCCATCTCGCGGCCGAACTTCACGGCCGTCGCGACCGGTGTATCCACCCCAGAGGTCGTGAAGAACTCGCCGTGCAGGCGGCCGAAGCGGCCGGCGGCTTCCAGGACGCGGGCGGCATCGAGCGGCACGAGGCGGTTCGGATCGTCGTTCGCCGCGGTGGTGTCGAACCCGGCGTGCACGGTCTGGTAGCGCTCAGCGTCGAAGGATCCCACGCCGTCGATGGGGTAGCGGAGCCAGACGTTCGCGTGCCGCGTGGGCAGCCGGTCCGGGTTGCCCTGCGGCACGCATCCAGCCTCCGTGACGAGCGCGATCGTCAGGGTCGGCAGATCGACGAGTCCCGGAGGCGGCGGGACCCGGTCGCCGACAGGCTCCACCTCGGTCGACACGTGCCCCGCGAGCCTGGCGAGGGCCAGATCGATCGCCCGCGCGGCCCCGCTTTCCGGCGCCCGGACGTTGGTGCGCAGACCCCGCGGGAGGTATCCCTCCTCGTCGGGGCCGCCGACCACTTCCCCGGCTGCCAGGCGCGCGCCGAGGCTCGCGATCACCGGCAGCACGGCGCGCATCCCGGCGACGCTGGCGGCGGTCGGCACGACGTAGGCGGCGCCCTCGGCCGCCAGCACGCCGGGCGAGTCCGGCGTCATGGCCGTCACCACCGAGACCCCGCGCCGGCCGGCCTCGCGGGCGAGCACGCCACAGGCGTAACCGTAGCGGCCGGAGCCGAACGCCGGCCCGCAGACCAACACGTCGGGATCGAGTTCGTCGATCCAGGCCAGGAGGGTCCGCAGCGCCTCTTCTTCGTGCTCTCCGAAGTGATCGTCGCCACACGCGAGCGTGACGTCGACGGGAAGACCCGCCGCACCCAGCCCCCGTCCCGGGCCCTGCGGCCCCTCGAGCCGCACCGGTGCCTGGCCCGCGGCTTCCTCCCCGCCGAGACCGGCGAAGAACTGGTTGAGGTAGTGCACGACCTTCATCCCGGCACCGCCTGGAGCCATCCGTCGCCCGTCTGCACGTTCGCACCGAGGTACGCCCACGTGGGGACAGGCTCGCCCGCACGCGCGGGTCCGGGCCCTCCGAGGATGCGCTCTGGCGTCCAGGCCTCGACGAGCTCGTCCTCGTTGCCGGCGCTCACGACGCTGACGGCCTCGGGCACGTGATCGGTCAGCCCGCCGTTGGTCTCCGCGACGATCGGCACCGCCGCGATCTCCATCCGCTCGAGCGCTCGCACGGTGAGCATCGTGTCGGTATGGGAGTTGCCCGAGGAGAACGTCGTGCAGATCGCTGCGTCGGCGCCCATCGAACGCGCCAGCCGCGCCGACAGCATCGCGGAACGCTGCTTCTCGAAGGCGGTCGACAGGTACCCGAGCGCGACGATCAACCCGCCGAACCGCAGACGCTCTCCGTGGGCGGCCATCAGCTCCCGGACGAGCGTGAGGTCTTGATATGTCGCGGTCTGGTTGCGTACCGAGGGCCAGTCATAGGCCCCGTTGATGAGGGCACCTCCCAGGGGTTCCCGAGGATCGATCGCGGTTGGAACGAGACCGGCCATCGCCGCGCCGTAGAAGAAGGTGTCCGTGAGCGGGCCTTCGGACGCCACCTGCACGATCGCGACGACGCTCGGGAGCTCGGGCGACGCCTCGAAGGGAGCCTTGAGTACCACGACGTCGTCCGGATCGGCGCCCAGGGTGGTCTCGGCGAGGGTGCGCGCGCCGCCGAGCGTAGCGCGCCAGATTG
>JBKJXU010000286.1:0-8662 GCA_046716145.1 Actinomycetota bacterium
GATTCGAACCCGCGACCCCCACCTTGGCAAGGTGGTGCTCTACCAACTGAGCCACGTCCGCGCGGCGCCTCCCCATCCTAGAAGGCCGCTCGACATGCTTCAACCGAACGCGGCGTGCCATCGCGCATCTCCTGTGAAGCGGTCCACGCTTCCAGGGTCCAAGACCGCGATCTGGAAGTCCTCCTCCTCGATCTCGAACCCGTCGGGCGTGACGCCAGCGAACGGATTGCGCAGGCCGAACCGGACCGCCGGCACGAAACCCCTGGCACCGTAGTACGCACGGCTCCCCAGCAGGATCACCGCAGGGACGCCACGCCGCTCAGACGCCTCAAGCGCTGCGGCGACCAGAGATGTCCCGACACCTCGGCCCTGATGACTCGGGAGCACGCCGATCGGTCCGAGCGCGAGCACCTCGCCCTCCCCCACCCACGCTGTCGACAGCTGCACGTGGCCCACGATGTCGCCGTCGAACTCCGCGACCAGCGCGAACGAACCGGGCTCGTCACGGATCGCCTCGACGATCCTCGCCTCGGCGGGCTCCCCGAACGCGGCGGCCTCCACCTCGATGGACCCGATCCGGTCGCGGGCTTCCTCGGGACGGATGATCACGACGTGCCGGTGGAGCCGAAACCGTCCTCGCCGCGGATGGTCGGGGGCAGCGCCTCGACCCAGGCAGGGGTGACCTCGGGGACCGCCACGATCACGAGCTGGGCGATCCGGTCGCCGACCTGGATCTCCACCTTCTCCGAGGGGTCCAGGTTCACGACCGCGCACACGACCTCACCGCGGTAACCGGCGTCGATGAGGCCGGGGGCGTTCGCGAGCGTAAGGCCGCGCTTGGACGCGAGCCCGCTCCTGGGCAGGACCAAGCCTGCGTGTCCTTCGGGGATCGCGACCGCCACACCGGTGGGGATCATCGCTCGCTCCCCGGGTGCCACCACCGCCGCCTCCGCGGCACGCAGATCGAGCCCGGCGTCACCGTCGTGCCGGGCCGCCGGCAACTCGCCTTCGGGCCGCACGCGCCGGAAGGGAAGATCCACGCTCAGCCCTCGACCGGCTCGATCAGCTCGAGCCGGTTCCCGAAAGGATCGCGGACGTGGCAACGGAGGAACCCCTCCAGCACCACCTCGTCGGTGACCCGGTAGCCGGCAAGCTCGATCTTCTCGCGCAGCGTGTCCAGGTTGCGGACGACGAACGCGGGGTGGGCCTTGTGCGCCGGCTTGAACGGCTCCTCGACGCCCAGATGCACCTCGAGGCCCTCGTCGCGGAACCACACACCGCCGCGAGGCGCGAGCTCGGGCGGCTTGGCCACCTGGGTCAACCCGAGGATCGCGCCGTAGAAGCGCACGGCGGCTTCCTCTTCGCCCGGTGGCATCGCCAGCTGAACGTGATGCAGCCCGATCAGTCGCGCGGTGTGCTCCCCCACGCGCCGGAGTCTACGAGCAGCCGCTGGTGCTGCCGCAACTCCCGCAGACGTAGCACGACCCGGCGGGCTGCATCTTCGACCCGCACGAGTAGCACAGCGGCGCGTCCAGGATCTTCGCGGACTGCTTGGCGCCCATGTCGATCCGCTGCGGCTCCACGGGCTCCACGGATGCCGGCTCGCTCGCACCCGTCTCGAGCTCGCCGATCTTCTCCTGGTCCTCGAGCGTGCGCTCCTGGATGGACCGGATGCCTAGGCTCTCGCGGACCTCCACCGGCAGATGGTCCAGAGCGAGACGCCGGAACACGTAGTCCACGAGCGAGGTGGCGAACCTGATGTCCGGGTCACTCGTCATGCCCGAGGGCTCGAACTTCGTGTTGATGAACTTCGAGACGTAGGCCTCCAGCGGCACCCCGTACTGCAACCCCAGCGAGACCGCGATGGCGAAGGCGTCCATCACTCCCGAGAGCGTGGAGCCCTGCTTCGAGGTCTTCAGGAAGATCTCCCCGAGGCCGTCGTCTGGATAGGAACCGGCGTTGATGTAGCCCTCGGCATCGCCCACCTGGAACGAGGTGGTGATGGACGGCCGGCTCATGGGCAGGCGCTTGCGGACCGGGTGTGCCAGGGCAGCCGGCTCGGGTGCGATAGCCGTCTTCTTCTTGTCCGCCGACATCGGCTGGGCGACCTTGCAGTTGTCGCGGTAGATCGCGACCGCTTTCAGACCCAGCTTCCATGACTCGACGAAGAGCCGCTCGACCTCTTCGACCGTGGCCTCCTCGGGCATGTTCACGGTCTTGGAGATAGCCCCTGAGATGAACGGCTGCGCCGCCGCCATCATCCGCACGTGGCCCATGTAGTGGATGGGCTGGGCTCCCATCGCGGTGTCGAACACGGCGTCGTGCTCACGCTTGAGGTGCGGCGCATCCAGGACCGAATTGTGCTCGGCCACGTAGGCGACGATGTCCTCGATCTGATCCGGCATGTAGCCCAGGCGTTCGAGCGCTCTCGGCACGGTCTGGTTCACGAACTGCATGGTGCCGCCACCGACGAGCTTCTTCGTCTTCACCAGGGCGAGCTCGGGCTCGATGCCGGTGGTGTCGCAGTCCATCATCAGCCCGATGGTGCCGGTGGGAGCGAGCACGCTCGCTTGCGCGTTGCGGTAGCCGTGGAGTTCCCCGAACGCGATCGCTTCATCCCAGGCCTGTTTGGCCGCCGAGAGCATGGCCTCGGGCACCATCTCGGCATCGATCTCATCGGCTGCCGCGCGATGCTTGCGCATCACCCGGATCGTGGCGTCGGCGTTGGGCGCATACCCGGCGAACGGCCCCGTCACCTCGGCGATCCGCGCGCTGGTGCGGTAGGCCCAGCCCGTCATGAGCGCCGTGATGGCCCCGGCCCACGCCCGGCCCTGATCGGAGTCATACGGCATCCCCCGGGCCATCAAGAGCGCCCCGAGGTTCGCGTAGCCCAGCCCCAGCTGGCGGTAGGAGCGTGCGTTCTCGCCGATCTTCTCCGTCGGGTAGTCCGACTCCCCGACGACGATCTCCTGCGCGGTGAAGACGATCTCCACGGCGTGGCGGAACGATCCGACGTCGAAGTTGCCCTCGGCGTCGAGGAAGCGCATCAGATTGAGGCTCGCGAGGTTGCAGGCCGAGTTGTCCAGGTGCATGTACTCGCTGCACGGGTTGGATCCGTTGATCCGGCCCGAGGCGGGGCACGTGTGCCACTCGTTGATGGTGGTGTCGTACTGCATGCCGGGGTCGGCGCACTCCCACGCCGCCTGGGCGATATCGCGCATCAGGTCGCGTGCGCGCACGGTCTCGACCGTCTCATCGGTGGTGACCGACTTGAGGCGGTGGTCGGCGTCCTTCTCGTAGGCCTGCATGAACTCGTCGGTCACGCGGACCGAGTTGTTGGCGTTCTGATACTGGATCGAGTAGGCGTCTCGGCCGTCCAGGTCCATGTCGAAGCCCGCGTCGCGGAGCGCCCGCGCCTTCTCTTCCTCGTGGGCTTTGCACCAGATGAAGTCCCGCACGTCGGGATGATCCACGTTCAGGATGACCATCTTGGCCGCCCGGCGGGTCTTGCCACCGGACTTGATGGTGCCTGCGGAGGCGTCCGCGCCGCGCATGAACGACACCGGGCCCGATGCCGTCCCACCGCCCGCGAGGGTCTCCTTCGAGGACCGGATCCGGCTGAGGTTGATGCCCGAGCCCGACCCGCCCTTGAAGATGGTCCCCTCCTCGACGTACCAGTTGAGGATCGAGGACATGTGGTCGTCAACGGCCAGGATGAAGCAGGCGCTGCACTGCTGTGGGGTATCGGGGACCCCGACGTTGAACCAGACCGGAGAGTTGAAGGCGGCCTTCTGGTTCACCAGGAGATGGGTCAGTTCCTCGGCGAAGACCTGGGCGTCGTGGTCGGTGGCGAAGTAGGCGTTCTTGCGCCCCCACCCGGTGATGGTGTCGACCACACGGCCGACAAGCTGGCGGACGGAGGACTCGCGCTGAGGGGTCCCGAGGGAGCCGCGGAAGTACTTCTGCGCGACGATGTTCGTGGCGTTCTGTGACCACGACACGGGGAACTCGACGTCGCGCTGCTCGAAGGCGTTGCCGCCCTCCTTGTAGTTCGGGATGACCGCATCGCGGGTCTCCCACTCGACCTGGTCGAACGGGTGCACCCCTTCCTGGGTGAAGAACCGCTTGAACGTCAGCCCATCGCGGATGACCTCGACATCGCCCTCACGTGTTGCCATGCCCCCTCCTTCGTCCTCGTCGTCCGCCCCGGTATGTGGGATCGCTGTGGGATCACTGTGGGATCGAGTTACAGGTGTGTGATCCGGGGAGTTCGCATGATGATCCGCTGCACCGACAACGTCAAGGGCTTGTGGGTGAAAAGGTTGGCGACCACAATATCTAGTATCTCACACCGAGAACCACCCGGCGTGACCCCAACCGATCGGGTGGCCCGATGGTGCTATCGGGCCCGGCGCTTCGCGGGTTCCTTCTTCTCCAGCAACAACCCGAGCTCGCGCTCGAAGTCCGTGATCCCCTGGAAGTCCTTGTAGACCGAGGCGAACCGTACGTACGCCACCTCGTCCAGCTTCTGCAGCGCGGCCAGGACCTCGGCTCCCACCTGTCGCGAGGTGAGATCCGGCCCCTTCCGGCGCAGACGGAGCTCGATCCGGTCGACCATCTGGTCGATCCGCTCGTTCGAGACGGCACCACCCGCGAGCGCCCGCCGGATGCCCGCCTCCACCTTCCCCCGCTCGAAGGGCTCCCGGCTCCCGTCGCGCTTGCGCACCACCGACCCGATCTCCTCGATCCGTTCGTAGGTGGTGAACCGCCGGCCGCACGCATGGCACTGCCGCCGGCGGCGGATCGCGCCTCCGGCGTCGGCGGGTCGTGAGTCAACGACCCGATCCTCGTCGGCATCGCACCAGGGACAACGCATCAGGAACCCACAAGATGTTGGGCGGGCCGGACGGTACCGACCCCACCCGTAGGCGTCAAGCGGAGGGGAGGACGAGCGCCTGCCCCGGGATGAGCGAGCCGGCGTCGATACCGTTCGCGCCGACGATCCGATCCACCACGGCGCGCGGGTCCTCAGCAGGGGCGACCCGCAGCGCGATCGCCCAGAGCGTGTCACCCGGGCGCACGACGTAGGTGGGGCCGGCAGGCCGTGAGGGTGCTGCATCGCCCGCGACGGTGCGGGCGGCGGCCGGAACACCCCACCCGAGGACGGCGAGCCCGAGAGCGAGAGCCGCCAGACGCCGACGAACGTATGTTCGATGCATCCGTGCATGCTGGCCGAACACCCGTTCGGTGTCAAGAGAGGAATCGAACATATGTTTGCTGCCTCCCCCACCCCGTGCTAGCGTCGGTTCCATGAGCAAGGAGGGTAGAGACCGTGTCTGACATCACATCCCGCCAGCAGCACATCCTCGAGGTCATCGCCCAGACCGTGCGCGAGCGCGGCTATCCTCCCACCGTCCGCGAGATCGGGGAGGCTGTCGGCCTCACCTCGTCCAGCAGCGTCCACGCCCAGTTGGCGAACCTGGAGAAGCGCGGCCTGCTGCACAAGGACCCCACCAAGCCTCGAGCCATGTCGCTCTCCGGCGAGGAGCATCGCGCCCAGGGCGTCAACGTCCCGCTCGTGGGCCGGATCGCGGCCGGGGCGCCGGTGCTCGCGGCCGAGCACGTGGAAGAGCACCTGAACGTCCCCGCCGACTTCGTGCGCGCCGCCGGCGAGCATTTCGCCTTGCGGGTCGCCGGCGACTCGATGATCGGGGCCGGGATCTTGGACGGTGACGTGGTCGTCGTGCACCAGCGCGAGACCGCCGAGGACGGCGACATCGTGGCAGCCCTGCTACCGGGTCCGGCCGAGGACGAGGCCACCGTGAAGCGCCTGGGTCATGATGGCGCCCGGGTCATGCTCATCCCGGAGAACCCCGCCCTGCAGCCTTTCGAGATGATCGACGGCCGGGTGCTCGGCAAGGTCGTCGCGGTGCTTCGGAAGGTGTGAGTCTGCGCTAGGATCCGCCTCGACGATCTCGTGGAGGGACGGACCGTGGCGCTTCAACAAGGAACGCAGCTCCTGCATCAGATCCAGTCACAACCCGAGGAGCTGCACCGCCTCCTCACTGCACCCGGAACCACGGCGCAGATACATGTCGCCGCCGAGGGTCTGCACCGGGTCCGGCGGATCTGGGTGGTCGGCACCGGCAGCAGCCAGCACGCGGCGGCGTTGGGTGCCGCCATGCTGCAAGACGCCGGGCGCAGCGCCCACGCCGTGTCCTCGATGCAGTTCGTGCGGAACGCGCCGATCGTGGGCCCGGGCGACGGGGTCGTCATCATCACCCACACGGGCGAGACGTCCTACGCGCTCTCGGCTCGAGCCCTGGCGTTCGGCGCCGGGATGCAGACGTTCACCATCTGCCGGCGGGGTCTGCCGCTGAACGACATCGTCGAGACCGTCGAGAAGGAAACCTCGGAGACCTACACCTCCAGTTACACCGCTGCGCTCTTCGTGATGGCGCGGATCGCATCTGCGATGGGCGCCGACACCCTCACCGAGGACGCCTTGGCCGCGGTGCCCGAGGCGGTCGCGGCGGCCCTCGCCGCACCGGGCGTGGATGGCGTACCTGTCCCGGCACGCGCCCTCGTGGTGATCGGTGCCGGCCCGGCGTCCATCACGGCCGCCGAGGGTTCGCTCAAGTCACGCGAAGCAGCACGGATGCTCACGATCGGGTACGACGCCGAGTACTTCTTGCACGGGTCGGCCGTGCCCCTGACGGCGCAGGACCACCTGATCGCGTTGCACCCGCCGGACGACGACGGACTCGTCGAGGCGATCGCGCGTGCGGCCGAGGGAGAAGGCATCGGTGTGACCCGGCTCGTGGAGCCGGCAGCGCTTCCCACGCTCTTGGCCCAGATCCCCATGACGGTGCGTCTGCAGGTGCTGGCGGCCAGGTTCGCGCAGGCTCGCGGTCAGGACCCCGACACCGTCATCACGGGCGGGTGGGCCGAGCCGTCGTTGTGGGCGATCGGGGGACCGTAGGGCCGCTCGCCTCCCCGGCTCCGACCGGCGCGCCGTCCAGGTAGGGGCGCATCGCCGCCAATCCCCGGAGGCCCACCCTGGCCTGCACGTGCGTCCCCTCTGGCTCGGCGTCGGCCGCGATCACTTCCGCCTCGCGGTACAGCATCGCCACCAGGTCGCCCCGGTCCCACGGCACGAGGGCCGAGATCAACACCGGGGGGTCGGGTAACTCACGGGCGACCGCTTCCATCAGGCCCTCCATGCCCTCGCCGGTGAGCGCCGAGACGGGGACCGAGCCGGGGTGACGTCGGGACAGACGTGCTCGCTCCGAGCCCGTCAGCCGGTCGATCTTGTTCAGGCAGAGCACCTCGGGGATGTTCACCGCCCCGATCTCGTCCAGGACGCGGTGCACGGCATCGATCTGGGCCCCGAGGTCACGGCTGGATGCGTCGGCGATCAGGATGATGAGATCGCCGAGCGTCACTTCCTCGAGGGTGGAGCGGAACGCCTCGACCAGATCGTGTGGAAGCTTGCTCACGAACCCCACGGTGTCGGTGATCGTGGCGCGCCGCCCGCCCGGCAGCACCACCTTGCGCGTCGTGGGGTCGAGCGTGGCGAAAAGTTGGTCAGCCACGATGACGTCGGCGCCGGTGATCCGGCGCATCAGGGTCGACTTGCCGGCGTTCGTGTACCCGGCGATCGCGACCTGAGGGGTCTCGGACGATCGGCGAGCCGCCCGTTTCGTGTCACGGGTCTTCCGCATCGCTTTGACGTCGCGGCGGAGCTTCGTGATCCGCCGTCCGATATGCCGCCGGTCCATCTCGAGCTTCGTCTCACCGGGGCCGCGCGTGCCGATCGGGCCACCGGTACCGGAGCCACCTCCGAGCCGGCTCATCGCCTCGCCCCAGCCGCGCAGCCGCGGGAGGAGGTAGTTGAGCTGCGCCAGCTCGACCTGCGCCTTGCCCTCCCGGGTGTGGGCGTGCAGGGCGAAGATGTCCAGGATCAGCGCCGTGCGGTCGAGCACCTTGACCTTCAGCCGCGACTCCAGGGCCCGCAGCTGCCCCGGGGTGAGCTCCTCGTCGAAGATCACGAGCTCGGCGTCGCCGCCGTGCAGCTGCCCGTGCAGCTCTTCGACCTTGCCCGTGCCGATCCAGAACCGGGGATCGGGTTCGGTGCGGCTCTGGACCAGTCGTCCGACGGGCTCGGCCCCGGCCGTCTCGGCGAGCGCCGCCAGCTCGTCGAGGTCCTCCTCGCGGATGCCCGGGCCGATCCCCACCAGGATGGCGCGCTCCTGCTGAACGGAACGCCAGGTGGCAGCGATCGGAGACTCGAGGATCCGGTCCTCGGGCTTCTGCGCGGGTCGGTCGGCCACGGGCGGACTCACCCCATCGACGAGCCGAAGTCGCGGAGCAGTTCGTTCAGCCTGACCTTGTCCTCCGTGGCTTCGGAGCGGTAGCCGATGATGAGCCCGCAGGGCAGGCCGAAGTGGCCCGCAGTGAACTCCTTCGCGCGGTTGCCGGGGATGACGATCGCCCGGGCGGGGACGCGCCCGCGATGCTCGATCGCCTCAGCGCCCGTCACGTCGATCACCGGCGTGTTGCCCGTGAGGACCACGCCCGCGCCCAACACCGCGCCTGCACCGACGCGCACCCCTTCCACCACGATGCACCGAGACCCGACGAACGCGCCGTCCTCCACGAT
>JBKJXU010000287.1:0-2833 GCA_046716145.1 Actinomycetota bacterium
GAGTTCCCCCGGCGCGAGCACGCCGCGGTGCCCGCCGATGAACCGCTCCGAGAACAGCGCCACGCCTTCACCGGAACCGCCGTCGACGCCTCGTCGCAGCAGGTCCTGGTGTTTCTGCGCAGCCGGCATCGCGAGCATCGCGGGGTCGTAGGTTTCCTGCAGGAACGCACACACGGCTCGGACGGTCGTCTCCGGCTCACGGACCAGATCTTCGAAACGGACGATGAGGTACTGCCCGGGGTAGCGGCGCAGGTTGCGCTCGGCCAGGGCGGTGGAGTACCGCCACCGCGCGACGGCACCGCCGGCCCGCCCCTTGCCGTCGGGCCACAGCGCGAGCGAGGCCTCGTAGCGATCCCTCGGGTCACGGATCATGTGGACGATGCGCACCCCCGGGTAGGCCGCCATCAGCACGTCGGCGTATCGCTCGATCAATCCCGTCTGCGCCCCCCAGCGAGGCTTGCCTTCGCGCTCGGCGAAGTGGCTCAGGAACAGCGCGAAGAGCCGCTCGTAGGTGGGAGGGCCCTCGGCGAACTCACGGCGGATCCTCTCGGCATCGGGCTGGAGGGATCGGACGTGCTTGTAGCGCAGCATCGCGTCCAGGCATCGCTCGAAGTTGGAGGGCAGGCGCAGATCGCCGTAGCGCCGGTAGAAGTAGGTCTCCATGTTCGAGCCCACGGATGGGATGGCGATCCGCGGGTGCGAGGCCAGGAGCGCCCGCATCGTCGTCTTGCCGCTGCGGTCCAGCCCGCCGATGAACACGGGCCCGTCGCCGGCGCCCGCCGGCGCCCGCCCGGCTTCGTCTCGGTACACCGGCTGCGCGCTCACGCCGTGCCCCCCGCGCCCGCGTGCACGACCCGCCCGCGCACCCCTCGGACCTTGCCCATCACCCGGTCCACGATGATGCGGTCCTGCGGCTCGAGACCCATGGCGAGCAGCAGGCCCAGGTAGGCGGCCGTCAGGACGGCGCCCTGTGCGAGTGCGCCGATCAGACCCTCGACCGGGAGCACGGCTCGCAGCACGATCCCGCCGACGGCCGTCAGCGCGCCGGCTGCAAGGGGCTTCACGGAGCTCCGGTCGTAGGGCTGGAGCCGTTCGAGGAACCACACCTCCAGGACACTCGCGATGTTCACGACACCCATGGCGAGCAAGGTGGACGCGGCGGCCCCGACGACGCCCCAGCGGGGGATCGCGAACACCCCCCCTCCGATGAGGAGCACCGTCCACGCCACGGTGTTCGCGAGCTTCACCCGCGTGTGGCCCGTCATGTCGAGCATGCCCTGGCAGGTCCCGGTGCCCGCCGCGATCATCTGCGCACAGGCGACGAGGACCAACGCGGTGGCGCCCCGCGCGTAGTCCTCGCCGAAGACCTGCAGGAGTGGGCCCGGGTACAGCACCATCCCGAGGAACAGCGGGATGTTCACCGCCAAGCTCCATCGGGTCGTAGCCGTGTAGAGACCACGTAAGGCGTCGCGGTCACCGCGATCGTGCAGCTGCGCCATCAGCGGTCGCGAAGCGATGTAGACGGACTTGGAGCCGAGCGTCGCCACGTCGTTCACGCGGTTGGCGACCGAGAGCACGCCGACGCCCGCGACCGAGCCGAGCGAACCCACGAGGACGTTCTGGATGTTGACGCGGAACTGACGCAGCAGCCCCGAGACCCACAACGGGAACGCGAAGCCGAATATCTGGCGGAGGTCGCGCCGGCTGCCCGGTCGAAGCACGGACCGCAGGTCGAACTCCCGGTTCACCAAGACGATCAGCGCGAGACTCGCGGCGACGTCGGAGATCCCGAACGCGATCGCCGCCGGCATCAGCGTGAGCCAGCCTCCCATCGCGAGCACGCCGACCAGGATCAGACGCACGACCGACTGCACGCCGTTCTGCGAGAACGCGGTGTAATCCATCCGCTTGAAGCCGCGGGCGATCCCCAAGAGCGTGTTGCTGAGGGCCAAGAACGGAACGACGACGGCCATGAATCGGAGCACCCGCGCCAGGTCCGGCGCCGAGAAGAGCCCGGTCGCGATCGGCCCAGCGAGGATGAACAGTGCGATCCCCATCGTGATGCCGCCGGCCAGCGCCATCCCGAGACCGACCTGCAGCGTGCCGCCCACGCCTTCCCGATCGCGGCGCGAGGACAGGATCGCCACGTAGCGGACCATGGCGTCGTCGGTTCCGATCAAGGAGATCCCGGCGAACAGGGTCGAGACGCTGATGGCCAAGACGTAGAGGCCGTAGCCGGTCAAGCCGAGGCTCCGTGCAAGTAGCAGACCGATCAGGAACCGGGCGGCGTACTCGAAGAGGGTTCCCGCGGCGAGGAAGCCGCCACCTTTGGCCGTGGCGATGATGTGAGCGGACCCGTGCGGAGCCGCTCCGTCCTTGCCCGCCTCAAGCCGATCGGTCGCCGCCACGGCTGGTCTCCTCCCGGGACCCCCGGGACGAGCCGCTGCCGTCCTGACCTTCGGAGCCGGCCTGCGGGTCCTCGGTCGAAGCCGCTCCGTTCCCGGCGGCCGATGTGTCGGCGGGTGCGGGGCGTGAGGTCTTCGGACGCTTCGTCGTCCGCCGCGTCGCGGCTGGCTCCGGTGCCGGGGCGGACGCCTCCTCCGGGGTTGCCGCGACCATGGCGTGCTCTGCCGGGGCCGCCGGCATCTCCGGGATGACGACGGTCGCCGGCGCGGGCGCAGCAGATCGCGGAGCCGGCGCCTTCGCAGGGGCTGCTGCCTTGACCGCCGGCGCCTTCGCGGCAGGCGCCGTTTCGGGCGGCGCCGTGCGCGCCGGGGGGGGCGGCGCCCCCGGCGGGGGGGGAGGTGCCCCGAGCCGGGGCCACGGGGGTTTG
>JBKJXU010000288.1:0-10634 GCA_046716145.1 Actinomycetota bacterium
GGGTCGAGCCCCACGCGCTCGAGCAGCGCGTCGGCGAGCCGGGGCCGATCGGCGGCAGGATGCATGCGGTGGATCCTCCACGGCTCCATCACGGTCTTCCGGGCGCTGTACCGAGGGTCGAGCGACGAATATGGATCCTGGAAGATCATCTGCAGGTGACGACGGGTCCGTCGCAGCTCGGAACCCTGCAGCGCGAAAAGATCACGACCCCGGAACCGGACCGTCCCCGCATCAGGTTCGAGCAGCCGCATGATGAGCCGGCCGGTGGTCGACTTCCCGGAGCCGGACTCGCCGACCAAGCCGTGGGTCTCACCGGCTTCGATCGTGAGGTCGACGCCGTCGACCGCGTGAACGAGCCTCCCTCGTGTCTTCCTTACCGACCGGTCGACGGGGAACGACTTGACGAGACCGCGAGCGACCAAGAGTGGCTCAGCCATGCAGGTGGAGGATGCCACATCCCCCGGGAAGGCCCGGCGGGCGTCGCGAGGATGCCATCGAGGAAGACGCCGCCGGTAACCCCACCGGCCGCTGAGGCGTCGGCGCGCCGGCCCTCAGTCGTCCTCGCCGACGCGGCGCAGCCGCTTGAGCCGGGCACGCCGCCGCTTGTCCGCCAGCCGCCGCTCCACGGCGGTCTTCTTCGGCTTCGTGGGTCGACGCTTCGCCGGGGGCGGCGCCACCGCGTCGGCCACGATCTTCGTCATCCGCGCGCGAGCGGCCTCCCTGTTGCGCAGTTGCGAGCGCTCCGCCGATGCCGTGACGGTGAGCACGCCGCCCACGAGGCGGCCCCCCAGTCGCTCCAGCACGCGGGCACGCTGGACGGGTCCGAGCGCTGCCGAGCGCGCGACATCGAACGAGAGCGCCACCCGCGAATCGGCGGTGTTCACCGACTGCCCGCCCGGTCCGCTCGACCGGCTGAAGCGCCAGCGCAGCTCCGACTCGGGGATCAGGATGGAACGCGAGACGCGAAGCGGTCCGGTCGCATCCATGGCGGCAGTATCCATCGCGTGCGTGCGCGAGACGCCGCTCCCAGCCCTGCTCCGCCGCGCGGCCTCAGGCGGGCATCGGGGGTGCGGGAGGCGCCGGTACGGAGCCGGCACCCCGCGCCTCCTCCACGGGCCGGCGCCGAGCCGCGGCCGCGATGATCCCGAGCCCGAACACCGACGCCACCGCCCAGGCGAGGCCCCCGAGCACGGGGACGAGCGCGACCAGCCGCGCGATGCCCCAGCCGACCAGGAACGCGACGTATCGCGACGAGGGCGGCTTCCGGAGCATGCGGCCGATCCCGTGGATGCCCGCCACGTAGCCAACCGTGTAGAGGAACGCGAAAGCCAGGAGGAGGAACACGCCGAGCGGGATCCCGATCACGGTCACGAGGAGCGCGATCGCCCCCACCGGCAGCAGGACGAACCAGGCCGCGCCGATGCCCGCCGCCGCGCCCATCCGCTCACGCACCGTCCGGGCGATGCCGGCGTCGATCCCGGGCGCGAACAGCAGCAGGAGGAGTCCGAGGATGAGCGTGGACCCCGAGTAGCCGACCCACCACGCGATCCGGCTGGCGATGCCGATCGTGCCGAAGTCCAACCTCCCGGCGACCGTCTGCGTCTCCCCTTCGACGGTAGCGCCGTCCTCGACGTCCGGTGAGGAGGTCGTGAGGAGATCGCCCCCGACGGTGGCTCCGTCGCGCACCACCACGTCGCCGTTGAAGACCACGACGTCCTCGCGCACGGTCCCGATGATCTCGACGTCGCCGTTGAACACGACGAGGGACTCCTCCACGATCCCCAGCACCGTCGCGGGCCCGTCGAAGATCACCGCCACACCAACCGAGTCTCCGGGTGCGACCACGAGCGTCCCGTGCAGGACCACCTGGTCGTCGTCTCGCTCCTGCGCGGCCGCCGGACCTGCGAGGGTCACGAGCGCCGCCGTCACGACGCCCGCCGTGATGAGCCATCGTCCAAGCTTCATGTGCCCGCCCAGACCCACGCGTGAGTCATACCATGCCGGCCCGCGACGACGGTAGACCGGGCGTGACCCGCACCCGCTCCTCAGGCACGTCGGCGCTCGAGTTCCGCGACGATCGCTGGCACCACCTGATGCAGGTCGCCGATCACCGCGTAGTCCGCCTTCGACAGGATCGGGGCGTCGGGATCTGTGTTGATCACCATGAGCTTCTTCGCGCCCCGGCAACCGACCATGTGCTGGCTCGCGCCGCTGATGCCGCAGGCGATGTACAGGTCGGCGCCGATCCGTTCGCCCGTCTGCCCGATCTGCTGGGCGTGGGGCCGCCACCCCGCGCTGGTGACCGCCCGCGACACGCCGACGACCCCGTCGAGGACCGCCGCGAACGTATCCAGCGTCGCGAACCCCTCGGCGCTGCCGACGCCCCGCCCGCCCCCCCCGACGCGGGACGCGTCCCCCCGCGAGCGCGTACCGGCGGCGGCGGGATCGACCCGGGGGGCCTGCGCGCGCAGGTCCTCGGGCGCGACCTCCGGCACGACGTGGTCGATGGCCACCTCCCGGTCCTCACCGGGGACGTCGGGCACCACGGCGTGCAGCGCGATCGAAAGGAGCACGAGCGGCCGGCGCACCATCGCGTCCTCGAGCAGGCTCCCACCCCATCGCTGCCGGGTGAGGGTCCACCCGTCGTCTCCGGCTTCGGCGGCGATGCAGTTCGCCACGAACGGAGCCGTCGCCTTCGCGGCCAGGTGCGCGAGCAGCTCGTTGCCCCGATCGGTCCCCACCGCGATGACCGACGCCGGCGAGGACGCCGCGGCCAGATCCGCGATCGCCTGCGCCCACGCGGCGGGCGCGTAGCCGCCGTCGATCGACACGTGGGTCCCCGCCAGGATCCCATGGGCGCCGGCTGCCGCCAGCGCCTGGGCCCCTCCATCGCCGAACGCGACGCCGTGCATCGGCGCGCCGAGCCCCCGGGCGAAGGTCAGCGCCTCCAGGGATGCGGCGGTGACCGCTCCCGCTTCGTGCTCCACCACGACCAGGTTCATCGAGCCGCCACCCCCAGCCGCTCGAGCAGATCGACGACCGCCGGCGCCGCGTCGGGGCCATGGCCTAGGATCTCCACCTCGCTCCGCTGCTCGGGCGGGGTCCGCAAGCGAACGGTCTCGACGGCCGGCGTCGGCGCGGGTGGCTGCCGGCGGGCGATCTCCTTCCTCTTCGCCTTGATCCGGCCGGGGACCGAGGCGAACCGCGGTAGGTTGATGCCCTCCTTCACCGTGACGACGGCGGGGAGCGCGACCTCGAAGACCTCCGAGCCGCCCGCGATCTCGCGCCGCGCCATGAGGGTGCCGCCCCGGACCTCGAGCGCCTTCACGCCCGTCACGCACGCCAGGCCCAAGCCGTAGGCGACCCGAACCCCGACCTGGTACTCGCCCGAGTCCGCCGACTCGTTGCCGAACAGCAGCAGGTCGAACGAGGTACCGGCCACCTCCTCGGCCCGTACGGCCTCCACGATCGCGTCCGCCGTGGCGGTCCCGTCCCACCCGTCGGCGTCGCTCTCGATCAGGATCGCGCGTTCGATCCCGATGGCGAGCGCGTCCTGCAACTGCTCGACCGCTTCCTCGGGGCCGAGCGTGAGGACTACGGAGGTCCCGCCATGCGCCTCGATGATGCGCACGCCCTCTTCCACCGCGCACTCCTCGTGCGGGCTCACGGTGAACCCCAGGAACTTCGTGTCGATGTGGAGCGCATCCTCGGTCAGCGCGATCCGCGACCCGGTCGCGGGCACCCGCTTCACGCACACCAGGACGTTCACGCGCTCACCCCTTCATCCGCGCGTCGCCGGGATCGAACAGCGGCGCGCTCCCCGCCACGGCGACGCGCACCGGGTAGCGCTCGCCGAAGTACTCGACCTGCAGCACCGTGCCGACCACCGCCACCTCCGGCGGGAGATAGCTCATCATCAGGTGCGTGCCGACCGAGGGACCGGAGCCTGCACTCGTGACGTAGGAACGACGACCGAGTGCATCGGTGAGCGGCGCGCCGTCGGTGTCCAGGACGGGCTCACGACCCATCATGTAGCGCTTCACGCCGCTCGTGGACGTCGCGTCCTGCAGCGTCAACGTGCAGAGCACGCGCGTGGGGTCCTGCTCCCGCTGGCGCAGGTAGGCATCGCGGCCGACGAAGTCCGCGTCCTTCAGCTTCTGCCGAGCCATGCCCGACTCGACCAGATCGTGCTCGAGGTCGAGCTCGTTGCCGTGTGCGCGGTAGCTCTTCTCGATGCGGGTGGTCCCCGCGTACGCGCCGATCCCGACCGGCGCGATCCCGTGGTCGCGGCCCGCGTCCCACACCAGGTCCCAGAGGCGGGCGCCCTGCTCCATCGGCAGATACAGCTCCCAGCCCAGCTCGCCCGCGTAGGAGATGCGTGACGCCAGCACGCGCAGGGGCCCAATCTCGATCGTGCGGCACGTCGCGAAGCCGAACCCGGCGTTCGACACGTCGTCGGCGGTCAGCGCACCGACGACGTCGCGCGCCTTCGGGCCCCACACGCCGAGCGTGCAGAACGTCGACGTGGCGTCGAACAGCTGCGCCGACCCATCGGCCGGGAGGTGATCCGCGAACCACTTCTTGTCGCTCATGCCCGAGTGGCCGCCGGTGACGATGCGGAAATGATCCTCGCCCAGGCGCATGATCGTGATGTCGGCCTTGATGCCTCCCGCCGGGTTCAGCACCGGTGTGTAGACGACGCGACCGACGGCCACGTCCATCTGCGCGACCACCATCCGTTGGATGAACTCGAGCGACCCGGGTCCGGTCGCGTCGAAGATCGCGAACGCCGTGAGGTCGACAAGCCCCACCCGGTCGCGCAGCGCCAGGTGCTCGGCGTTGATGATCGGCGACCACCAGCGCGACTCCCACTCGGCCGCGCGCGGCATCACCGCGTCGCCGAACTCGCCCAGCAAGCCCTCGTTCGACGCGTACCAGTACGGACGCTCCCAGCCGACGGCCTCGTAGAAGACCGCGTCGAGCGCGCGTTCGCGTTCGTTGAACGGGCTGAGACGGACGTCGCGGTTCGAGGACCACTGCTCCATCGGATGCACGATCCCGTAGGTCTTGTTGAAGCCCTCGGCGCTGCGCGCGGCGATGTGGAACGTGGACCTCTGGTGCTCGTAGAAGCGCGCGATGTCGGTGCCGTGCGGGTCGATCTCGGGGCGGCCGTCGGTCATCCACTCCGCGACCATGCGGGCGATGCCGGGCGCCTCCTTGATCCAGATCGCCGCCGCCGACCAGAGCCCCTTCACCTCGGGCGTCTCGCCCAGGATCGGCATGCCGTCGGGCGTGAGCGACAGCAACCCGTTGATCGCGTAGCGGATCTGGACCCGCTCGTCCTGCAGGATGCTCGGGATCAACTCGAGCGCCTGCTCCATCTGAGGGTCGAAGTCGTCCTGCGTGAAAGGCAGTTCTGTGGGCGAGAGCGCCGATGCCTCGATCGACGGGATGTCGTCGGGGGCCATGAGGATAGGGCGGTGCGCGTACGAACCGACCTCGAGGTCGCCGCCGTGCTGGCGTTCGTACATGTTCGTATCCACGTCGCGCACGATCGGATAGGTGATCTCCCCGACGGTGTCCGCGAACAGCGGCACGGGTCCCACGCTGATCATCTGGTGCACCGCGGGCGTGAGGGGGATCGACGCGCCCGCCATCGCCGCGATCCGGGGGCTCCAGATGCCGCACGCGATCACCACGGTCTCGGCCGCGATCGTGCCTTGATCCGTGCGCACCGCGGTGACGCGGCGGTGTTCCACGTCCACGCCCGTCACCTCGGCCCCCGCGACGACCCTCAGTGCACCGAGCTCCGTAGCCTTCTCGCGCATGAGCGTGCCGGCGCGCAACGGATCGACCACGCCGACCGACGGTGTGTGGAACCCGCCCAGGATGATGCCCGGCTCGATGTAGGGGACCAACTCCACGACCTGCGCAGGCGTCAGGAGCTCGGACTCGATCCCCCACGAGGTGCTGGACGTCATGCGGCGCTGCAGCTCCTGCATCCGCTCGGGCGTTCGGGCCACCTCGATCCCGCCGCTCCGGGTGAAGACGCCGAGCTCCTCGTACTGACGGACGCTGTCGGCCGTGAGGTCGGTCATCTCCTTCGAGTGATCAACCGGGAAGATGAAGTTCGATGCATGCCCGGTGGAGCCACCGGGGTTCGGCAGCGTCCCCTTGTCCAGGAGCACGATGTCCTTCCAGCCATGCAACGCCAGCTGGTAGACGAGGCAGTTCCCGACGATCCCAGCGCCGATCACCACCACCCGAGCCTCCGACGGTACCGTGCTCACAGCGGTCTCCTTCCCGAACGCGATGCGGCAGTGTGGCATGCCGGGCGGGTCGCGGTCAGGCCGCCCGGCCCCGTCGGCGCGGGCGGGCCGACCCGCGGCGGGTCAGCGCTCGACGGACACGGCGACGGTCGCGAGCCGGGCGAGCAAAGGCGCGGCGCCGAGTTCTTCTAGGTAGGCCCGCGCGGTCTCGACCGCGAATTCGGGCACGAGGTCGGCGGGCACGACAGCGACCGCGTCCAGCGTCAGCAAGGCATGGGAGAACCGATCACCCTGCGCGAGTCGCCCGGCGAGCACGTTCTCGTAGGCCGCAGCCGCCTCGCGAGGATGCCCCTCGAGCGCCGCGATGCCGGCCTCGATCCCACGTCGGGTCGCCAGCTCCCATCTGCTGTCGTCGGGCTCCGTCCGCTCGAGCGGGACCCGGGCCTTCCCTGCGTCGCGCAGCCAGAGAGCCGCGCGCCCCACGCACCAGACCGCGAGCGGCCTGTTCGGCCCGGCAGGCTCGGCGTCGACGCTGATCATCCCTTCGGTGTACGCCTCCTCGAGCTCTCCGGCCATCAACGCGAGGAGCGAGAGGGCGCGGTGATACCACGCACGCGTCGTGGGATCACCGGAGTTCGTCGTCTCCTCGGTGAGACCGTCCATCGCGGCGGTGGCCCCCGCCCTGTCCCCTCGGTAGGCGGCCAGGAGTGCGGCGCCGAGCGCGACGTAGTCTGCCAGCCCCGACGGCAGATCGGGGCGACCCCGGAGGTCGGCGAGCAGCTCGTCCGCGATCTCCCAGGCACCACACTCGACCGCGGCCTCCACCGCGTTCGCCATCGCGGTCATCTCTGGGCCGCCATAGCCTCCCCGCCTGGAGATGGAAGCAGCCTCGAGGCTGAGGTCCAGCGACTCCCGCCCTTCGTCGGCGAACAGGGCAAGGGCGATGGTCGCCCGTGCCATCGAACGCAGGTCGCCTTCCTCGGCCGCGATAGCCAGGATCCCGCGGCGGAGCATCGCCGACTCCCGGCGGCGTCCCACCTGGAAGAGCACGTACGCCTTCTCGCTGATCGCCCGCTGGAAACGCTCGACGGCCTTGACGCGCTCGAAGCCCTCGAGCGCTCGGTCCATGCAGACCAGGCACGACTCCATGTCCTCGTGGAAGTAGTGCCCTATCGCCGTCGCGTGATCGAGTTCGGCGCGCGCGCGCACGCCACCTCCCTCGCCGAGGAGCTGTCCCATCAGCTCGACGATCGTGTGGACGCGCTCGACGCGGTTCAGGTCACCGTAGGCATCGGCGGCGGCGCCCATCAACACGACCTGCCCGTCGACATCCCCCAGTTCGCCGAGGACCTCGACCGCCTGCTCGAGGTAGGCGATCCGATCGTCGGCTCGAAGCGCGTCACGAGCGGCGTCGGCGGCGCGCTCGAGCAGATCAGCACGCGCGGAGCCGCCGGGCGTGATCGCGAGCGCCTGCTCCGCGAAGACGAGAGCTTGCTCCGGGGAACCCAGCGAGGTCGCCCGCTCGGCCGCTTGCCCCAGCCAGTCCCGAGCGCGGGCCGCCAGCGCGTCGGCGTCGGGTCCGTGGGGGGTTGCGTGCAGCGCCTCCACGTAGTGCGCCGCGACCAGACCGGCCAGCTCGTCGTCCTCAGCCGCCTCGAAGTGATGTGCGGTGGCAAGGTGCCGGGCGCGCCGGTCGGCCTTGGACAACATCCCGTAGGCGACCTCGCGGATGATCCCTTGGACGAACGCGTACTGACCCCGCTCGGGCGATCGAGGATCGGCCTCGTGCTGCAGGAACTCCTTGCGGACGAGGCCCGCGAGCCGCGGCTCCAGAGAGGAGGCGTCGGCGCCGGCCACCACCGAGAGGGCGTCGAGCGTGAAGCTCGTCCCGAGCACGGCCGCGTCCTGCAGCAGCGTCCGGTCCTCCGCACCGAGGGCGTCCAGGCGCGATGCGATGAGCGCGTGCAAGGTCTCGGGCACATGGAGCTCACCCAGGTCGCCCACGACCTCGTAGGCATCCTCGCCGGCGCGCAAGACCCCGCGATCGGCGAGCATCCTGATCGTCTCGACGGCGTAGAGCGGGATGCCTTCGGCACGCTCGACGATCCGTTCGGTGACCTTTGCGTCGGCCCCGGGCAGCATCCCGCTCACCAACTCGACCATCGCGTCGTCGGGCAGCGGCTCCAGGTGCAGCGCCACGAAGCTCCGCTGGCCGGCTCCCCAGTTCGGGCGCTTGTCGACGAGCTCGGGGCGCGAGAGCGTCACGACGACGATCGGGCGGTTCCGCGACCACTCCAGCATCGACTCGATGAAATCGAGCAGCCCCGCATCGGCCCACTGCAGGTCCTCGAACACCATCGCGACGGTGCCCTGGTCGCTGATCCGTTCGAAGAACGTCCGCCATGCGGCGAACAGCTCCTCGCGACCGCCGGGCGGGCGCTCGTCGAGCCCGAGCAGGAACGCCAGGCGCGGCTCGAGCCACCGGCGCTCCTCATCCTCGGGGACGTACTCGGCGATGGACGCTGCCAGTTTCGTACGCGAGACGCCCGCCGGGTCGGTCTCCGCGATACCGGCGCGCATCCGCACCATCTCGCCGAGCGCCCAGAACGTGATGCCCTCGCCGTACGAAGGGCACCGGCCCTGATGCCAGTACACGGTCTCGGCCAGGCCGTCGACGTACTTCAGGAGTTCCCAGGACAGACGCGACTTCCCGATGCCGCCGATCCCGGTGACCGAGACCACCTTCGCCTTGCCCTCGCGGCCGGTGGCGTGCAGCAGTTCCTTCAGCAGGCGCAGTTCCTCGTTCCGCCCGACGAACGGCGGCTCGATCGTCATGCGGTTGGCCCCTTGGCGCTCCGCCACCACGCGCAGCGCGCGCCACGCGCGCACGGGCTCCTCCTTGCCCTTCAAGGTGAGGTCGCCGACCTGCTCGAACACGACGGCACGCGAAGTGGCGCGGAAGGTGGCCTCGCCCACGAAGACCTCGCCGGGGTCGGCTGCAGACTGCAGGCGCGAGGCGGTGTTCACCATGTCGCCGGTCACCATGCCCTGGTTGCCGGAGCCCTGCGAGGTGGCCGCCTCACCCGTGAGCACGCCCCCCCGGGCCTGCAACGGAAGATCCTCGGTGCCGCCCAGCGCGACGACGGCGTCGGTGAGTTCGAGCGCGGCGCGGACGGCTCGTTCGGCGTCGTCCTCGTGGGTGACCGGTGTTCCCCACACGGCCATCACGGCATCGCCGATGAACTTCTCGATGACGCCGCCGTGGCGTTCGATGACGTCGCGAGCCGTCTCGAAGTAGCGATCCATGAGCCCGCGCATGTCCTCGGCGTCGCGCGTCTCCGAGATGGTCGTGAACGAGACGAGATCCAGGAACAAGACGGAGACGAGACGCCGTTCGGTGGCGCCGGAGATGTCGGCTTCTATCGGCTGGGCGGCGGCTTGCGCGGCCTCGGTGAACGCCGAGCCGCACTCACCGCAGAACTTGCTCTGGGGCGGGTTCGGCGCCCCACAGGCTGGACACGCCAGCGCGAGCGCCGTGCCGCACTCCATGCAGAACTTGCGCCCGGCGTCGTTCGGGGTGCCGCACGCCGCGCAGTTCATCTCCGCTCCCCGGCCGGCATGACCCGAAGCCTACCCAGGCCGACCGCGGCCCGCATAGGGCTCACGCCGGGCAGTCAGATGCCGTGCAGACGCCGGACGTTGCCCGCGAGCACCCCGCGGCCGATCGTCTCGGCGTCGGGAACCGACAGGTAGTCCCGATCGACGAACGTCCCCAGGACACGCTCGAGCGCCTCGCGGACGAGGCGTGCCGAGGCGGGGAACATCTCCGGCTCGGAGGACTCATCCGAGCCGTGCAGGACCTTGGCGCCGGGCACCGCGCCCAGGATCATCTCGAGCGACCAGTCGATCTGCCCCCACCCCCACGGCACCAACTCCGAGAGGTCGAGATAGATGTTGGGGAGCACCGTACCAACGTAGGTGGCTTCGGCGACCCACGGCCATCCGGTGTGGATCATCACGATCGGGATGTCCTGGTTCTCCACGAAGAACGAGAAGGCGTCCCGCGGCTGCGCGTGGGTGATGTCCACGTCGGGGTCGCCCCCGCCGACATGCACGTGGAACACACGGTCGTGCTCCTTCGCCAGCGCGAACGCCCGCCGTAGCAGGAAGTCGCGGACCGGCTTCGCGTGCTCGCGTGACTCCGTCCACCCGTCGGCGCGCCAGCGGTCGTACGCAGCCGCGGCGTCCGTGGACGCGGGGTCGGTGATGTCCAGGCCGGTGCGATAGGCGATGATCGTCTTGTAGGCGATCAATCGAGGATCGCTCGCCGCGACGTTGACCGCCTCCTCGAACCGCTGGACCGTC
>JBKJXU010000289.1:0-8589 GCA_046716145.1 Actinomycetota bacterium
GAGCAAGGGCGACCCCCAGGCGATCGACTCCCGTGCCCAGGACGGTGCCCCGATCCCCGACGAGGAACTGCACGAGGAGACCATCGCGGACGCCATCGCCGAAGGCCGTCCCGCGCTCGTCCTGTTCGCGACCCCCGTGTACTGCCAGAGCCAGTTCTGCGGCCCCACCGTCGATGCCCTCCAGGGGTTGGCGGGCACCGGCCCCAGCGAGGTCGCCTACATCCACGTGGAGATCTGGGCGGACTTCGGGGCGAGCAGCATCAACGAGGCGGCGGGTGACTGGCTCCTGCGCGACGGCGACCTCACCGAGCCCTGGCTCTTCCTCATCGGTGCCGACGGCACCATCATCGACCGATGGGGGCCGCTCTTCGACGTGGATCAGGTAGCCGCGGCCCTGGCAGCGCTGTAGCGGCTCGGACCCGGGGTATCGTCGGAACCCATGTCGGCGGACCGCGATGAGAGGCATGGGCACGACCACGCGGCCGATCCCGCGCTGCTGGCCACCCGTGACGGCGTCAGAGCCACGTGGATCTCGCTCGGCGTCCTGACCGCCACGGCCTGCCTGCAGGTGGTCATCGTGGCGATCTCGGGGTCCGTGGCCCTGCTGGCCGACACGATCCACAACGCGACCGATGCGCTGACCGCGATCCCGTTGCTGGTCGCCTTCCGTCTGGGCCGGCGCCCACCCACACGACGGTACCCCTACGGCTACCACCGGGCCGAAGACGTCGCCGGCCTCGTGATCGTCGCGCTCATCCTGGCCTCGGCCATCGTGGCAGGGTGGGAAGCGGCCACGCGTCTCGTCGACCCGCACCCCATCGACGCGGTGGGGTGGGTGCTGGCTGCGGGCGTCATCGGCTTCGCGGGCAACGAGGCCGTCGCCGTCTACCGGATCCGCGTGGGACGCCGGATCGGGTCCGCGGCGCTGGAGGCCGACGGCCTGCACGCCCGCGCCGACGGACTGACCTCCTTGGCGGTGGTGGGTGCGGCCGTGGGCGCCATGGCCGGCATCGAGCGCGCCGACGCGGTGGTGGGGCTCGCGATCACCGTGGCGATCGGCTTCACGCTGGTCCGCGCGGCCAAGACCGTCTTGCATCGGATGCTCGACGGGACCGACGAGGCCACGATCGCTCTCATCGAGTCCGTGGCCGCAGCCGTCGAAGGTGTCGAGCACGTCACGAGCGCCAGGGCGCGCTGGACCGGCCACCGGCTGCTGGCCGAGCTCGATATCGACGTCGACCCTGACCTCCGTGTGCACGAGGGCCATGGCATCGCCGAGCGGGTGCGGGAAGGACTCCTGGAGGGTGTGCCCCGCCTCGCCGACGTCAGCGTGCACGTCGACCCGCACGCCCACGACCCCCACGTTGGGCCCACCCGCCCGTAGCATGCCTGGCATGGACCCCTCGTTCCCGGCCCCACCGCCGTCCGGCCCCTCGGTCGACGAACGGTGCTACCGGCATCCGAACGTCGTCACGGGCGTGCATTGCACGCGGTGCGGACGGGCCATCTGCACCGACTGCATGCTGCCCGCGCCGGTCGGGCATCAATGCCCGGAGTGCGTGCAGGGAGCCCGTCAGGAGTTCCGCCGGCCGGGACAGCGGATCTCCGCCCGACCGAGCGGAGGCACGACCCTCACCACCATGCTGCTCGGTCTCCTGGTGGTCGTCTACGCGGCCGAGGTCGCAGTGGCAGGGCCGGGCTCGCTCATCAGCGGGCCGGGCGGGCGGTCGTTGATCGATCTGGGCGGCAGCGTCGGCGTCCTGATCGCCGGCGGCGAGACCTGGCGCATGTTCACGGCCACGTTCCTGCACATCGGGATCTTCCATCTCGCGATGAACGGGTACGCGCTGTACCTGTTCGGCAACCTCATCGAGGCCGAGGAGGGCAAGGTTCGGTTCGGCGCCATCTACCTGGTGACCGGCCTGGCCGCCTCGGCGGCCTCCTACGCCTTCGGACCGCCGTCGGTCGTCTCCGCGGGCGCCTCCGGTGCCATCTTCGGGTTGTTCGGCGCCTTCCTCGGCGTGGCGTGGGTCAAGCGCGACATGGCCTTCTACGCAGCGCGCCTGCGGAGCGCGACGTCGCTCATCCTGCTGAACGTCTTCATCATGTTCGCTTTCCCCGGGATCGACTGGCGGGCTCACCTCGGCGGGTTGGTCGCCGGCCTGGCGCTCGGCGTCACGGTGGCGAAGCACCGCACGAGGACCGCCGTGTTCGCCGCGGTGTGCGGGGGGGTCCTCGCCGTCGCGGTCGGTCTCACGATCTGGCGGACCGCGGATCTGCGCTCGACCTTCGGCTTCTGAGCCTCACGCCGGGGCGAGCGTCTGCTCGTCGGCGATCCCGTACACGGAGCCTTCGCGGGTGCCGACGTAGAGCCACCCTCGCCAGACCGCCGGCGTCGATTCGATGCAGTCGCCCAGGTCGAGCGACCACCGAAGCGGAGGCGGCACGGTCGGATCGGACACGTCCCAGGCGTACAGGTGACCGGTGCAGTCGCCCTGGATCAGTGTGCCGTCCACCACCACGGGTGAGCCGATCGCCGGCGAACCGATCTGCACCTCCCAGGCCACGCGGCCGCTCACGCGGTCGACCCCGAAGACCCGGCCCGCCGCCGAGGTGAAGAAGACGTACCGCCCGTACAGGGCGGGCGTCGACCACGACCCCCCCGCACCCTGGAATCCGATCTCGGAGGCGGAGACGCTCCATACGAGTGGATCCGCCGGCGTGCGGGGGTCGAGCTTCATCATTTGCCCAACACGGCGCGACCGCTCGTTGAACCGCTGGAACTCGCTCGCGACGTACAGGTACCCCTGCTCGTCGATCACGACCGAGGCGTCGGTGTCATCGCCCGTCCAGAAACGGAACACGCGCTCCATCGTGCTGCCGCCGGACAGGATCGCGGAAACGTCCCATCCCTGCACCAACCCGCCCGAGTTCGCGAAATACACGACGCCGTCGTGCATCGCCACGGAGGATTCGATCGAGACGTCGTCATCGCCGATCGCGCCGAGCAATTCCTCATCCCAGCCGGGCTCCACGGCGACCACCTCGGGATCGACCTGTACGAGACCCTGCTCGTCATAGCCCCTGTGCAGGCGGATCGCGTAGAACCACGAGTTCTCCCCGCCGATGAACAGATGGTCACCCACCACCAGGGCGGCGCCGTCCCAGTCGTCGTTCCAGACCCACTGCGGCACGCTCGTGCGGGCGTCGAGCGTCCACAGGACCGTCGGCTCGGGCCGGTCCATCGCCACGACGCGGAACAGGTTGTCGCGTGACCCCGCGTAGTACAAGGGGTAGCCGTCCGGGTCGGTGGTCGCCGACCCTTTGGCAAGGTCGCCGGTCGGGAGGACGGGCCGGATCTCACGGCCCGATCCGGCGTCCAGGAAGTGGTAGGCGCCGTCGAACGCGCCGATCCGCACCTCGAACCCGGCCGCACCGGGCACGACGGTCGGCTGGCCCGTCCAGCCGGTCCCGCACCACTCCTTCACATCGGAGCCATCCAAGCCTTCAGCCGAGGATCCGCACAGGAGCGACCCGTCCACCGGCGAGGCCCACCTGATCGTGGGCGCCATCGGCACCGGTCCCTCCCCCATGAACGAGCGCGATGCGTTGCCCCGGAACGTACTCAGCCCTCGGAACTCATCGTTGATCGGGCCGGCCGGCACGACGCGAGCATCCTGGGCGTGCAGAGCCACCTCGCGCGGCGCCTCCCCGATGTCGGCGACGAGTGACAGGAGCGCAAGGGCCGTCACCGCGACCGTGCCGGCCGCCGCCCAGAACGGGACGTGGTCACCGCGGGCGTGTCGCCCTTCGGGGTTCATGCAGGCGATCCTACCGGCGCCGGGAGCGCGGGCTCAGACCGGCTCGCCCGCCGAGCGGTAGGTTCCCAGGACACGCAGCAGCGAGGTGTGGGCCTGGACCTCGCCGAGCGCCTCCAGCAGGGCGGCATCCTCGCCGGCGGCCATGACATCCATGTACATCACGTACTCGAACGGGCGCCCTCGCCGCGGACGAGACTCGAGCTTGTGCAGGTTGATCCCGCGCCGTGCGAACGGCTCCAGAGAGTGCAGCAGCGACCCGGGCTCGTCGCGGACGGCCATCACCAGCGAGGTCTTGTCCGGGGTTCCCAGGCCGGCATCCTCGGTCCCGATCACCGCGAACTTCGTGAAGTTCTCCTTGTCCGTCTGGATCCGCTCGGCGAGCACCGTCAGACCGTTGATCGCGGCCGCGTCGACGCTGGCGATCGCGGCCTCCTGCGGGTCGGCAGCCTCCGCGATGAGCCGAGCGGCTCCCGCCGTGTCGTGCACAGGTACAGGCTCGATCCGCAGGGACGACAGGAACTCTTCGCATTGGGCCAGCGCCTGCCAGTGCGACCGCGCGCGGCGCACGTCCTCCAGACGCGAGCCCGGGACGCCGAGCAACGCGTGGTCCACCCGGACGATCCGATCGACCACGATCTTCAGCAGGCTCGTGTGCCACAGCAACTCGTACGTCTCGTTGACCGATCCGGCCTGGGAGTTCTCCAACGGCACCACGCCGAGGTCGGCCTCACGGCTCGTCACCCGCGAGAACACCAGCCGCACGGTGTCGCACGGCATCGCCTCGGCGTCGGGGAAGCCGGCTCGCAGGGCGCGCTCGCTGTACGCACCGGGCTCGCCCTGGTAGGCCACCTTCATGGTGCCAGAGGGTAACAGCGGTCTTGCAGCGAACCGCGGCCCAGACTTAGACCTTGATGAAGCCTTCGTAGATCCGGATCGCACCGGGTCCGATGATGACCACGAATAGCACGGGCAGGATGCAGAGGATCAGCGGGAAGACGATCTTGACCGGGGTCTGCTGCGCCTTGGCCTCGATCGCTTGACGCCGCTTGATCCGGAGTTGCGCGGCCTGCGTGCGCAAGACGCTCGCGATCGACACACCGAAGATGTCGGCCTGGATCATGGCCAGCGCGAAGGCGTTCAACTCCTCCACGTCGGTCCGCTCCGCGAGATGACGGAACGCCTCTGACCGCGGGACACCCAATTGGATCTCCTGCAACATCCGTGCGAACTCCGAGGAGAGCACCCCCGGCACGTTCTTCACGACCTGGGCGATGGCGGCGTTGAGCGAGAGCCCGGCCTCCACGCTGATCGTGAGCAGGTCGAGGGTGTCAGAGAGCGTTCGCAGGATCTCTTTCTTCCGCTCTTCCACGCGGCTACCCAGGATGGTGTCGGGCACGATGAAACCAACGAAGGTCAAGAGTGCGATGACCACGATCTGCAGGAAGGAGGACAGGGTGATCAGACGCAAAAGCACGATGGAGCCGGCGAACCCGAGCACCGCGCCGATGACCTTGAACGCCAACACGCGCTCGGCGTCCCACCCCGCGGGCTGACCTGCCAACATCAGCTTCTTCGCGACGCGGTCACGCGTGTCCAGCGGCGTGAACTTCTTCGCGATCGAACCGGCACGTGCCACGACCGGTAGCAGCATCCGGGCGGCGAAGTTCTCCGCCATCTCCTGCTCGCGGATGTCCACCCTGGGCGCCGCGAGCCCCGACGGGCCTACCACGGAGGACTCGAGCAGACGGAGGGACCGCCGCTTCTCCGACATCTGTTGGTCCACGAACACGCCAACGAGCACGATGGCCAGGAACAGGCACCCGACCGCGAGGAACAGCCAGACCTCAGACATCGATATCCACGATCTTCCGCATCCAGAGGATCCCCAGCACGAGCAGGACTGCGCCCGTGCCGAGCATGACCCAGCCGATCGTCGTGGTGACGAGCAGGCCGATGTAGTCAGAGTTCACTGCCGCCATGTACAGCCCGATGCCGATCGGGAGCAGAGCGAGCACCCACGCGGAGAGCCGGCCTTCGGCGGTGAGCACCTTGATCTGTCGCCGCAAGGTGGCGCGCTCGCGGAGCGTATCCGCGACGTTGTCCAAGATCTCGGCCAGGTTGCCGCCCACCTCGCGCTGGATGTTGACCGCCAGGACCGCCCACTTGAAGTCCGCCGAGCCAACGCGCTCCGCGAGGGCCCCGAGGGCATCCTCCGCGGGACGCCCCAGTCGTATCTCGGCCACGACCCGCTGGAACTCAGAAGCGGCCGGCGGCGTGATCTCCTTGGCCACCGTGTCGAGCGACTGCAGGAACGAGTGGCCGGCTCGCAGCGACGACGCCAGGATCGTCAGGACGTCGGGCAATTGATCGCGGAGTGCGTCGGCACGC
Source organism: Actinomycetota bacterium (assembly GCA_046716145.1). Taxonomy (GTDB): domain Bacteria; phylum Actinomycetota; class UBA4738; order UBA4738; family HRBIN12; genus AC-51. Next base: position 6,210 of record JBKJXU010000289.1, read on the forward strand.
CGTTGGAGCGCCATCCGCAGGGCGATCGTAGGCAGGAAGACCCCGACGCCAGCCAGCACCAAGGCCAGAACGAGCGCCCGTAGGAGGGCTGCACCCAAGACGCCCATCACAATCGCGGCGCCCACCGATACGACGACGAACTCGCCGGAGCGGAGAGATACGCCCGCGGCCTCTAGCTGCGCATCCAGCCGCTCGGAGAAGCCGCGCGACTCGGCGAACCGCACACCGAAGCGAGTTGCACCCTTCGGGATCCAACCGGAGCCCGCAGCGTCGGCGCTCGCGACCGGCTGTGCGGCAGGGTTCATGACCGCGCGCATCCGCTCATCGACGTCGCGGTCCTTCTTCGCGCGCGCCGCCGTGCCCAGGATGAACCATCCTAAGAGCCCAGCAACCAGGCCGAACGCCACGGCCACCGACCACTGCGCGGTGGGGCTCGCCCAGAAACTCGCTCCGAGCATCAGTGGTGCCCCGTCGGCTCGAGCGCGAAGACCTCCGGTTCGATATACACCCCGCGCTCGGCCAGCTTGTCCAGGAACTTCGGGCGCAGCCCGGTGGCCTTCAGCCGACCGCGGAAATGCCCTTCTTCGTCGAGTCCGGCGGAGAAGTCGAACAGGAAGATGTCCTGCAGGGTGATGATCTCGCCCTCCATCCCGGCCACCTCGGTGACGTGGGTGAAACGGCGCGTACCGTCCTTCAGGCGCTGCTGGTACACGATCAACTGCACGGCGGAAGCGATCTGCTCGCGGATCGCCTTGTTCGACAACTCCATGCCCGCCATCATCGTGATGGTCTCCAGACGGCTCAGGGCGTCGCGCGGGCTGTTGCAGTGGATGGTGCTGATCGAGCCGTCGTGACCCGTGTTCATGGCTTGGAGCATGTCCAGCGCTTCGCCGCCTCGAACCTCACCGACCACGATGCGATCGGGACGCATGCGCAGCGCGTTACGGACCAGGTCGCGGATCGTGACCTGCCCCTTCCCCTCGATGTTCGGTGGGCGGGACTCCAGCCGGACGACGTGGGGCTGCTGCAGCTTCAATTCGGCCGCGTCCTCGATCGTGAGGATCCGCTCGTCATCGGGGATGAACGACGAGATGACGTTGAGCGTCGTCGTCTTGCCGGCGCCGGTCCCACCGGCGACCAAGACGTTGATCCGTCCGCGCACGCAGGCCTCCAGGAAGCGGGAGACCGCAGAGGTCATCGTGCCGAACTCCACCAGGTCGTCGGCCTGATACGGGTCCGCAGCGAACTTCCGGATGGTGACGGAAGGCCCGTCGATGGCGAGCGGAGGAACGATGGCGTTCACGCGTGAACCATCGGGCAGGCGCGCGTCCACGTAGGGCGACGCCTCGTCCACGCGGCGGCCCACCTTGCCGACGATCTTGTCGATCGTCCGCCGCAGTTGCTGTTCATCGTGGAACTTCGTCCCGGTCCAGTAGAGCTTGCCGGCACGCTCGACGTAGATGGTGTCCCAGTTGTTGACCATGATCTCGGTCACTTCCGGGTCACGCACGAACGGCTCCAGCGGCCCCAGACCAAGGACGCTGTCTCCGATCTGCCGGACGATGAGCAGCTTCTCCTGCGCGGAGAGCGGCCCCTCCTCCTCGTCGAGAAGCTCACGCAGGCGCTGGTGGACCAAACCCTCCAGCTCCGTGTCGGACATGGTCGCGTCGTACAGGCGCGGGCCGAGCGAGTCGACCAGGCTCTCCTGCACACGGGAGCGAACTTCGGTGATGCGATCCTTCTGTTGGGCCTTCGCCAGACGATCCGCGAGGGACATGGGGGAGCCTCCTTCGGCAACCTACTCAACTTTTCTTCGCGAACAGACCCTTCTTCTTCTTCCCGGCGGCAGCCGCCTCCGGAACCATACCTTCCTCGCCCGTCTCATCCGCCATGCCCGTGAAGCGAAGGGCGAGTTGCCGGATCGAGGCCGCGACGTCGGACGTGGGCTCGTCGAGCACCACCGGGCGGCCCTTGTTGAGCGAGGTGGGCACCAGCCGGCTCGACGGGATCATCGCGTCCACGGTGATCTTCATGACGCGCTCCACATCGCTTGCGTCCAGTCCCACCTTCGAGTCGGCGCGGTTCAACACCACGCGGAACCGCTCCCGGGGCAAGCCGATCGTGAGCAAGGTGTCGAGCGCCTTGGACAGGTGCTTGACGCCGACCACATCGAGGGCCGTGACCAGGCAGATCATGTCGGACAGGTCGAAGCACACGAGGGCGGAATCGGAGTAGTCCACGGACGCGTCCACGACCACGTAGGTGAACTCGTTGCGGATCGCCCGCAGGAACTTCCCGATCGCCTCCCCGGCCGGCGCCTCCGCCGCTGGGTCGGGCGGCGCGCCGAAGGCCCACGTGTGCGGGGCCACCTCGACGCCGA
>JBKJXU010000290.1:0-3960 GCA_046716145.1 Actinomycetota bacterium
AGCCGGTCCTTCGCATGATCACCGCTAAGATCGAGTCCAGCGGGCGCGCTCAGCCGTGGATGACCTTCACCAATGACAGGAGTTCGTTCCCGCCGGCGACGTCCTTCTCCAGGACGATGCCGAGACCGGGTGCGTAGAACTTCTGCGCCATCACGCCTGGCTCCAGCCGGGTCCACTCGAAGGAGCGCACCACCTTGTCCAGGTCGCCGTAGGGGACGCTGACCTTCGCACCGCGCTGCACGATCCAGCCTTGGTCCTCGGCGTGTCCCACGTAGAACTCCTGGCGGTAGGCGTCCGTGGGCCGTGGGTTCGCCGGCATGATGATGCCCGCCACCGCACCGTCGACCCCGGCGCGCCACGTGCCTTCGGTGCTCTCCACGTTCCCGTCGGCGTCGTAGGTGGCCGTGTCCTCGCCGAAGTACCACACGTTGCCGTCGTTGTCGGCGGCGTACCAATCGATGGTCTTCTCCACGAGTGCCCCGTGCGAGCGGATCACGTCGTGGACCACGACGGTGCTGACCCCCTCGATCGTCCGGTGTTCGGCGGTGATCCGGACGCGCTCGCGGAGCGCCTCGCCGCCCTCGCTCCCCTTCAAGATCAGGACCGTCCCTGACTCCAGCGGGAAGTACGGGTTGGCGACCGGATCCGTGAAGTTCGAGGGATCCACCCCACCGCGGGTCCGGCCCGCGGCCCATGTGTATGTCGCCATCGTGCCCGCGGCGATCGCGAGCAGGGTTGCGATCGTGATGACTCGACCGCTCTTCATGATGTCCTCCTTCCGTCGATGACGTGTGCGAGTCTGCGAGCGACCGCCTGAGCCTCCGCTGAACACCGTGCACGAACGTTCAGCGCACGTTCAGCGGTTCGCGGGAAGATGGCGCGGGATCTCTGTGAGGAGCACCGATGCGCGTACTGGTGGTCGAGGACGAGGAACTCCTGGCCGAAGGCCTTCGTAAGGGTCTCGAGGCCGAGGGTTTCGCGACCGACGTCGCGGCCACCGGGACCGACGGGCTCTGGATGGCGCGTGAGCACCCCTACGACGCGATCGTCCTCGACATCATGCTGCCCGGCATGAATGGCTACAGGGTCTGCGCAACCCTGCGAGAGGAAGGCATCTGGACGCCGATCCTCATGCTCACCGCCAAGGATGGCGAGTTCGACGAGGCCGAAGCCTTGGACACCGGCGCCGACGATTACGTCACGAAGCCCTTCTCGTCGGTGGCGCTGGTCGCCCGTCTACGCGCGCTCATACGGCGCGGCGCGGCCGAACGTCCGGCGGTGCTCAGCGCCGGCGACCTGCGGTTCGATCCGGGTGAGCGGCGCGCCTACCGCGGGGACGCCGAGGTCCGGCTCACCGCGCGCGAGATGGCATTGCTGGAGTTCCTCCTGCGTCGCAAGGGAGAGGTCGTGTCGAAGATCGAGATCCTCGACCACGTGTGGGACGCGCACTTCGACGGGGATCCGAACATCGTCGAGGTCTACATCCGGCACCTGCGCAACAAGCTGGACCGCCCCTTCAGCCGCGAGACGATCCAGACGATCCGCGGCGCCGGGTATCGCTTGGAGGCAGGTGATGGCTGAGGCGCTCGCGTCGGGCCGCCGCCGCGCCGGCGGCATCAGGATCCGCACCACGGCCGCCGCCGTGTTCATCGTCGGCCTCGTCTTGATCGGCGCGTCCGTGACCATGGTGACGTTCGTGGCTCGCTCGGTACACGCTCAGGTGAGCGACGAAGCCGAGATCCGGGCACGACAGATCGCGGGCAGGACCATCGCGGCGGGAGACACGATCGTGGTGGGCGATCCGACGGAGGAATGGGTGCAGGTGCTCGCTGGCGAGCGCGTGATCGCGTCCAGTGAGAACGCAGCCGGTCTGGGCCCGATCGCGGCCCTGGGCTCGGGCATCGGGCGGGACATCGCGAGCGTTCCCTTCGCGCCGGGGCCGTTCACGACGTTCGCGGTGTCGACCGGTGAGGGCCGGACCGTCGTCGTCGGGCGCAGCACGGATGACGTGCTGGAGGTGCGGGCAACCGTCGCGCGAGCGCTGCTCGTGGGCGTCCCGGGGATCATGATCGTGGTCGCGGTCGTGACCTGGTGGATCGTCGGGCGGGCGCTCCGCCCCGTCGAAGACATCCGAGCCGAGGTCGATCGGATCTCCGTGCAGGATCTGGGCCGGCGCGTACCTGAGCCCGCGAGCGGAGATGAGATCGCGCGGCTCGCCGGCACCATGAACGCGATGCTCGCGCGGTTGGAGAGCGGCCAAGAACGCCAGCGCCGGTTCATCTCGGATGCGTCTCACGAGTTGCGCTCGCCCGTCGCGTCGCTCCGTCAGCACGCGGAGGTCGCGGCGGCCCACCCCTCCGGGACGCCGGTTGCCGAGCTCGCGCGCGTGGTGCTCGAGGAGGATGCCCGACTGGAGCTGTTGGTCGATGACCTGTTGCTCCTGGCCCGCCTGGATGAGGGCGCGCCGGGCGTTCGGACGGAGGTCGACCTCGACGATGTCGTGCTGGCCGAGGCCGCTCGCGTGCGGGACGATGCCCGGGTCCGGGTCGACACGCAGGCCGTGGCCGCGGCGCGGGTGCTGGGGAACCCAGCGCACCTGGAGAAGATGGTGCGCAACCTCACGGCCAATGCGGCGCGCCACGCTCGGTCTCAGCTTTCGTTGAGCCTGCGCCGGATCCAGAGCGAGGTGGTCTTGCAGGTCGAGGACGACGGACCGGGGATCGCGGAAGCCGACCGCGACCGGGTCTTCGGCCGGTTCGTCCGCCTGGATGGGGCGAGGAGCCGCGGAGCGGGGGGAACGGGTCTCGGTCTGGCGATCGTGCGCGAAGTCGTTGCGTCGCATGCGGGACGGGTCGAGCTGTCCGACAGCCCCCTGGGGGGTCTGCGCGTGGAGGTCCGTCTCCCGGCCCACGCCTGAGGAATCGAGCGGCCCCTGCGCGATGCCGCCGCTCGAGGTTGGATAGGGGTGTCCAGACCACGGGAGGGGACGATGGACGGCTTCGTGGATGTTCGGGAGACCATCGAGCAAGCCAAGGACGCCATGACGGTGCGGCGCGTGTTCGGTGATCCCGTCGAGAAGGAAGGCGTGACCGTGATCCCCGCGGCTCGGGTGCAAGGCGGAGCCGGCGGCGGTGGCGGCGAGGCACCGGGCGGCCAGGGGTCCGGCGGAGGGAGCGGGTTCGGCGTGAACGCCAAGCCGGCGGGCGTGTTCTTGATCAGCGGCGAGGACGTTCGTTGGCAACCTGCTCTTGACGTGACCAAGATCGTCGTTGGCGCGCTGATGGTTGCGGCCGCCGCTCTGCTGCTCGCGTTCAGGATCATCCGCTCCCGCGCCGCGCGGACCGCGTAAAGGACCCCGTTCCAGGGTTCGACCAGGGTCCAGTCCTCGAAGTCGGGTCCCTGCACGCACTGTGGGTACAGCACGGCGGTGAACGCCTTCACGGCCTCGCTGTTCGCGTGGGCGTGCTCCGCGTCTTCGTCGTCGAACTCCATCACGTGCAGGAACTCCTGGGCGCGGGCGGTGAAGCACAGGCTCTCGAAGCGGATCGTGCCAGGTTCGGTGCGCGCGTGCGCGACGAAGGTGCGGATCGCCCCCAGCGCGTCGTCGACGGCGTCGGGGCGCACCGTGAACCGGACCACGTGTCGGACCGTCACGCCGCCTCGGCTTCCAGCAGGGTCGTGGGCCGCTCGAGGTCGCTCGCGATCGACTTCTCGGTTTGTTTGGCGAGCATGGGACCGGCCAGCCGGTAGATCCGCCCCGGCTCGCCCCCGACCCGGATCCGCACCGTCGTCCCCGGGCGGCCGTCCTCGAACGCGTCGTCGACCGTCATCGGGAACGGCGCCTTCACCGAGCGCATGCCCAACGACGTACCGGGGTCGAGGCGTTCGACACGCAGCACGTAGTCGATCCGCCGGCCCAGGAAGTGTGCCACCCGGCGCACGTCGGAACCGACCCGCGGC
>JBKJXU010000291.1:0-11397 GCA_046716145.1 Actinomycetota bacterium
GCGGTGCCGCTCGAGCCAGCCCACGTCGCCGGCGAGGAACTGCCCTGCGGCGAGCGCGCGCCCGGCGTCCGAGGCGTCCAGCCGCAGACCGCTGAGCGGTTCCGCGAGCACGGGCCAGCCGAGCAGCGTGCCGAGCGACAGCAGCGCCAGGGTCTTCGGTTGGTATGCCAGCGAGCCGATCGTGATCACGCCGCGGCGACCCGCGTGGTGTGCGAGGAACGACACGAGCGCGGCCTCCGCCGCCTCCACGTCCGGCTCGGCCGGCACGGGCGCCCACGCCGATGCCGGCTCGGGGGCGAGCCCGTCGCGTTCGGGGACCAGCGGCTCTTCGAACGGCGCGTTCAGATGCACCGGACCGCGCGGGGTCCCGAGCGCGGCCTCCACCGCGCGCCGTCCGGCGTCGCGCCAGGCCGCGACGTCCGCGAGCGTCGCCGGCACGGGCGGCTCCACGTAGGCGCGCGCGTACCGTCCGAACAGGTCCTCCTGCACGATGGTCTGGTTCGCGCCGGTGCCGCGCAGACGCGGCGGCCGATCGGCGGTGAGCAGCACAAGCGGTGTCCGCGACTGCGAGGCCTCGACGACCGCGGGGAACAACTCGGCCACCGCGGTGCCACTCGTGCACGCGACCGCCGCCGGCTCACCGGTCGCCTTCGCGATGCCCAGCGCGAAGAACGCGCCCGAGCGTTCGTCCAGGTGGACGTGGACCGTGATGCGCTCGTCGCGTGCCAGCGCCAGCACGAGCGCCGTGGAGCGCGACCCGGGGGAGACGCTCGCGTGGCGCACGCCTCCGGCCACGAGCGCGTCCACCGCCGCCGCGGCACACGCGAGTGAGATGTCACCCAGGCCCATCTGTCTACGTCCCCGGGATGAGTGGGCCGCCCCGCACGGTGTGCTGCAGCACGAGCCCTGCGGCCATCGCGAGCCCGCAGACCGCGTGGACCAACGCCGTCCCGGTGAGCACCGGGACGAGGTCGCGCCCGCTCGCACGGCCCACGGCGTCCATCGGCCGGATCGCGGGGATCCACGCCACGAGCCCGAGCAGCGCCCACGGCGTGAGGCCGACCCCCTCGTCGAGCACGTGGACCGACGCGCCGGCCACGATCACGGCCAGCGCGCCGACGACGCACGTCCGGTACAGCAGGCGCGTCCTCGGATCACCGAGGCGGACCGCGAGCGTGCGCTTGCCGCCCGCGGCGTCGGTGGGGATGTCGCGCAGGTTGTTCGCCACCAAGATGGCGACGCTCAGCAGGCCGAGCGCCGACCCCGCCCACCAGGCGTCGGCGCTCACGGTCTCGGCCATCACGAACGCCGTGCCGCCGGTGGCCACCGGCCCGAAGAAGACGAAGACCATCACCTCGCCCAGGCCGAGTGAGGCGTAGGGACGCGGACCACCGCTGTACAGCAGCGCCGCCACGATCGCGAGGGCGCCCACCACCAGGATCAGCGTCGGCTCGGTGGCGAGCGCGAGCGCGAACCCCGCCAGCCCGGCGACCGCCATGGCGCCCAGCGCGGAGGTCAGCACGGCCCGCGGGCTCGCGGCACCGCTCGCCACCAGCCGGGGCGGCCCCAGGCGTTCGGGCGTGTCCACGCCGCGCATCCCGTCGAAGGCGTCGTTCGCCAGGTTCACGCCGATCTGGAGCCCGGCCGCGACGAGGAGTGCCGCCGCGAACCGCCACGGCACGAACGTGCCCGACGCGGCCGTGCCCACGAGGACCGGCACCAGCCCGGCGCCGAGCGTCCGGGGGCGGGCGCCCCGCCACCACACCGCGGCGGAGGTCACGGCCGTTTCGGGAACCGCGAGAAGTCCGGCGGACGCTTCTGCATGAACGCGTCGCGCCCCTCCTGGGCCTCCTGGGTCATGTAGTAGAGGAGCGTCGCGTCCCCGGCAAGGTGCTGCACGCCGGCCAGACCGTCGACGCCGGCGTTGTACCCGGCCTTCAGCAGGCGGAGCGCCAGCGGCGACTCGGCCAGCATCTCCCGGCACCAGGCCACCGTGGTGGACTCCAACTCCTCCAGGGGCACCACCGCGTTCACCAGACCCCAATCCAGCGCCGTCGCGGCGTCGTACTGGCGGCACAGGAACCAGATCTCCTTCGCTCGTTTCTCGCCGATCTGGCGGGCGAGCAGGCCGATCCCGTAGCCACCGTCGAACGACCCCACGCGCGGGCCTGTCTGGCCGAACGTGGCGTTGTCCGCCGCGATCGTGAGGTCGCAGCACAGGTGCAGGACGTGGCCGCCGCCGATGGCGTACCCGGCCACCATCGCCACCACCGGTTTGGGGTGCCGGCGGATCTGGATCTGCAGGTCGAGGACGTTGAGCCGCCCGATGCCCTGCTCGTCGACGTAGCCGTCGTCACCGCGGATCCCCTGGTCACCGCCGCTGCAGAACGCGAGCGGACCCTCGCCGGTCAAGATCACGACGCCCACCGTGGGGTCATCGCGGGCCAGGTCGAAGGCCGTGATCATCTCCTTCGTGGTGAGCGGGCGGAAGGCGTTGCGGACCTCGGGGCGGTCGATCGTGATCTTCGCGATACCCTCGGCGGTCTCGTACCGGATGTCGGTCCACTCGCCCTGGGGCTGCCAATCGAGCATGTGAGCATCCACTCCTAGAGCGCGCACTCGTACGGTTACGGCTAGCCTACCGGACGTGACCATCCAGGGGCACCGTCACGCCGCGCCCGGCGAGTTGGTCGCGGTGGACCTGCCGCCCGGCGAAGCCTGGCTGGATGTCCTGTCAGACCTCTGGTGGCGGGGGGTCTCGGTCTTCCCCGTGGACCATCGTCTGACCCCCGCGGAGAAGAGCGCTCTGATCGATCTCGCCAGACCTTCCCTCCTGATCGAGCCCGGCGGCGACACCGTGTTCCCCGACGTCGGCGTCGCCGACCCGGAGGCCTCGGCCGTGGTGATCGCGACCTCGGGGACGAGCGGGAGGGCTCGTCTGGTGGAACTCTCGCGCGGTGCCGTCGAGGGCGCGATCGAACGCGCCAACGCCGCGATCGAGGTGACCGTGGAGGAACCCTGGCTCGCGGTGCTCACGCCGGCGCACGTCGGCGGCCTGCTGATCTACCTCCGCCACGCGATCTTCAGCACGCCGGTGGCCGCGCACGAGCGGTTCGATCCCTCGGCGCTGGAAGGCCGTGGATCGGCGTGCACGTCGGTGGTCCCTGCGATGGCAGCGCGCTTGGGAGCCAGTTCCACGTCTCTGCACGGCGTCACGCTGGTCGTCGGCGGCGGTGTGCTCGGCTTCGAGACCCGCGCCGCGCTGCAACTGCGCGGGGCCCGCGTCTTCCAGACCTACGGCCTCACCGAGACGTGCGGTGGCATCGCCTACGAAGGGGTGCCGCTGCCGGACGTGGAGGTGCGCACCGTCGAGGGCGGCTTGGTCGAGGTCCGCGGCCCCACGCTGTTCAGCGGGTACCGGGGTGACCGTGCCGCGACCGCCGCGGCGTTCGATCCGGGCGGTTGGTTCCGGACCCACGACCTGGGCTCCCTCGACGCCGACGGCCACCTCACCGTCTACGGCCGCGCCGACGACGCGATCCGCAGCGGCGCCGAGACGATCTGGCCCGAGGAGGTGGAGGCCGTGCTCGCGCGTCACGCGAAGGTCGCCGACGTCGCCGTGGCGGGCCGGCCTGATCCCGAGTGGGGTGAGCATGTGGCCGCCTGGGTCGTGCCGCGCTCGATCGACGATCCACCGAGCCTGGAAGAACTGCGCGATCACTGCCGCGAGGACCTGGCGCGGTTCAAGGCGCCGAAGGAGCTGTCGCTCGTCACTGATCTGCCCAGGACCGCGAACGGGAAGCTCCGGCGCACGGCGCTTTCCTGAGCCCGGACGTTTGAAGGCCCGAGCGAGGGAGGGGTTCGCTCGGGCCTTCAGATCTCGTGGGGGAGCCGAGGGGGTGGCCCGCCCACGGGGTTCGTCGTGCGTCGCATCTGAAGTGTCGGCGGCCCGCCGAGATCGCTCGATACCCGCGTCCGGGTAGGTTCAGTCGACCTGGATGACGCCGTGCCTGACGGCGAAGGTGACCGCCTCGAGCTTCGAATGCACGCGCAGCTTGCCCAGGATGTTCCGCACGTGCGTCTGCACGGTCTGCGGACTGATGTACAGCTGCTTGGCGATGTCTTCGTTGCGGTGGCCTTGGGCCAGCAGACCCAAGATCTCGCGCTCGCGATCGGTCAGATCGTTCAGCAGGCGCATCGCGTCGGCCTGTTGCTGGCGCTCGTGCGCCACCTGCGCCAGCAGCCGCGTGAGGGTCACGGGGTCGATCAGGACCTCACCGTCGGCCGCCGCCTTGGCCGCAGCCAGCACCTCGTCGGCAGGCTGGTCCTTAGACAGGAACCCGGACGCTCCGGCTTCCACCGCCTCGACCAGCAGGCGATCCTCGTCGTGGGCGGTCATGACGACCACCTTCGTCGAGGGGGAGGCTTCCTTGATGCGGCGGGTCGCTTCGATCCCGCTCATGCCGCCGCCCTTGAACACGATGTCCATCAGCACGACGTCGGGGAGGTGTTCGCCGGCCAGGGCGATCGCCTCCTCGGGCGTGTGCACGGGCGCGCCGACGAGCGTGAGCTCACCGTCCAGTCCGACCATCGTCGCGAGCGCATCGGTCAAGATCTTGTGGTCGTCGCAGATCAGCAGCGACACCGCGCGGGCTTCGGTCACGTAGGTGTTCCCTCCCTCGGAACCCAGATGCGCAGCATCGTACCCCCGCTCGGGGCGTCCTCCAGCGTGGCACCGCCGCCGTGGGCCTGCGCGATGCCGCGGCAGATGAACAATCCGAGCCCCGAGCCCTGCCGGTCTTCGTAGCCTGCGGGCCGCCATCGCGAGAACTTCTCGAACATCGCTTCACGGAGCTCGGCGGGTACGCCGGGCCCCGAGGCGGCGACCGTGACGATCGCGGTGCTCTCGGTGCCGGCGAGCGTCAGGACGACCGTGGTCCCCGCGGGGGAGAACCCGCACGCGTTGTCCAGGCCTTGGCGGACCGCCTCCACGAACCATCGCGTGTCGGCCGCCGCCTCGATGAGGGGGTCGGCGTTGACGTCGATCCGATGCTCGCCGGCCTCGGTCTGCTCCACCGCCTGGCGCAGCAGCGGCGCGAGCGACTGCTCACGCAGGTGGGGATCCAGGGAACCGGCGTCGACCTTGAGGGCGAGCGCCACCTGGTCCACCAGCCGCAACAGCCGTCCGGACTCCTGTTCGATCATGCCGATGAACTCGAGGCGTTCGGCATCCCCTAGGCGGTCGTAGGACTTGCGGGTGGTGGTGGCGAGCCCCTTGATCGTCCCGACGGGCCCTCGGACATCGTGCGCGATGGTGGACGCGATCTCCGCACGCCCCTCCATCACCTCGGCCGCGCGGTCGGTCGTGCGTCGCATACCCGAGGCCTCCAGCCGGAGGCTCACGAGCACGAAGATCACGAGGGACCCGGCGGTGAGTGCGGGTGCGATCAGCTGCCAGGTCCCGAGGATGCGCCCGGACGCCCGGCCCTCGACGAGGTTCGAGAGCGGGAGCGTGAGGCCCATCACCGCGCTCGCGAGGCCGGCTGAGGCGATCCACGCCATCCTGCCGCCGCGCGGGAGCGTGCGGATCGCCGCGATCGCGCCGCCGGCCAGGAGCGCGGCCCCGGCGAGCCAGATGACGGGTTCGATCCCCTCGCTGCGGAAGAGCGCGCCGGCCGGGACGCTCGGCCGGGTCAGGAGGACGAACAGGTCGAACGCCACCAGTCCACCGATCACGGCGGCTGCGATGCGCGCGGGCGCGAGGGGCGGGCGGCCACGGCGTTCCTTCCACGGGAGCACCACCAGCAGCGTGCCGAGGACCGCGAGGTGGCCGGCGAGCGGTGAAGTGGCGTACACGGCCCACCACGTGCTGCCACCGGCGCGGTCGAGGAACGTGAGGACGATCGCGACGGCGATGTGATGCGCGGCGAACGCCGCCGAGCCGCCGCCGACGAGCAACAGCCCGGGGTCGCGGCTCCGCTGGTAGGCGAACAGGGCGAAGGCGCCCGTCGCCGCGAACAGGCCTAGCGTGAGGCCGCCGATCGCGCCGCCGACGAGCACGGCGCCGCTCTCGCCCAGCACCGCCGACACCACCACGGTGACGACGACGATCGCGACACCGAGGTAGGGCTTGGCGGCGCTCACGCGCTCGACTCTAGTGCCGCGCACGCGCCGAGCCGCGCAGGCTAGGTGTAGGAGTGATCCTCGCCGGGGAACGCCCCGGTCTGCACGTCGTGCACGAACGACGTGACCGCGTCCGTCATCACGGCCCGCAGGTCCGCGTACTTCTTCGCGAGCTTCGGGACGGTCTCGTTGATGCCGAGGAGATCGTGGATCACCAGCACCTGGGCGTCGGTGTCGCCGCCCGCGCCGATCCCGATCGTGGGGATCTGCAGGTCGCCGGTGATCTGCGCACCGAGTGCGGCGGGCACGCCTTCCACGACGATCGCGAACGCGCCGGCCTTCTCCAGGGAATGCGCCTGGTCCAGGAGCTTGCGTGCCGCCTCCTCGCCACGGCCTTGGACGCGGTAGCCGCCCATCCCGTGCACCGATTGCGGCGTGAGCCCGATGTGCGCCATCACCGGGATGCCGAGGTCGACCAAGCGGTGGATCAGATCGTGCTGGGGTCCCTCGATCTTCACGGCGTGCGCGCCAGCCTCCTTCAGGAAGCGGCCCGCGTTGCGCACGCCCTCGGCGACGGAGACCTGATACGACAGGAAGGGCATGTCGGCTACCACCATCGCGTCGCCGGCGCCGCGGGCGACGGCGGCGGTGTGGTGCAGCATCTGCTCCATCGTCACGGGCAGCGTGTCTTCGAACCCGAGGACGTTGTTCGCCACGGAGTCACCGACCAACAACACGGGCACGCCGGCGCCGGCGAGGATCTGTGCGGTCGGGGCGTCGTAGGCGGTGAGCATCACCCACCGCGTGCCCTCGGTCTTCCACGCGCGAAGGTCGTGGATGGTGGTGGTCATCTGGCTCGCACCTCCTCGGAGTGCACGGCTCGTTGTCATCGAGCGTACTACGCCTGCCGTGTCAGACCCCGTGGCTATGGTCGGGCCCTGACGAGGAGGAGGCGAACGCGATGACACGCATGAAGAAGGAGCCCTGGGCACAGGTCTTGACCCTGGGGGACCAGCGGTTCGGCATCTTGGCGGGAGGTCCGTTCGACGGGAGGTGCTTCCCGCTCCTGGACGGCACGCCGCGTGAGCTCGACGTCCCGGGGCCCGAGGGACCGGGGGCGCCTCGCAGCATCCGCTACGTCTTGCATGAAGGCTTGTATCGCTACGCGGAGGAGGCGCGGCCGGCGGCCTGATCACCTCTGCCGGGCGGCGCGGGCGCGCCCGGTGGGGAGTCGCAGGACCCGTCCCGTACACTGCTGGGCAGCCCTCATCCTTCTGCTCCCCTCACGTGGGGGGGCCGTCCAGTCCAGAGGAGGTGAATGTTGAGGGGATACGAATGCATGCTCATCCTGCCTGCCGAGGCTGACGAAGCCATGGTGGGCACCGCCATCGATCGGATCGCGAAGGTCATCTCGCCTACGGGCGGGTCGGTCGGCCCGCTGGATCGGTGGGGCCGCAGGCGCTTCGCCTACGAGATCGACGACCAGCGCGAGGGGTACTACGTGGTGGCGCGGTTCACGGCGGATCCATCGACCCAGGCGGAGCTCGACCGCGTGCTGAAGCTCGCCGATGAGGTGATCCGGCACAAGGTCATGACCTCGCCCGAGAAGGCGAAAGCAGCAGCTTCCCCCGCATCCGCCTAGGGCGGACGCGCAAACCATCGAAGGGGGACACGCTCATGGCGAGCGATAACCAGATCACGATCGTGGGCAATTTGACCGACGACCCCGAACTCCGCTACACGGCGAACGGGGCGGCGGTGGCGAACTTCCGGGTGGCGTACTCAACGCGCATCCGTGACGCGGCCGGCAACTGGACCGACGGGGAGACCTCGTTCTTCACCGTCAACTGCTGGCGCGCGCTCGCGGAGAACGCGGCCGAGACGCTCACGCGGGGAACGCGTGTCGTGCTCACCGGGCGTCTCAAGCAGCGTTCCTGGGAGAACCAGGAAGGCGAGAAGCGCACGGTGGTCGAGATCGAAGCCGACGACCTGGGCCCCAGCCTGAAGTGGGCCACGGCCAGCGTGCAGAAGACCAACCGTTCCTCGTCTTCGTCTTCGGGCGGGGACTGGGGCGCTGCGGTCGCGCCGGTCGGAGCCGGGTCGTCCACGGAAGCAGAGGAGACACCGCTGGATGCCTAGTAAACCGGGGCCCAGACGGCCCAAACGCGAGAAGGAAGAGAAGGCCTGGCAGAAGAAGGGCAAACGCAAGTTCTGCATCTTCTGCAAGGAGCGGACCGAGCACATCGACTACAAGGACGTGATGACGCTGCGCAAGTTCGTGTCCGAGCGGGGCAAGATCCGCTCGCGTCGCGTGACGGGCAACTGCGTGCAGCACCAGCGCGACGTCGCGACCGCCGTGAAGAACGCCCGCGAGATGGCCCTGTTGCCCTACAGCGCGCGATGAAGATCATCCTTCAGAAGCCCGTCGAACAGCTCGGGAACCCCGGGGATGTCGCCGAGGTCGCCGACGGCTACGCGCGCAACTACCTGATCCCCCGGGGTCTGGCCATCAAGGCGGAGCGGGGTGCCCTCAAGCACGCCGAGACGCTCAAGCGGGGCCACACCTCGCGGCTGACCAAGCAGAAAGGCGAGTACGAAGCCATCGCCTCCAAGCTCATCGCGGCCGGGACGCTCCGCATCAGCGCCCGTGCCGGCGAGGAGGGCAAGCTCTTCGGCTCGGTCACGGCTGCGGACATCTCCGAAGCCGTTGCCGCGCAGGCGGGGGTCACGGTGGACCGCAAGGATGTCCACCTGGACGAGCCCATCCGCTCGGTGGGAACGCACGAGGTCCGGATCCGTCTGTTCCACGAGGTCGAGCCCGTGATCACGGTCGAGGTGACCGCCGAAGCCTGAGCGGGGCTCTCGCATGGCCTTCGAGGGGCTGGGGCCTTCGGCCCCGGCCCCTCGGCGTGTCAGAGGCGATATCCACAATCATCCACATGCCTTTCCACACCCCAGAACCGCTGTTGGAAGCCGGTGTGACAAGGAATCTCGGCGGCCCACCTGCGGCGCAGGAATCCACAGGGGTTGTCCACTGTCACGGCACCGGGCCCGCGCGTAGCGTCCCCGAACGGAGTCCAACGCCGAGAGGGAGGTTCGTGGGTGGCACGCGCGGCTGAGGACGTGGTCCGCCTCCCCGGTGGCCCGCACCGCGTGCCGCCCCAGAACCTCGAGGCAGAACAGTCGGTGCTGGGCGCCATGATGCTCTCGGCCGAGGCCATGGCCGATGTCGTCGAGATCTTGGATGCGGACGAGTTCTACCGCTCGGCGCACGGCAAGATCTACGCCTCGCTCCGCAACCTGTTCGCGCACGGCGAGCCCATCGACGTCATCACGGCGGTCGAGGCGCTCCGGCGCCAGGGCACGTTGGACGAGGTCGGGGGCGCCCTGTACCTGCGCGACCTGGTGGATCAGGTCCCCACGCCCGCCGGTGCCGCGCACTACGCCAGGATCGTCTCCGACGCCGCCCTCAGGAGACGCCTCATCGCCGCTGCGGCCGACATCATCGATCTGTCCTACGAAGGTTCCGATGACGCCGACAAGATCGCCGATGACTCCGAACAACGGATCTACGACGTGGCGCGGCGCGAGGACAAGGAAGAGACCGCGATCATCGGCGACCTGGTGAACCAGGCGATGATCGACCTGGAGTCCATCCAGAACCGGGAGTCGGCCTACACGGGCATCCCCTCAGGGTTCCGCGATCTGGACGACCTGACCTCGGGCCTGCAGGAGGGGAACCTCATCATCATCGCGGCGCGCCCCGGCGTCGGGAAATCCTCGCTGGCGATGAACATGGCGCGCAACGTGGCCGTCGCGGGGGAGCCGGTCGCCGTGTTCTCGCTCGAGATGTCGCGCACCGAGATCGGCATGCGACTGCTCTGCGCGGAGGCGCGCGTGCCGTGGGACCGGATCCGCAGCAAGCGCGTGGGTCCCGACGACTGGACGCGCGTCGTGCAGGCCGGCGAGATGTTGCACGACGCGCCGCTGCACATCGTGGACTCGGGCAACGTGAACATCGTGGACATCCGCGCGAAGGCGCGGCGGATGAAGACGGGCCGCCAGGGTTTGTCCATGATCATCGTCGACTACCTCCAGCTGATGACCAGCCCGCTCGCGCGCCGCCCCGACAACCGTCAGCAGGAGGTCGCGGAGATCTCGCGTTCGCTGAAACTCTTGGCGAAGGAACTGCATATCCCCGTCGTGGCGCTCTCCCAGCTCAACCGCAACCCGGAGGCCCGCGCGGACAAGCGCCCGCAGCTGTCGGACCTGAGGGAAAGTGGAGCTATCGAGCAAGACTCAGACGTCGTGATGTTCATCCACCGCGAGGACGCCGACCCGGAGCACAAGCGCGAGGCGGAGATCATCATCGCCAAGCATCGCAACGGTCCCACCGGCAAGGTGATGCTGCACTTCGAGCCGTCGCTCACGTCGTTCCGCAACGCCTCGCGCCAGCAGACCGAGTGAGCGCCCCGGCTCTGCCCAACGCGACGCGGCGCCGCCTGCGCGCCATCCACGAACGCCTGGCGAAGCGGTTCGGGCCGCTGCAGCCACCGCGCTCTTCCGACGCCCTGGAGGAACTCGTCCTCACCGTCTTGTCACAGCACACCAGCGATCTGAACGCCGAGCGTGCGTTCGTGGATCTGCGCGCGGCGTTCCCGACGTGGGACGACGCGGTCGCGGCGCCGTCGCAGCGGGTAGCCGATGCCATCCGCTCCGGTGGCCTCGCGAACACGAAGGCCCCGCGCATCCAGGCCATCCTGCGCGAGGTGGACGCTCGCGAGGGCGGCTACGACCTGTCGCGGCTCCGCGGTCTCCCCGACGCCGAGGCCCGCGACTACCTGACGTCGCTGCCCGGCATCGGTCCCAAGACCGCTGCCGTGGTGCTCTCGTTCGCGCTCGGCCGCGACGCGATCCCCGTCGACACGCACGTGCATCGCGTCACGCGCCGGCTCGGCATCATCCCGGACAGGTCATCCGCCGAACGCGCGGATCGGCTCCTGCACGAACTCGTGCCCGATGGACTCCGTACCCCGTTGCACGTGGGCTTCATCCGGCTCGGGCGTGAGATCTGCAAGGCGCCGACCCCGGCGTGCCGGCGATGTCCGCTCAAGGACCTGTGTCCGACAGCCCCGAAGTACCTCGGCGAGCGTCTCGGGCGGAAGAAGAGCGGGTGAGGGGAATCGAACCCCCGTTTCAAGCTTGGGAAGCTTGCGTTCTGCCATTGAACCACACCCGCGTGGGCGCTCAGTTTAGCGACCCGACCCAGGCTCG
>JBKJXU010000292.1:0-4271 GCA_046716145.1 Actinomycetota bacterium
CCAGACCCTTGTCGGCCTGACGCTTGGTGATAGCGGCCGTGAGGGTCGTCTTGCCATGGTCGATATGCCCGATCGTCCCGATGTTGACGTGGGGCTTGGTCCGCTCGAACTTCTTCTTGGCCATCTCCTCTTCCCCTTCTTCACTCGCCGGTCACCCGGGCGACGATCTCCTTGGCGATCTGCGTCGGGACCTCGTGGTAGGCGTGCAACTGCATCGGGCTGTGCCCGGCTCGGCCTTGGGTCTTGGACCGCAGGTCGGTGGCGTAGCCGAACAGCTCGGCCAACGGCACCACGACGCTCACGATCTTCTGCCCTCCACGATCATCGATGTTCTCGATGCGGCCGCGGCGCGCGGTGACGTCGCCCATCACGTCGCCGATGAACTCCTCAGGCGTGGTCACGTCGAACTCCATCACGGGTTCCAGCAAGACGGGCGCTGCCTTGCGGGCGGCCTCCTTGAGCGCCATCGACCCGGCGATCTTGAAGGCCATCTCCGAGGAGTCGACCTCGTGGTAGGAGCCGTCCACGAGCGAGGCGCGCAGGTCCACCAGCGGGTAACCCGCGAGGATGCCGTTGTCCATCGCTTCCTGGATGCCCTGGTCCACGGCCGGGATGTACTCCCGGGGGATCTTGCCCCCCACGATCTTGTTGACGAACGCGTAGCCGCCCCCGGGACCCGTGGGCTCGAGGTCGATCTGCACATGGCCGTACTGGCCGCGGCCTCCGGTCTGACGGATGAACCGCAGGTCCACCTTGTGCACGGGCTTCGTGATCGTTTCGCGGTACGCCACCTCTGGACGGCCGACGTTCGCGTCGACGCTGAACTCCCGGCGGAGCCGGTCCACGATGATGTCCAGGTGCAGCTCTCCCATGCCTGAGATCACCGTCTGGCCGGTCTCGTCGTCGAAGCGAACCACGAAGGTGGGATCCTCATCCGAGAGCTTGCCGAGGCCCGCGCCCAGCTTGTCCTGGTCGGCCTTCGTCTTCGGCTCCACCGCCACGCTGATGACCGGTGTGGGGAACGAGATGGACTCGAGGACGACCGGGTCCTCGGGCTGACAGATCGTGTCGCCCGTGGTGGCGTGCTTGAGCCCCACGACCGCGACGATGTCCCCCGTGTAGGCGGCGTCCTTGTCCTCACGGTGATTGGCGTGCATCTGCAGGATGCGCCCCACGCGTTCCTTGCGATCCTTGGATGAGTTGAGGACGTGGGAGCCGGCTTTCAGCACACCGCTGTAGACACGGAGATAGGTGAGCCGCCCCACGTAGGCGTCGGACATGATCTTGAACGCGAGCGCCGAGAATGGCTCGGCATCGTCGGCCTTGCGCTCGATGCGCTCGTCTTCCTTCAGGGGCTTGTGACCCATGAGCGGCGGCACGTCGAGCGGGCTGGGCAGGTAGTGCACCACGGCGTCGAGCAGGAGCTGCACACCCTTGTTCTTGAAGGCAGACCCGCACAGGACCGGAACGCCGGTGCCGTCGAGCGTCATCGACCGGATCGCCTTGTGCATCTCGTCGATGGTCGGCTCCTGTTCGAGCACGAACTTCTCCATCAGCTGCTCGTCGTGCTCGGCGAGCTTCTCGAACAGCTCGTGGCGTGCCAGCTTGGCTGCCTCGAGGTACGCCTCGGGGATCTCGGTGTCCTTCCACTCCTCGCCCATGTCGCCCTCCCAGTAGTGGGCGTTGAACTGGACGAGATCGATCACGCCGTGCAGATCCGATTCGGTGCCCCACGGGAGCTGGAGCACCAGGGTGTTCGCGTTCAAGCGATCCACCATCATCTGGACGGTACGCTCGAAGTTTGCTCCCGTACGGTCCATCTTGTTCACGAAGGCGATGCGCGGAACCCCGTAGTGATCAGCCTGGCGCCACACCGTCTCGGATTGCGGTTCGACCCCCGCCACGGAGTCGAACACCGCCACCGCACCGTCGAGCACACGTAAGGAGCGCTCGACCTCGACCGTGAAGTCGACGTGACCCGGGGTGTCGATGAGGTTGATCCAATGGCCTTTCCACTGACACGTGGTGGCGGCAGACGTGATGGTGATCCCACGCTCGCGCTCTTGAGCCATCCAGTCCATGGTGGCGGTGCCCTCGTGGACCTCGCCGATCTTGTAGGCCCGGCCCGTGTAGTAGAGGATGCGCTCGGTCGTCGTGGTCTTGCCCGCGTCGATGTGGGCCATGATCCCGATGTTCCGGGTCCTGGCCAGGGGGTATTCGCGGATATCCAACGCCTTGCCCCCCTTCTTCACGTCCTGTTCGGTCGCAGCCACCGTCATCGTCTCCGCGGGGCTCGCCATCAGCGCAGCCCCTTCTCGCGCGGAAACCGCCCCGGAAGGCGGTTCCTGCATCCTTCATCCATCACCAGCGGTAGTGCGCGAAGGCCCTGTTGGCCTCGGCCATCTTGTGCATATCCTCGCGCCGCTTCACGGAGCCTCCGGCACCGTTGGCGGCGTCCATGATCTCGGCGACCAGACGTTCGGCCATGGAGTTCTCGCGGCGCTGGCGGCTGAAGTTCACCAACCACCGCATGGCGAGCGTGGTGCCGCGCTGCGGCTTCACCTCGATGGGGACCTGGTAGGACGCACCGCCGACCCTGCGAGACTTCACCTCGAGCAGAGGCCTCACGTTGTCGACCGCCTTCTTGAGCGTGATCACCGGATCGTTCGCGGTCTTCTGGCTGATCTGCTCGAGCGCGTCGTACACGATGCGCTCGGCCACCGTCTTCTTCCCGTGCAGCAGGATGCGATTGATCAACTGGGTGACCAGCGCGTTCTGGTACACGGGGTCGGGCTGGACCGTACGACGTACGGCAGGGCCCTTGCGCGGCACGGCTACTCGCCGCCCTTCTTGGCGCCGTAGCGCGAGCGGCCCCGCTTGCGGCCCTTGACGCCGGCCGTATCGAGCGTGCCGCGGATGATCTTGTATCGAACCCCGGGGATGTCTCGGACGCGGCCGCCTCGCACGAGCACGATGGAGTGCTCCTGCAGGTTGTGACCGACGCCGGGGATGTAGGCCGTGACCTCGACACCGCTGGACAGGCGCACGCGGGCGACCTTGCGCAGGGCGGAGTTGGGCTTCTTCGGTGTGGTGGTGTACACACGGGTGCAGACGCCGCGTCGCTGCGGCGATCCCTTGAGCGCGGGGCTCTTCGTCTTCACCTTCGGGGTCTGGCGACCCTTCCGGACGAGCTGCTGGATCGTGGGCATGGAACCTCTCGTCTGCACTCTTCCGTTATCAAGCACCGGAGCCTCGGTGGAACCCGAGACCCGCGAGCCGAACCCCCGCGCGCGTGAGAACCACACGGGCTGCCGGAGATATCTGCTGCAGCGCCTGGTCAGGCTCGCCGTACCCAGGCGCGACCGGCAAGGCTATCGGCCACAGGCGCGAGGCGTCAACCACGCGAAGCGGGAGGACCGGGCGACGTGCCTGCCCCCGGTCCGAGGTGTGTGGATGCAGTGTAACGCAGACGAGGTAGCGTGGCGCGCCCATGGACCTGCTGCAGATGCGCTCGATCGCCCGCCGCGCGGCCCTGATCGGAGCAGAGGTGGTCCTTCACGGGCAGCCCCCGGTCGTGGGCGATGCGAAGGGGCTCCCGGGTGACTGGGTGACCAACGTCGACGTGGCCGCCGAGCGCGCGATCGCGGCCTGGCTCGCCGAACAGACCCCGGAGATACCGGTCCAGGGAGAGGAACTCGGTGGGGCCCTCGAGGGGTTGCGCTGGGTCGTGGATCCGCTCGACGGCACCACGAACTTCGTCCACGGCTTCCCGGCGGTCGGGGTCTCGGTCGCGCTCGTGCAGGACGATCGGGCGGTCGCGGGGGCGATCGCTGCGCCGTTCCTCGGAGACCTGTGGCACGGATCGGCCGGCGGCGGTGCTCTGTGGGAACGCCCGGGCGGATCAGCGCGCACCTGCCATGTCAGCACGCGAGCACCCCGCGATGCCGTCGTGGCGACCGGGTTCCCCTTCCGCCACAAAGAGCGCCTCCCCCGCTACCTGAACACGATGAAGGCCGCGCTGGATGCGTTCGAAGACCTCCGGCGCCCCGGCGCGGCGAGCCTCGACCTCGCGTGGACCGCGTGTGGGGTCTTCGACGGCTTCTTCGAGCTCGGGCTGGCAGCGTGGGACGTGGCTGCGGGCGCCCTGCTCGTGCACGAGGCGGGGGGCGTCGTCACCGACTGGGGTGGCGGTCCCCAACACAACAGCGGCGACATCCTCGCGGCACCACCCCAGGTGCATGCCGGCTTGCTGGCGATGGCGCCGGAGTGAT
>JBKJXU010000293.1:0-7086 GCA_046716145.1 Actinomycetota bacterium
GTTGGCGCCCACGACGGTGGCGGCAGCGCTCGCGATCAGGGCCGCGAGCGCTACGGGGGCCACCCGCGTCACCGCAGCGACGACCGCGACCAGACCCCCGATCGCGGCCACCGAGCCCACGACCGCGGCCTGCCGCCGCCACAGCGAGATCACGCCGAGCACGAGCCCCACCGAGACGAAGGTGAGCATCCACGCCGCGGGCGCCGCCCCCTCGACCCAGGTGTACGAGGCATCGATCAGGTCCGCGACATCGCGCGCGCCCTTCGGGTCCACAGCGACGGCTCCTCGCAGCGCCACGGGATCGACCGAACTCGTGGCCCACTCGGACAGGGCACCGACCCACACCACGACTGCCCCGGCGATCACCGCCCACGGGCCGAGGAGGTGCCGGATCCGCATCGCTCCTACCCCGGAGCCGTCCATGCCGAGCGTCCGAACGCCGGCTCGGCGAGCACCTCGGTGTGCTCCTGTTCCTCGAAGCCGTCGAAGCCAAGTTTCATCGTGTGGGCCGGCCATCTGATCTCGACCGTGCCCTCCGCCGGCCGGTACACGGTTGTGTAGAGGGTCCCGAACCCGTTCGCGTAGGAGGTCGAGAACAGCGGCGCCCGCAGGAACGCGTCGGCGAACGAGCCCACGTCCACATCGGGTTCTTCCAACAGTCCGATGATCGCACGCTCGCGCTCGATCGTGCGGGTCGCCTTCGCCTGCTCGGGCCATTCGACGATCCCTTGGTGGTTGGTGGCGGCGGGGAACGAGCGGGAGATCGGCTCGCGGTCGGGAGAAAGGTATGCCGTCAACACCTCACCCGAGCGGTCCACCAGGGTGAGGTTGTGGCTGAGCGCGTACGGGAGGCGCACGAGCACGGCGCGCGCTTCCGCGACGGTCGAGCACGTCTCCAACAGGTACCGCAGCACGATCGGGATCCCGAAGCCGTCACCGAGCACCCGCCGCCCGCCGAACGTCAACGACACCGCGAGCCCGTCGTCGTTCATCCCGTCCAGAAGGCCCCAGAGGCAGTCGCTCATCCCGATCACTCGCTTGTCGAGGAGCCGCGTGTGCCACGCGATCCCCTCGAAACGCGACGGCGCGTAGTCGTAGTTGCGCGCGAGCACCGGGCCGCCTTCGCGGGTCCACACCCCCTGCGAGCACGCCGCCAGGTACGGCGGCGGCTTGTAGAGCGAGAGCATGCGCGCCGCCAGGTCGCCGCCGCCCGCGAGGTCGACCAGGCGCTCGTAGGCGGGCATCAATTCCGGCATGTGTGCCCGCAGCATCCGCACGCTCGTGGCGTAGGACGGGCGGGCGGCTTCGCCTTCGCGCAGGAACCAGGCGCGGTAGTGCGGCCACTTCTCCTCGAACACGGCCTGCCACTTCTCGGCGGGCTCCAACTCCTGGAAGGCACGGAAGGTGAACGGGAGCATCTGCATGACCGGCAGGATCTTCTCAGAGGTTCCTCGGACCAGCCATCATCTGCTCACAGCATCTTGAATCCGAAGGGCTCGGGCTTGGCGATCGGGGGCACCTCTTCGCCGGGTGGAACGCTCGTGAATTCGCCCTTGATCCCGGTGATCCAGTCGCGAGCGCGGTCGAGCAACTCGTGCTCGTCGTTCATGAACCGGCCACGCGTCACCATGATCCCGAGATCCGCCCCGGGGTAGCGGTACTGCCCCACGCCGGCGATCCGCAGGTAGAAGGCCTCGGACTCGTCGGCCACCGTGTGCCAGTCGGTATCGCGACGGGCGTACGCCAGCTGTGCGTGCGGTTGCAGCCGCCAGATCCCCGAGGAGGGCGCCGCGGTGATCAACTCCGTGACGTCCTCGGTCTGCTTGAGGATGAACTGCGTCCACTCGTCCAGGTTCTGGCTCTGGGCCCACCGCTCGTTCAGTTCCTCGACTTCGATCTCGTAGTCGACATCCATGAACTCGAGCAGGTGGAACAGGAACAACGGCATGTCACCGTAGGCGACGGCGGTCACGTTCGTGATCGATGACGCCCCGGTGACGCGCGGGTTCAACTCCCCGAGCCACATCTCACCCGTGTCGGCGTCGAGCAGGTAGTCCAGCTCGAAGTAGCCGCGGTATCCCTCCTGCCGCAGCCGTTCGCCCATCGCGATGGTTCGCTCGCGGGCGACCGAGCGCTGCTTCTCGGTCAGCAACTCGGGCGAGACGTCGTTGCCGCACCACCCGCCGTCGTACGGGGTCAGTTCGGGGAAACCCGTGAGCTCGGCCATCAACGGTCCCACGAGCGTGCCGTGGCGTGTGATGACCCCTTCGATCGCGAGCTCGCGCGGCTCGATCCGCTTCATCACCTTGATGTCCTGCCCCACGATCTTCTTCGCGTCTTCCTTCCAGTCGCTTTCGTTCGCGATGAAGAACGTGGTCTGGCCCGAGTCTCCGTAGGGGGTCTGGACGACGAGGTCGTCCCCCAGGCCTGCGCCGCGGGCCAACTCCAGCAGCCCAGCGTAGTCGGTGCCTTGGCCCATGGTGTTGGGCACGCTCGGGACGCCGGCTTCGTTGCCCAGGCGTGTCGTTTCGATCTTCGAGTCCATCCGGTGACGCAGCGCAGCCGGGGGGAACGCGACGTCGAGGCCGAGGTCGGCGGCCAGTTCCTCGGTCTCCTCATCGAACATCAAGAACGCGGCCTTGCCACCGCCTCTGCCCCGGACCAGGTCGCCGATCTCCTTGTGCCCCAACAGATAGTTCACGATCTCTTCGATGGACTCGAAGGCGCGGGGCGTCTGCTCTTTCGGGACGATCACGTTCGGATGCCACCCGTCGAACGAGTCGTAGTAGTTGACGAAACGGAAGTTGCGCACCCACCGGTCGATCCCGAGCAGGTTGAACGCGGTCGCGCTGACGAAGTAGACGGGCGTCTCGTTCGTGCGGAAGAAATGCCGGATCTCGGCGATCCCTCGGAGCCGCTGATCGGCTGCGACGAGCGGCACCGCCGACGGAGCTGCTTCGTGAGCCGGTGTGGGTGCGGGCACGCGGCGGGTCTCGGTTCGCACGAACAGCCGCGCCAGCGCGGTGAGAGCGATCGTCCCGACGACCGCCCAGATCCAGGTCATGACAGACCGCACCAGTCGCGGATGAACACCCCCAACACCTGCGCGGTCTGCACCACGCTCGGAAGGTACACCCGCTCCCCGACCCCGTGCGCTTGCTCCGCGTAGGGCCCGAAGCAGACCGCCGGGATCTGCGCCGCCTCACCGAACACGCGAGCGTCGGTCGTGCCTGTGGTCGCGACGAGCGCCGGCTGCGCCCCGTGACGCCGGGCGTACGCGCCCGCCAGCGTCGTCACGAGGGGATGATCGTGCGCGAGTTCGTAGCCGGATGCGCGGAAGCCCCTGTAGATGACTTCGGGTGGATACGCGAACAGGGAGGGGTCGGCGGCGGCTGCCTCCGCGACCAAGATCTCGATCCGATCCTGCAGATCGCGGACGGCCATCCCGGGGTACAGCGCGATCCGGTAGCCGACCGTGCACTCCCCGGGGACGGTCGAGGGCCAATCACCGCCATGGATCGTGCCCACGTTCAGGCCGATGGGATGCGCGTAGGCGTCGTAGGGCGCGGGCGGAGCGGCATTGAGTTCAGCCTCCAAGACCCGCAGCGCCTTGATGATCTTCAGGCTGTGCTCGATCGCGTTCACGGCTTGGCCGCTGGCCGCCGCGTGGCCTGGCAACCCGCGGAGCCGGACGTGGAACCACAAGACCCCGACCTGCGACGTGGTGATGGCGCCGCCGAACGGCTCGGTGATGATGGCCGCGTCCGCCGTGTACCCCGCCAAGATCGTCTGCAGCGTGCCGTTGCCGGTGCACTCCTCCTCCACGACCGACTCGACGTGGATCGGCGCGTGCGGCTCCAGCCTGAGCCGTCGCAGCCCCTTGAGCGCACCCAGGATGGCGGCCAGCCCACACTTCATATCCGCCGCACCCCGGCCGTACAGCCAGTCATCCTCCACATGGGCGAGGAACGGGTCGCGGATCCACTGATCGCGCGGCTCGGGCGAGACCACATCCACGTGCCCGTTGAGGATCAGGGAGCGGCCGTGGTCCGTCGGACCCGGGCGCCAGGTGGCGACCACGTTCTCCTTGCCGGTCACGTCCCAGTCGAACGGCGAATGCACGGGGTGGGCGCGCAAGGCCTCGGCGTCCATCGCGACATCCACCGGGTCGAGGCCGATCTCGCGGAGGGCCTCGCGCACCACGGCCTGTCCCGTCGCCTCGTTCCCGAGCGTGGTCGGTTGATCGACCAGACGAGCCAGGAACCCCGCCATCCATCCGGACTCCTCGGCGATCGCAGCGGCGATGTCACGGTCCTGGGGAGCCATCTCGCCGGCCGCCTCGGCGTGCGTGACGGCGAGCGCGAGCCCGTCGTAGGCGCTCGCCGGTGGGGCGACGACGTCGGAGAGCAGGCGACTCCCGCCGTAGCCTGCCGGGGCGACCTCGTCGGCAGGGTGCATGGGCCGGAAGGGTACACGGGGCCCTCTTCGGACGGATCCGGGGTTGTCATACGCGTGAAGGTAAGTAATTATGCTTACATGACTACACGAGAGAACGAGATAGACGAGCACATCCGAGGCTGGTTCGCGGGGCGCCTGCCGGACGACTGGTTCGAGGCGGCGCCCGACATCCAGGCCGACCGCGATGAGATCCTCATCGTCGGCACCCTCCCCGCGCCCGATGCAGGCCCCGACGCGACCGACGCCGTCAAGGCCGAGGCCGCGGATGCCCGCATCCAGGGGTTCCGCGAAGACACGAGGCAGCACCGGATGCGGGTCGCGCGCGAAGCCGAGCATCGATTCGGACGCAAGGTGTCCTGGGGAGCGGTCTGCGATGGACGGCGGATCCTGTTCACGGTGCAGGCGCTACCGGCGATGACCCGTCTGCGCATGGAGGACCGCAAGGTCCTCGACACGCTGGTGGACGCCGGCGTCGCACGGTCGCGCAGTCACGCCCTCGCGTGGTGCGTTCGTTTGGTCGGACAGAAGCAGGAAGAGTGGCTCGGCGACCTCCGTGAGGCCCTCAAGCAGGTCGAACAGGTGCGCGACCAGGGACCCGCCGCCTGACGCGTTCGTTCAGTTCGGTTCGGGGACGCCACCCGGCGCCCGGGTAACCTCGACGACCGTCCGCATCACCGACCGCACGAGCACGCGATCGCCGCTCGCGAGGTCGGGTGGTGCGCTTTCTCGTCCGAGACGCGTGGTCTCGACCTGCTGGTCGGCGAAGCCGAGCACGATCTCCACGTGCGGCGCGCCGTGGACGTCGTACGGCCGCACCTGCACCACGATCGCTTCGCGTTCATCGAGCACGGATGTGAGCCTAACCTCCGCAGGATCAAGGTTCGACCCCCCGATGCCGACCATCCGGGTATGACACCGGGGGGTGGCTCGGTACTTCGACGCATCGTGCAGACGATGCTGTCGTTGTCGCTCGCCGGTGGCTGGCTGACAGTCGGTGCAACGACTGCGGCAGCGGCACCCGACACCGGCGAGGACGGTTCCGGGCCGCGCCCACTGGCGGTCGTCTACAGCGCCGACGCCCTCTCGCGCATGCGAACCCGCGCCGGGACGGCGATCAGGTTCTCCGACGTGGGACTCGAGCATGCCTGGGCAGCCACGGCCATCCGGCACGTGGCGGGCACCTACGCGTGGATGCGTGATTTCCCGGCCGATGACGACGGCTCCTACCCGTTCAAACCCGCCAAGATCGAGACGCGGAAGTACTTCGCGCGAGCGATGGTGAAGGCGTTCGCCGCCGGCGCTACGGCCGATCCTTCCGTGCGATTCACCGATCTCGACCCCTCCTCGCCATGGCACCGGTGGGCCGCGATCGCCGTCACGGAGGGCTGGATGAAAGCAGCGGCCGACGGCAGGTTCGCTCCCGACGAACCCGTGACGATGGCGACCGCCCACCGCGGCTTGATCGGGGCGCTCGGCCTGCGCTCCATCGCGAGCGACCTCCGGAAGATCCACACCGTAGCGGGGCAGACGTTCCGGGTTCCCTCCAACTTCGGGAGCCTGGTGCTGGGGCTCCGACTCGGGCTCCGCTACAACGCGCCGACGGGTTCGGAGTCCCTCGACGTTGGGCCCAAGGATCCGCTGTCGCGGGCACAGGTCGCGTACTCGTTGTTCCGCGCCACGACGCTCCCCTCCTGGAGCGTGCCCAGCATGCGGACGCAGTACGACGGCATCGAACTCCCCTTCCTCGGTCCCAAGCGCCACGCCATGGTGCAGTGGGGCATCCGCTACGCCGGCTACCCCTACGTGTGGGGCGGCGAGTGGGGCTTCGACAGGCCCGAACCCTCGGCGCTGGGAGGCCAACCACGGTCCGGGTTCGATTGCTCGGGCATCTCGTGGTGGATCCTGCGCGCGAACGACGGAGGTTCCTGGGACATCGCGCCGCCGCGCCCGTACGCAGGATGGTCGCTCCCACAACGCACGTCGGCGGAGATGGCGCGGTTGACCACGAACCAGCTCCGGTACGGCCGGCTCGAACCCGGCGACCTGATGTTCTACGACGGGAACGACGACGGGGTCGTCGACCACGTAGACACCTTCATCGGCAACGGGTTCGCGCTCGACTCCTCGAGCACGCCGGGCGGCGTCACGATCATGTGGGTGGGCGACGGTTGGTACCGCGACCACTTCGTGTACGGCCGGCGGATCCTGCCGGCCTGAGGCGCCTCACGTGTCCGCCGCGATCGCGGCGTCGAGCCTGGCCCGATCCGATGCATCCAGCGGTATCGACGTGCGGGCGACCTCGTCGTGCTTGACGGTCACGGACTCGGCTTCGGCAGCGAGCGTGCCGTCGCGCGTGCGCACTTCTTCGCGCGTCCTGATCGAGGATGTCCCATAGCCGGTGCCGACACACGTGACGAGCACCTCTTCGTCCTGCAGGGAGAGTTCGCTCCGGTAGTCGATGGCCACACGGACCACGACGAACACGAAGGCATCGCCCATCACCTCGTGGAACCACCGGTCACGCGCTTCCTCCAGGTAGTTGAGGTACACAGCGTTGTTCACGTGACCATACGAGTCGACGTCGGACCATCGGATCCGCTCGCGATGCTCGATCATCCGTGATCCTCC
>JBKJXU010000294.1:0-7707 GCA_046716145.1 Actinomycetota bacterium
CGGGTACGACCCCGACGGCCGACCCTGAAGAGATCCGGCGCCTCACCGAGGAACTGCACGAGCAGACGCGACGCGCCGCAGAGCATGAGGAACGCGCACGCGATGCGTTGCACGCCTCGCGTGAGCTCGAGCAGTCTGCTGCCTCGGTGGAGGCCGCTCGTGCCGAGCTGGACGCGAAGCTGGCCATGGCGATCGCCGAGCAGCAGGCCGCGGTCGCGCGAGCGACCGCCCTCGAGGTTGAGCTGGCGGACGTGCGGAGCAAGGCCGAGGAAGCCACGGACCTGGCCCGCGAAGGCGGCCGCCGCGTGGAGGAGGCCAACGCCGCGGGTGACGCCGTCCGGGAAGACTTGAAGCGCATGGCGACGGAACGCGATGAGCTCGTGGCGCGCACTGCGGCGCTCGAAGCCGCTGCCGCGCAGGCGGTGCAGACCGCGGAGGACCTCGCGACGACCCTCGCTGGAGAGCGCGCCGCCGCGGCGACGCTCGAAGCCGCACGGTCGGTACTCGAGGCCGATCTCGCGGTCGTCAAGCGAGCCCGCGATGAGGCCGAGCGCGCCATCGGTGACGCGGACGCGCGAGCGAAGGCTGCGGAGTCCCGGCTCGCTGCCGCCGCCAGCGATCTGTCGACCGAGTCCGCCACGCTGGCCGCAGAGCTCGACGCCGAGCGGGAGCGTTCGCGCCGGGTGCAGGAGCGAGCCGTGGAGGCGGAGCGCCGCGGAGACGAGATGGACAAGCATGCGTCCTCGCTCGCGCAGGCGCTGGAGGACGAGCGCGTGCAACGTGATCAAGCCCGAACCGAGGCGGCTGAGGTGCGGTCCGAGCTCGAGCAGGTGCGCGCGGCCGCGGCAACGGCGCGGGGCGCAGCGGAGGAGGCTGCCATCGCCGCCCGGACGCTCGCCGAGCAGAAGGAGGAGCTCGAGGCCCGCCTGCACGGAACGGTGACCGTGCAGGAAGCCGCCGCCGCCGAGACCGCTTCTCTTCGCGATCAGCTGGCGGCCGCCCGAGAGGAACTGACGACGACCGTCGCGGATGCGGGCGTATCGGCAGATCGTCTGCGCGTGCTCACCGAGGAATCTGCGACCTCGCGTGCGGAGGTGGACGCGCTCATCGAGAACGCCCGCGCCGCCGAACAACGCGCGGCCGAGGTGCAGACCGCCAACGCGGAGATCCAGACCGCGAACGCCGAGACGGAACAACGTGTCAGCGAGCTCCAGGCTGCCAACGCCGAACTCGAGTCGAAGTTGGTCGCACAGGCCGCCGCGCCGGTCGATGACGATCGTGTGCGAGATCTGGAGCGCGAGGTGACGACCCTCCGAGAAGAGCTCGACTCCATGGGCATGCGTCTGCGCCGTGCGTACGCGGACGCCGAGGATGCGAGGGCGCAGTTGCAGGCCGCGCCGTCCGGGCCGATGGCCTCGCTCGCCGGCGTCGGCGGTCCGGCGTCTGCTGACGGGCTCGATGAGATCCACCGTCTGCGGCTCGAGTTGGGCAGGACCGTCGAGCGCGCGAACGCGGCGGAAGCGCGCGCCTCGCGTCTGAAGACGGATCTGGCGCAGGGTCGCGGCGAAGACTCAACGACGGTGGGCGCGGACCTCGACGATGAGGACGAGGGCAGCCGCACGGACGACGAGCGAAGCCTGCGGTTCCGCCTCGCTAAGACCGCCGCACGGAAGAAGGGGATGGACCCACCCGCCGAAGGCGGGGGTGGCCGCTCGGAGTCGTCCTAGCCCGAGCGGCTCGGATCGGTGGCATCATCGAACGATGCGGATAGCTCGGACCCTCGTCGCCGGTCTCACGACGCTGATCCTCGCGCTCGCCATCGTGGCCCCGGGGGTGTGGGCGCGCCCGGGAGGGGATGCACTACGTGCTCCGGCGTACAGGTCCCGCGTCTTGGAACTGCCGAGGGGCGTGCGGGAACGGATGAGGGGTTCCTCGTGGCGCCCCGGGTGTCCCGTCGCGCTCGATGATCTGCGCCTCATCCGCTTGTCCTACTGGGGCTTCGACCGGACCGCCCATACCGGGCGCCTCGTGGTGCACCGGACGTGGGCCCGCCGGATCGCGCGTGTCTTCGGGGAGTTGTACGAGGACCGGTTCCCCATCCGCCGGATGCGCTTGGTGGATGCCTACGGCGCCGACGATATGCGCTCGATGAAGGCGGACAACACCAGCGCGTTCAACTGCCGGTACCGCAACGGCGTCTGCTGCACGTGGTCCCAGCATGCGTTCGGGCGTGCGCTCGACCTGAACCCGGTGGAGAACCCCTACGTCGGTCCCTGGGGGGTCTCCCCTCCCAACGGCGAGCCGTTCGTGGACCGTTCCCCCAAGCGTCGCGGGATGGTCGCGCATCGCGATGCCACCTGGCGAGCGTTCGCGGCGATCGGGTGGGAGTGGGGCGGGGACTGGGTCAACACGAAGGACTACCAGCACTTCTCTGCGACCGGGCGCTGAGCGGGCTCTTCCGTGTCCCGCCGGTTCCGCGTTACCCTGGTGATGTCGGCACCGAGATGAAGGAGAGCGAGCACGATGTCCAAGCAGATGCTGAACGAGCAGACCTTCGCGACGCCGCCCACCCCCTTCGATGCGGGGACGCCGATCCGGACCGCGCGGGTGATGACGTTGAACGGCACCGCGATGCGGGCGATCGCGCTGCTCACGATCGCGGTCGTGGCGGCGTCGTTCGGGTGGACGAACGCACCCGACATCCTGGGGACGTCCACCGCCGTCCTGTTCATCGGCTTGATCGCCTTGGTGATCCTCTCGCTCGCCACCGCTCGCAACCCGAAGATCGCCGTCATCACGGGTCCCCTCTACGCGGTGGTGATGGGGGTGTGGACCGGCGCGATCTCGGCGCTGTACGACGCGGCGTACGGAGGCATCGTCCTGCAGGCGGTGTTCGCCACCTTCGCGGTGTTCCTGGCGTGCCTCGTGCTCTACGTGACGCGGATCGTCAAGGTGACCGATCGGTTCGTCTTCGTGGTGATGGTTGCAACGGCCGGGATCGCGCTCACGTATCTGGCGTCGTGGGCGCTGTCGCTCGTCGGCGTCCGCATCGGCTTCATCTACGACGCGTCGCCGCTCGGGATCATCGTGTCCATCGGGATCTGCATCATCGCGGCGCTGAACCTGTTCCTGGACTTCCGATTCATCGAGGAGGGCGTGGCCAAAGGTGCTCCGGCGCATATGGAGTGGTACGGAGCCTTCGCGCTCCTGTCCACCCTGATCTGGCTCTACCTCGAGATCTTGCGCCTGCTGGGCAAGGTCCGTCAGTAGCGCGCTACACCGGCACGCAGGCGGCCACGAGCAGCGTGTACGGGTCGGTCGCGACGTTGTTCCACGGGTGCCACTCGAGGTGATCGTGGGGTCCGGTGGCGTCCCCCGTGGCACCGACGTAGCCCACGACATCTCCGACGCCGACCCACCCGAGCCGGCCGAGTCCCACCAGGTGCGCGTTGTAGACGTAGCCGGCGCCGCCGCGCACCCGGACCTCCAGGCCGCCCAGGTGTGACCGGGAACTCGAGGCGTACCAGTCGAAGGGTGCGAGGATCGGGGACCAGGTCGGAGCCGCGACATCGCTGCCTTGGTGACGGTGGGGTGGCACGCCCGGCAGCCGCACGGTCGTGCCGAAGTTGTCGTGGATCACCGTCGCGTCCGGGACGGGGCACGCCCGGAAGACGCCGTAGGTCGCCAGCCACCAAGCGATGTCGGCGCGCTCGTCCCGGATCGCCCCGATCCGCCTGCGCACCCGCCGGTCGAAGGCGGCGAGTCCACGATCACGGCGGACGAGCGCCCGCCGGCTCGACATCTGGAGCCGATCGAAGGCGGTCGCCTCGAGGTCACCGCCCTGGCGAGCCATCACCGATTCGGCCAGGGTGGGCCGGGCTCGTAGAACCATCCGGCGGTCAGCGCGGAGTCCCCGCAGGGTCTCGATCCTCTGGTGCAGGACCTTGCGTTCATGCAGGGCGTTCTGGACGGCCGTGCGCGGCTCGCCGGCCGCCGTGGTCGGGTGCATCAGCAGGATGAGTGCGGTGAGCACGGCTGCGCACGCGGTGCGCGCGCGGAGCGATAGATGTGTGTGCATGGCTTTCCAGACCCTCCGAGTGCCCTCTGTATCGGCACGGGGTCGGGGGGGCCTTGATCATGCGAGTCTTGAGATTCAAGGGCAGCGCCAACCTGTCGAAGATCTCAAGGGAGCGTCCTGGCGGCGGCGTGTGGCCGTGGGCCGGGCGCCGAGCTGAGGAAGGTACGGATGGGCATCGTCGATCGCTTCACACGCGACCGGGTCAGCCGGTACATCTGGGGTGTGCTCACGTTGGCGTGCCTCGGTCTGTTCCTGCTCGCCCGCGAGGGGCAGGAACGCTCTTTGGGAGCGGAGGTCGATGCGGCGTTCGAGCGCACGGAGACCTCTGCGGCCGACGTGTTCGCGCCGGGACTCGTGCAGGGCCGGTCCTCGCCCGTCGAAGGTTTCACCGGGCGGGAGCTTTACACGATGGTCCGTGGCGAGATCCTGACCGATCCGACGGCGGCCCGTGTGCGCCTGTACGACGCGGAGGGGACCATCGTCTACGACACCGACGTGCTTCTCCCTGGTTCGCTGGTGCCCGCTGAGAACCCGAACGCGGTACGCGCCCTGGACAGCGGGACGCACGGAGTGATCGTGCAGGAGCGCTTCACGTGGTCGACGATCGGGACGTCCGGGATCCAGACGACGTTCCTGCAGGTGTACACGCCGCTGCGTCAGGCCGACCAGGTCGGTGCGCAGGGTGTCGTCGAGGTCGACTATCTGATGCAGGAGCTCCGAGCGGTGTCCAGGGGCTCCTGGCCCGCCGTGCAGCTCGCGGCCGGTGCGCTCTTCCTCCTCTGCCTCGCGGCGACCGTGCTGTCGCTGCGGGCTCGCAAGCCTGCCGAAGGCGGCTCGGCATCGATCGATGAGGATCTGGATGACCTCGACGACGAGACGACGCCGAGCGAAGCGGTGCAGCATGAGACCGCGGCCGACCACACGCCGGCGCCGATCCCTGCGGCCGTTCCCGTGCCGGCGGAAGACCCGAAGGTGCTGGAGCTCACGACGAAGATGGCAGCGCTCGAGGAAGCGGTTCGGCGCGCCGAGGACTCGAAGGCGGAGCTGGAGTCGGTGCGAGCGCGGGAGGCCGCCCTCGAGGAGCGACTCGGCCAGTTGGAGATCGAGGTTCACACCCCTGCGGCCGAGCCCGTGCTCGAAGCGGCGCCCGTGCAGGCTGAGGTGCCGCCGCCGGTGTTCGAGCGTGAGGTCCCCGAGGAGTCCGAAGGTGGCGGACTCACCGCCGACGAAGTGAACGATCTCCGCGCACGCCTCGCGAAGGCCGCCGCGCGCAAGCGTCAGGGCCCGAGCAACGGCGAGTAGTTCTCACCAGGCGAGCGCGTCGACCGCGTAGGTCTCGCGAAGGTGCAGGTCGACCTCGTGGGCGGGCAGCACGCGCCGCGGGTGCATCCCGTAGCGCTCCGCGACCTCCAGGTGCCACCAGCAGAGCGGCACGAGCTCATCTCGAGGGAACCAGCCGACGACGGAAGGCTGTGCGCTGCTCGGTCCCCACTGCCAGAAGCAGAACTGACAGACGAGCCCGACCGTCTGGGGATAGGCGAACTCCGCGCGGAAGCCGTGCTCGTGCTCGATGACGCGTCCCCACAGGGCGACCCTGCCGAGCACCGCGGGCGTGCGCGTTCGCCGGAGGATGTCGGCGCCGTGGGTCGCGTGCAGACCGCACGAGCAGTCGATGTTGGGCGCCGCATGCAGCCGCGCTTGCTTGCATGCGGCCTGTGCGGCTTCCATGGGACGCCAGGGCCTCGACCGGCCGGCGACCGGCCGCAGCAGCAGATCGGTGCCGTCGCGCCGGCCCGTCAACGCCCACGTACGCCACGCCATGATCGGCTCGACGGAGGCCTCGGTCAGGAGGTCGCGCCCCAGCGAGGTGCGCGTGCTCACGCTCGTCGTGGGTCGGACAGCGGATCGGGGACGATCTCGGGTATCGCGGGCCCGGGCTCCAGCCCGGGTGCGACGGGATCGGGTAGCGGCAAGGTCACAGGCTCGACCTCGATGATCCGTTGGGGTCGACCGATGTTCAACGGGCACCTCCCGGGGGGCTGAGACGGCTCCGAGGTCGCACCCTACCCCGATGTCGCCGAACGCGCGACCCCCGATCCGTGCCGCTACCGCGCGAGCCGGTAGATCCCCGTCGGTCCGCTGAAGTAGATCCTCCCGTTCGGTGCGGCCTCCATGGAGAAGACGGATGTGCCTGCGCTCCTGAGGCGGATGGGTGCACCGTCGGCTCCGGTCCGCGCATCGTTCAGGCCGAGCGCCCAGATCCCGCCCGCGTTCACGTCGCCGAAGATGAGGTCGCCCTCCCGGGCGGCCCCCAGTCCGCATCCGTCACAGAACGCGGCGCCGGTGATGCCGATGGTGTCGGCGAACCGAGCCTTCGGGAAACGCCGCGGCGCCGGCCCGTCGCGGTTGGTGTCGGCCGCGGTCGCGTCGGTGGGGTCCGCGGGGCAGGATTGCGCCGGGCCCCACGCGTAGTTCCCACCGCGGACGATCCTGTTGATCTCGTCGTTGCAGGTCGGTCCGTTCTCCGTTTCCCACAGGCGTCCCGTCTGTGGATCGAACGCCATCCCGAAGGAGTTCCGGATGCCATAGGCGTAGATGCGTGTGCCGAACGGGTTGCTCTCGGGGATGGCGCCCCCGGGACGGATCCGCAGGATCTTCCCCCGGAGGTTCCCCACCTGCTGGCTGGTCGCCGGGTCGGCGTTGTCGCCCACCACGATCCACAGGTTGCCGTCCGGACCGAACGCGATCCGCCCGCCGTTATGGTTGGTCGCGCTCGAAACCCGCCACGAGAACAACACCCGCCGGCCCGCTGCGTGAGCACCTCGGCTCCGGAACCGGATCAGTTCGTTGACCTTCACGCCGCCGTCGGTGCGGGTGACGTAGAGGTAGACGAACGGGCGCGCTGGATAGTCCGGGTGCAGTGCTAGGCCGAGTGCGCCACGCTCGCCGCTCCCGTCGACGTTCGTGACGTCGGTGAACAGCCGGGTCGAGCCGTCCGTGCGATCGAAGACCTTGATCTTCCCCGTGCCCCGCTCGGCGTACCAGATCTTCTGGTTCGGCCCGAACGTGAACGCTGCCGGACCCAGGAGCCCGGTGGCGACAGGGATGACGCG
Source organism: Actinomycetota bacterium (assembly GCA_046716145.1). Taxonomy (GTDB): domain Bacteria; phylum Actinomycetota; class UBA4738; order UBA4738; family HRBIN12; genus AC-51. The sequence goes on from JBKJXU010000294.1 coordinate 7,192, forward strand.
CGGGGCCCGGCCCGCCCGCCCGGCGTGGGCCGGTGCGCCGCCGGCCAGCGACCCGACGAGCAGTGAACAGGCGAGCAGCCAGCGGATCGTGCGCATCGGGTTCCCCTCCGTGACGTGTGCGAGCATGAGCCGGATGACGAGCATCCCTCCGTCGGTCTTCGGCATCGCGGCCCTGCGCTCTGAAGACCCTCGTTTCCTGCGTGGGCAGGGTCGCTACCTGGCGAACCTCCCCGTGGACGGTGCTCTGCACGCGGCGTTCGTCCGCTCCATCTTCCCGCACGCGGCGCTGAAAGAGGTCCACGGCATCGACGAAGCGCTGGGGATGCCGGGCGTGGCAGGTGTCTACGAGGCCGCCGACCTCGGGCTGGCCTCGCAGCCGCCCTCGGGCAACGTGGAGGCTCCGGGCGGCGTGCTCGACGCGTTCCATCGCCCGCCGCTCGCGCGCGATCGCCTCCGGTTCGTCGGCGAGCCGTACGCGGTGGTCGTGGGGGGGTCGGGCGCGCCCGCCCCCCCCCC
>JBKJXU010000295.1:0-16856 GCA_046716145.1 Actinomycetota bacterium
GCCCGGACGCGCGCGGTCAAGCGCCGCGGTCGCCGCTTCTTTCTCATCCGGGATGACCTCGGCGCTCCCCACGCGCGCGCCGGAGGCCTGCGCCTCGCGGATGCCTTCCATGATCAGCGCCGCGGCCTCCCCGTGCTCACGGCCGCGAGGGTTGCGATCCTCGCGCACGATCACCTCGTCGAAGTACTTCGCGGCCACCCGGCCGAGCTCGCGCATGTCCTCGTCGCGGCGGTCCCCCGCCGTGGCGATCGTGGCCACGCGCAGGTTCGCCGACCATGACGCCTCGCCGGGCCGCTCCCCCGATGGTCTGTCCGCGGTCACGCGCTCCACGAAGTCCCCCAGCTTGTCCAGACCGGCGGCGTTGTGCGCGTAGTCGAGCACCACGGTGATGCCGTCGAGGTCGAACACGTTCAGCCGACCCGGCGCCTGATAGATCGAGGTCGTGAACGATCGGAGTCCCTGGCGGATGTCGTGCAGATGCGCGCCGGCCACGTGCGCGGCCGCGGCGGCGGCGATCGCGTTCTGCACCATCATGCGGGCCTTGCCTTCGAAGGTGGCGGGCAGGGTGTGCACCCACGCCACCGGCATCGAACGGCGACCCTCCTTGATCACGATCATCTCGCCGCGCTCACTCGTCTCGAGCACCACGGCCTTGCGGCCGCGACGGACCCAGCGCTCCACGAGGCTGTGCTGCGCCTGCATCGTGAACAGGATCACGTTGCCGCTGCAGTGCCGTCGCATCTCCAGGACCAACTCGTCGTCGGCGTTCAGGACCGCCCAGCCGTTGCGAGGCACGGCCTCGACGACCACCTGCTTCACCGCCGCGAGCTGCTCGAGCGTCTCGATCTCTCGCAAACCAAGGTGGTCGCCGGTCACGTTCAACACCACGCCGACGTCGTTGCGGCCGTAGCCGAGTCCCTCGCGGAGGATCCCGCCGCGCGCCACCTCGAACACCGCGGTGTCGATGCGCGGGTTCTGCAGCACCATCTGCGCGGACTTGGGACCGCTCGCGTCCACGCGCTTGACCAACCGCTGGTCGATGTAGACACCGTCGGTGGAGGTCATCCCGACCTGGCGTCCCATGCCGCGGAAGATGTGGCTGATCATCCGCGTGGTCGTCGTCTTGCCGTTCGAGCCGGTGACCGCGATGATCGGGATCCGCGAGGGCGAGCCCGGCGGGAAGAGCATATCCACCACGTGCTTGGCCACGTACTGCGGCTCGCCCTCGGTTGGGTGGGTGTGCATCCGGAACCCCGGGGCCGCGTTCACCTCGACGATCGCGCCACCGGCCTCCCGGACCGGTTTCGTGATGTCGGGCGCCAGGAAGTCGATGCCGGCGACGTCCAGACCCACCACGCGGGCGGCCTCCTCGGCGATCTCGACGTTGTCCTCGTGGGCGTCCCACGTCCGGTCGATCGAGATGCCGCCGGTGGACATGTTGCCGGTGGCGGCCAGGAGCACCTGCTCGCCCTTGGGTGGCACGTCGTCCATCGCGTAGCCCTGCCGCTTCACCAACGCGATCGCGGTCTCATCGATCTTGATCCGCGTCAGGACCTTCTCGTGCCCGATACCGCGGCGGGGGTCCTTGTTCGTCTGCCCCACCAGCTCGGTCACGGTCCGGCGGCCGTCGCCCACGACGTGTGCGGGCACACGCTCGGCGATGGCGACCATATGCCCGCCGATCACGAGCACGCGATAGTCGTTGCCGGTGACGAAGGACTCCACCACCACCTGGCCGCGGTGCGCCTGCGCGAGCGCACGGCGGAACCCCGTGCGCACCGCCCGCTCGGTCCGCAGCTCCAGTCCGACGCCACGGCCGTGGTTGCCGTCGAGCGGTTTCGTCACGACCGGGAACCCGATCCGCTTCGCGGCGAGCACGGCTTCGTCGTCGGTGCGTACCACCTCGCTCCGCGGGACCGGGAGCCCGGCGGCAGCGAGCAGCCGGTTCGTCATCTTCTTATCCCCGGCCACGTCGACCGCGAGCGCAGACGTCCGTGAGGTCATCGTCGCCCGGATCCGTTGCTGGTACTTCCCCTGCCCGAGTTGCACGAGCGAGTACTCGTTCAACCGGATCCACGGGATGTCGCGCCCCGCCGCCTCGTCCAAGATCGCCTGGGTCGAAGGACCGAACTGCCGGCGCTCGGCCAGGATGATCAGCCGATCCAGCTCGGCACGGAACTCGAAACCGTCCTCGGACGTGACCAGGTGGTTCAGCAGGCGCACCGCGAGGCGCCCGGCGGTCACGCCCACCTGCTCCTCGGCGTAGCCGTAGATCACGTTGTACTGCCCCGGCGAACCGGCGCCGCGGGTCTTCCCTCGTGAGATGTGCGCACCGGACTCCCGCTGCAGTTCAAGTGCAACGTGCTCGGCGACGTGCCCCAGCCAGGTGCCGTCCGCCAGCCGTTCACGGAACCCACCGCTCTTGCCGAGCGAGCACGAATGCTCACCGACGCCGGGCAGGAACTTCAGCAGCCGCTCGTTGAACCGTGGGATCGTGTTCGACGGCCAGTGCTCGAGCGAGCCCAGATCGACCAGGAGACGGATGCAGGGTTCGTAGGACCAGTAGTTCGGACCGCGGAAGACCTGCGAGGAGACGATCGAAAGGTCGGGCCGGCGTGCGGGCTTGCGTTCGGCAGGCGCACGCTTGGTCCGCGCGCGTGCCGCGCGGTTCGCCGTAGCCTCCGAGCGACCCGCCACCACCTACTCCGACGCCTCCCGCTCCACGTCGTGCGCGTGCGGTCCCGCCAGCAGCTCCCGCCGGCGGAGATCGAACCACGTGCCGGATGGCAGCGAGTGCAGGATGGCACCCGAGACCATCAGCGGTTTGTACCCCTTGCCGCGGTACGCGTCGGTCTTGACGTGGGAACCATCGACGATGGTCACCGCACCCTTCCCGATCACGTGCAACGTGTGGTCGGCGAACATGATCGCGCAGGTGTCCTCGTCCACACCGATCCCGAGCAGCGAGGGTGACTGCGCCACCAGCGCCAGCAGCCGTCCGATCCTGCCGCGCTGCTCGAAGTGCTGGTCGATGACCATCCCTTGGAGGATCCCGAGGCCGGCCGAGAGCTGCACCATGCGGTTCTTCGGGGTCGTGCCCGGGTTGCCGTAGGCAACCATGTGGCTGGCCATCGCGCTGGCGCCCGCGCTCGTGCCTGCGAGCACGGCACCGCGATCGTGGGCGTTCGCGAGCGCGTCGCCGAGCCGCGTCCCGGCCACCACCTGCGTGAGGCGCGACTGGTTGCCACCAGTGAGGAACACGCCGGTGGCATCGACGAGCATCTTGGCCGTTCCGGGGTCGTCGGCTTCGTCGCGCTCATCCGGGCTCACGCCGCTCACGCGACCGATCCCCAGACCCAGGAAGAGTTGGCGGTATGCCTCGGTGGCTTCCTCACCCAGCGACGACGCCGTGGAGATCACCACGACGTGACCGTCAGCCCCCCCGGCGAACTTCGAGAACCTCGACACGATCACCTTGTCGCGCATGCGGTCCTCGGCGCCCCCGATCACCATCACCGGTCCGGCGGTCCCGAGGCCGGCGACCGGGAAGGGGCGCACCGTGCGCTCTGCCATGGCGAGCAGTGTATCGGCAGGTCTTCCGCGGCTCGGCAGCCTCAGGGGGTGAGCGAGAAGGCGTTGTGGTCGTCGGCGTCGAGCGTGCCCTCGAGGTCGTCGGCCAACACCAGGTCGATCCCCTCCAGCGAGGTCAGCGACTCCCCCGACCCCGGCGCATCGGTCAGGTCGGCGGCGACCCCGGAGCCGCCCCGCCGAAGGCGCACCCGCGCGTCGGGGTTGAACCGGCGCGCGGCGGTGTCGGCGGCACGGAGCGCCTCGGCGGCGCGCGGCGTGAGTGTGAGCACGGAGCCGATGCTACCGGGCCCCCGGGGCATCACCGCATGCGCGGGCCGAAGAGGATCCAATCATCGAGTGACTCCAAGGGCCGACGTCGCGCGGGATCGCGCTCGTACGTCCGATCGGGCTCGGACCACCGACGCGCGAACCGACGCCGGGCGGTCGTCTTCCGCTTCATCGGGACCACCTCCACACGCGGCGAGGCTTCCGTGGGCGCCGGCGGGGGCTCACGCGCTCGCGGACCTCCTCCAGGTGCAACCGGATCAGCTCGGGGCCGATGTTCGAGTGGGTCATGGCCTCTGCCCCCTTCATCGTGGAAACCGTCGTTCTGGCGGTAACCGGTTACAGGGAAGATACTGGTTTCTATGTAACCGGTCAAGTGGTTTTTTCCGGTTTCTCGGGGTATCCTGCCCCCATGGATCTTGGCACCGACTACGGCACGAACGGGCACGTGAACGACGTCTCCGGCCACGCGCCCGGCGACCTCGAGCTCGTGCGGTCGTTCGTCTCGCTGCACGACCATGCGGAGGGGGCGCGGTCATCCATCCCCCCGTCGACCGAGACCATCGAGGCGTGGCTGCGCGGTCACGGCCTCCTTCAGGACGGGGCCTCGCCGTCGGATCTGATCTGGGCCGGTGCCGTGCTCGACGATCTGCGTCTGAAGGCACGGGGTGAAAGCACACCGGAGGCCACCGATCGGCTGAACGCGGCAGCCGGCAGTGCCGACCTCACGATCTGCTTCGGCTGCACCGATGACGACCCGATCCATGCCGGGGCTCCGGGAGTGCGCGGCGCCGTCGGCCGGCTGCTGGGCATCGCGTTCCTCAGCGAGCTCGACGGATCGTTCCGGCGGCTGCGCGGCTGCGCGAACGACGAGTGCCGCGACGTCTTCTGGGACCGGTCGAAGAACCGCACCGGCAAGTGGTGCTCCATGGACACCTGCGGGAACCAGGCGAAGGTCCGCGCCTTCCGGGAGCGAGAACGAGCCTCCGCCGGATGAGCGGTCTGGTCGCCGACATACCGCTGCGCGGTCCGGGCGGCGAGCCCGTGGACCTGTGGCGCACGCTCAACTCCCACGGCTTCGCGGACCTGGCACCCCTGCGCCTGGACACCGAGGCCCGAACCCTCGATCTCACGGTGCGCCTGCCTCGGGGCGCGCCACGCAGGATCCGTATCGCGCCAGGCCTCCGGCGGACCGCGCGGGTGACGGTGCTCGGGGGCGGCGCGCCGACCACGTCACAACGCACGCATCTCGCGCGCGCCGCCACCGACGTCCTGCGGCTGGACCAGGACCTCTCCACCTTCTACCGGATCGCTGCCGATGATCCCGACCTCGCGTGGGTCGCAGCAGGCGCCGGGCGGATGCTGCGGAGCCCCACCGTCTGGGAAGACGTGGTCAAGACCGTCTGCACGACCAACTGCTCGTGGGGACTGACGACGAAGATGGTGACGGCGCTCGTGACGCATATCGGTGAGCCGGCGGCCGGTTATCTCGCCGATCCGCTCACGAACGCGTTCCCCACGCCCGAGGTGATGGCGGCGCAACCGGAGTCCTTCTACCGCGAGGTGGTCCGTAGCGGGTACCGGGCTCCGGTGATCCTGCGTCTGGCCGGCATGGTCGCCGCGGGCGAGATCGACATCGAGTCCCTGGCTTCCGCGAGCCGCGAGACCCTCTCCGACGACGAGGTCGAGCAGCGCCTCTTGGACCTGCCCGGCGTCGGTCCGTACGCGGCGGCGCACATCCAGATGACCCTGGGCAGGAACTCACGGTTGATCCTGGACTCCTGGACCCGCCCGACGTACGCGCGCCTCACCGGCCGCACGAAGGTCCCGGCCGACACGACCATCGCACGCCGGTTCCGCCGGTACGGGCCGGAGGCCGGCCTGGCGTTCTGGTTGTTCGTCACACGCGACTGGGTCAGCTGAGGGTTGCCCCGGTCGCGCCCCGCGGCCATACTTCCCGAGGCCCCAAGGGCCGCGAACATGCGAACGCTGGACGGTGACCTCATGAAGGAGTCCCGATGGCGCGGCCACGCCGCGCCCTCGCTCGCCGCGCGAAGCGGCTCCTGGGCTACTGGCGGTCCGAGCGACGGACCCTCCGCCAGGGCCTGGTCGCGCTCGCCCTCAGCACCGTCGCGGGATTCATCGCCGGGCTGACGCTCGCGTCGATCACCGGCACCCTCGCAGCGCTCCCCGGCCTCCTCGTCTTGATCCCCGCTTCGGTCGGCATGCGAGGCACCGTCTTCGGCGCGATGGGCGCCCGGCTCGCCACCGCCACGCACGCGGGGACCTTCGAGGTCACCCTGGCCCGGGGCTCGGTCCTGCGCCGCAACGTCGAGGCCGGCGTTGCGTCAAGCGTGCTCTCGTCGTTCTACCTGGCCGTGATGGCCAAGCTCGTCGCCTCCGCCTTCAGCGAATCGACGATCTCGCTGTGGGACATGGTCACCATCTCGGTGATCGGCGGCACGGTCGGCTCGGCGGTCATCTTGGTCGTCACGGTCGGACTGGCCGCCGCTTCACACCGGCGCGGGTGGGACCTCGATGCGGTCTCGACGCCCATGGTGACCGCGATCGGCGACATGGTGACCCTGCCGACGCTCTTCCTGGCGACACTCGTGGTTCGCCACCACACGGCGAACGCGATCATCGCGGGCGCCTGCACCGTCCTTGCGGTCTCGGCGCTCCTGTGGATCGGCGTCGCCGCCGAGAAGAGCGTGCGCCGGATCTTGGGGGAGATGGTCCCCATGATCCTGCTCGTGCCGGTGCTCGACGTGCTGGCGGGCGCGCTGCTCGAAGCGCGGCGCCCCTCGCTGGCGGCCGCGCCGGCGCTGTTGATCCTGATCCCGCCGTTCGTGTCGCAGGCGGGCGCCGTCGGGGGGATCTTGTCCTCACGGCTGTCCTCGAAGCTCCAACTGGGCGTCATCACGCCGCGCGGACGCCCCGAGCCACCGGCGCTCGTGGACGGCGCCATCGTGATCGTGTTCGGCGTGGCCGTGTTCACGCTGATCGGCTTCGCCGGCACGCTCGTCGCGGCGATGACGGGCGTCGGACATCCGGGCCTGGGGGCGATGACGGCGGCCACGCTGTTCGCCGGGCTGCTCGCGCTGCCCGTGCTCCTGGTCGTCGCCTACTACGTCGCCGTCGCCACCGCTCGGTTCGGGCTGGACCCGGACAACTCCGGGGTGCCGACGCTCACGAGCCTCATGGACCTGGTGGGCGTGGCGTGCCTGCTGTTCGTTCTGTCAGTATCGGGGGTGCTCTCGTATGGATGACCATCGACCGGCCAACGTCAAAGACCTCCTCGTCGAGCTCAAAGACGCGTCCGAGCTCATGGTGGACCTCGCCTACGCGGCCGTGTTCTTCAACGAGGAGAAGCTGGCCGAGGAGGTGGAGCGTCTCGACGAACGGATGAACGGCCAGCTCCGTCGCCTGCGGATCATGGCGATGCTGGCCGCACGCAGCCCCGAGGACGCCGAGGGCATGGCGGGCGTCCTCTGGATCGCGGAGGCGATCCAGAGGGTCGGCGACGCGGCCGAGGACATCGCCAGGGTCGTGGGTGCCCGCCTGGGGATCCCCGATGCCCTCAAGCCCGATCTGCGGCACGCCGACGAGATCACCGCCCGCGTGCGGGTTCGGGAGGACGCCGCGATGAACGGGCGGGACCTGCGCGATCTTTCGCTCCCGGTCGAGACCGGCATGTGGGTGATGGCGATCCGCAGCGGCACCGCGTGGGAGTTCGACCCAGGGCCCGACGACGTGGTTTCGGGCGGCGACGTCTTGTTGGTGAACGGCCCCGAGGAAGGCGTGGATCTGGTGCGAGCGCTCGCCGGCGCCCCGGCGCTCCCCCACGCGCCCGACACGGATACCCCGGCGTTGTCCGAGCTCGACCGGGCGGTCGACATCCTGGTGGAGCTGAAGGACCTCGCCGAGGCGGCCGTCGGGCTCGCCTACTCCTCGATCCTGTTCAACGACCGGGCGCTCGCGGCGGAGGTGGGCGCCCTCGAAGCTCGAAGCGATCACCTGCAGGACGAGCTCGAATCCTGGGTCCTGCGCGCCGCCCCCGAGGCCCGGGTGGTGGATGAACTGCGCGGCCTGCTGCGCCTGGGCTCCGCATCCGAATCCATCGTCGACGCCGCCCGGGACATGACGTGGTACGTGGAGCACGGCGAACCCTTGCATCCGGTCGTGCAGATGGCGCTGGAAGAGACCGAGGAGACGAGCGTCGAGACCATCGTGCAGGACGGGTCCGCCGCCGCGGGCCACTCGCTGAAGGAGCTCCGCGTGGCGACCGAGACCGGGATGTTCGTCCTGGGGATCCAGCGGGGACAGCGTTGGACGTACCGCCCCCGCGGCACCTACGTCCTGCACGCGGGCGACCGCCTGATCTCCGTGGGGCCTGAGGACGGCGAGGAGGAACTGGTGACGCTCTGCGGGGAGCAGCCGAAGCTCGTTGCCGACCGGAGGATCGGGGAGGCTTGAGCAGGGGCCCTGCGCCCCCTACCCTGCGGACATGGACGCATACGTGTACCTCCAGGTCCAAGCCGGCTCGATGGCCGGGGTCCTGGCGGGCCTTTCATCGAAGCAGGGCATCCGCCGTGCGGTCGCGGTGATCGGCGACTGGGATGTCATCGTCCACGCCGAGGGCCCGGACATCGATGCGATCGCCTCCTTGGTGCTGACGGAGATCCACCATGTCCCGGGTGTGGTTCGTTCGGTGACGGCACCGGTGGTGCCCGCCGACAGGATCGGCGTCACGGGCTTCGGCGGCCCGAAGCCGCCCCCGATCATCCCGGACGCCTGCTACGTGCACATCCGGGCCGAGGCCGGGGCCGCCGCCGGGATCGCAGAACGCCTTTCGGAGATCCCCGACATCGCGGGGGTCGCCGTGCTGGGCGGATCGTGGGACCTGCTCACCTGCGTGGCGCAGCCGTGGGAGGTAGCGAGCGGGGTGATCCTGGAGCACCTGCACCAGATCCCCGGGGTCGTGGCGACGAGCACGCTCGTCTCACTCACGCACGCCGAAGCCGACGAGGACCGCGACCAGTTCAGTTCGTGGTCGTGAGCTTCACGCGGGCGAGAGCGGGATCTGCCGGACACCCTTGGGAAGGCTGAACTTCACGCCCTCCTCGGCAACCGTCACCTGCTCCACGTCCGCGAAACCGCGCTCCGCGAGCCATCCGAGCAGCCGAGACACGAGGTGCTCCGGGGCGCTCGCACCGCTCGTGAGGCCGACCCTGCGCGCCCCTTCGAGCCATGCCGGGTCGACCTCGGTTTCGTCATCGACCAGGTAGCTCGGCGTCCCCAGATCGCGGGCAACCTCGGCGAGCCGGTTGGAGTTCGAGGAGTTGCGAGAACCGATCACGAGGACCACGTCGACCTGGGGCGCCATCGCCTTCACCGCGTCCTGGCGGTTCTGCGTGGCGTAGCAGATGTCCTCCCGTGGAGGCGGTTCCAACCGGGGGAACCGTCGCTGCAGAACCTCGACGATCCGGGAGGTCTCGTCCACCGAGAGGGTGGTCTGGGTGAGGTAGGCGAGCGGGCCATCCGGGAGATCCACGGTCCGGGCTTCCTCGATGTCTTGCACGAGCACGGTGCGCTCCGGTACCTGCCCGCTCGTGCCCTCCACCTCCTCGTGGCCCTCGTGACCGATGAGGACGATGGTCCTGTCCTCTTCGGCGAACCGGCGGGCCTCCACGTGCACCTTGGTGACGAGCGGACAGGTCGCATCGATCAACTCGAGGCCGCGTGCGGCCGCCTCGTCGAAGACCCGCGGTGGCGACCCATGAGCGGAAAGCACCGTGACCGCTCCCTCGGGGACCTGATCCACCTCCTCGACGAACACCGCGCCTTTCGCCTCGAGGTCGCGCACCACATGGAGGTTGTGCACGATCTGCTTGCGGACGAAGACGGGCGTCCCGTGCTCGGCGATCGCGCGTTCGACCGCCTCGACGGCTCGCTCGACGCCCGCGCAATACCCACGTGGAGCGGCGAGGAGGACGCGACCTGTCATGGCCTTATGGTCGCACCCCGTGAGCTGACCGGGAGTCATGTCCGGGTTGCCGAACCTCTTCGCCCCGGGTACGGTTGATTGACCTTCCTACGGACGTTCCGTCCGTTCCTTCCCGGCACCGACGTGCGCTTCCCGCCTTCCCATGGTGGGTGGCGCGCGCCCGTGTGTCGGCGCTTGGGACGTGGACGTCCGCAGGATGGCTGGTCACACAGACACCGACCGCACCAGGAGGTGATGAGACACCCACGACCGACCGCGGGGCTCTGCGCAGGCGAACCGTTCGCCCGCCGGAGCACGCAGGCGCAGCCGCCAGCTCCGCCCACCGCGAGGGTGCACATGCGTATGACACGAGCGATCCGGCATCGTCGCGTACTGCTCGCGACGCTGGTCCTGACCGCGCTGTTTTCCCTTCCCACCGCGCAGGCGTCCGCCGTGGCGACATCGGAGGAACCTCAGCTCCGCGCCGTCACGGGGACCACGGACTCGATCTGCCGCATCGATTGGCGGCAGAACACCACCCACGTCAAGAGACTCATCCGATGCGCTGCTGGGTACTACCACGTCAACGTCGACAAGGCGTTGTACGTGGCCCGGCGCGAATCGCGGTTCGACCCTGAGGCGTTCAACGCCTCGAGCTGTGCCAAGGGCCTGTTCCAGCACCTCTGCCGGTACTGGCCCGATCGCGCAGACAACTACGGGTTCGACAACTGGTCGGCCTACAACGCGCGGGCGAACGTGTTCGTGACCATGAAGATGGTCAAGCGCTACGGCTGGCAACCCTGGGGGTTCTAGACCCCGACCGGACCGCCCGGGCGAGGCATCTGCGCGAGCAGACCTCGGACGTCCTGCAAGGACGTCGCGATCATCGCCCCGGGCGCGTCGCGGTCGCTCACGATCGTCATCCCCGGGAAACGGTCAGTGACGAACGCGATCAGATCCTCGAACGGCCCGAACACGACGAGGTGATGCGGGCGCTCCGCGTCGACCTGATCCAACGCCTGGCGGAGTTCCGTCGCGCCGACACAGAGTTCCCACTCGGCCGAGACCGATGCTCGCTTGAGGGCGGCGAGCCTCTCTGCGTCTTGAGCCACGCAGAGGACCTTCACCGCCCTGCACATCAGAGCCAGCCCTTGCGCCGGAACACCGCGTACAGGGTCCCCGCCGCTCCGAGCATCAGACCGAGTGCGAGCGGGTATCCGAACAGCCACCCCAACTCGGGCATGTGCCGGAAGTTCATGCCGTAGATCCCGGCGATCAAGGTCGGCACCAAGATGATGCCCGCCCACGCCGAGAGTTTCCTCATGATCTCGTTCAGACGGTTCGCCACCTGCGCGACGCGCACCTCGAGCAACGCGGTGAGCAGATCGCGGATGTTGTCGGTCAGGTCGGCCACCCGCAGGACGTGCTCGGTGAGATCGCGGTAGTACGGCACGAGCGTCCGGGAGACGAGGTCGGGCTCTTCCTGGATCAGGTCCAGAGCAGGGCGCAGCGGGAGGGCGAACCGACGCAACCGCGTCGCATCGCGCTTGTGCCGGAAGATCCGCTGCTGCAGGTCAGGCCGCTCTGTAGCCCCACCATCCTCGAACACCTCGTCCTCGAGCAGGTCGGCGACGTCCTCCATCGCTTCGACCGCCTCGAGGTAGCCGTCGATCACCTCGTCGGCGAGCGCCCACAGGACGAACGCCCCGCCCTCGGCGTGGAGCAGGTCGGGCTGTGCCTCCCACCGGTGTCGTGCGGGTTCCACCCCGAAGGGGTCAGGGCCGAAGCGCACGGTCCCCACGAACCGGCGGCCGACGAGGGCGTGGACCTCGCCGACGTCCCACGCGGTGGAACCGGGCGAGGCGATGAACGGCCGGAGCACCACGAACGAGTAGCCATCGAACGGTTCCGTCTTCGGACGCTGGCCGCGATGCAGGGCATCCTCCACGGTGAGGGCGTGCAGGCCGAGGGTCTGCCCGAACGCCTCGATCTCGTCCGCTGAAGGGTCGACCACGTCCAGCCACACCAACGCGGTCTCATCGGCAAGATGGCGTCGTGCCTCGTCGAGTCCCACGACACCCTCGACCTGACGGCCGGAACGATAGACGCGCACGTCGATCACGGCGGGGAGCCTACCCCGCTGCTAGCCTCCCGCGCGGTGTCGATCCCAACCCACGTCCTCCGCTTCTGGATGGCGATGGACGCGCTGTTCTCCGACGTCCACACGACCCCTTGGGGAGCCGTGCTCACCGACGGACGCTATCCCCGGGTGTGGGATGCGAACTACGCGCGGGTCGACACGGCCGGCCCGGTGCGAGCCGCGCAGATCGAGGCCGACCTCCTCCCGCGGCTGGCGGCCGCCGGCGCCGGCACGATGCACGTCGTCACGTTCCATCACGAGTCGCACATCTCCCTGCTGAGCGAACTCTCCACCCGAGGACACCGCCTGGCGTGGGATCTGGTGATGCAGCGCTTGGACGAGATCGGCCACGACCCGGCGCGCGCGGTCGAGGACATCGATCCGGGCCCGGAGCTGTGGGACAGCGTCGGTGCCTCCCTCTCCCTGTTCGGCGTCGACCCCGATGATGCCGTCGACCAACTCCGCGCGATCGAGTCCGACGTCATGGCCCCCGGGGGCAAACGCTGGTTCTGCGTGCGCGACGACGAGGGCCTGGTCGTGTCCATCGCCGCCGTCCTCGTCCTCGAGGGGGTGGGCTACATCGACAACGTCGCGACGTTCCCCCACGCGCGCGGACGCGGGTACGCGAGCGCGCTCACCGACCACGCGGCGCGTCACGCACGCCGCCACGGCGCGGATCACGTCATCCTGCTGGCCGATCCCGACGACACCTCCGCGGTCGGGATCTACCGGCGCCTGGGCTTCCGTGAAGTGGGCCGGCTCGCGTCGACGCGAGGCCCCGTGCCGACGCGTGCTTGAGGACGACCGACTCGACCACGGGAACTCCCGCTCAGCCGGCGAACTTGTAGCCGAGGCCGCGGATCGTCACGAGGTGCACGGGCTCGTGTGGGTCCGGTTCGATCTTGCGCCGGAGCCGCTTCACATGCACGTCGAGGGTCTTCGTGTCGCCCACGTAATCGGCGCCCCAGATCTCCTCGATCAGGAACTCCCGGGTGAGCAAACGCCCGCGCCGCCGCAGGAGGGTCTCGAGGAGTTCGAACTCCTTGGGCGGGAACGTGACCAACTCCCCACCGACCCGCACCTCGTGACGGGCGACGTCCATGTGGATCGGCCCCGCATCGAGCACCTCCTCGGCGGGGATCACAGCCCCGATCTGCGCCCGGCGGAGATGGGCCCTGACGCGGGAGACCAACTCGCGCACGGAGAACGGCTTCGTGACGTAGTCATCGGCGCCCAGCTCGAGACCTGCGACCTTGTCCGCCTCGGAATCCTTGGCGGTCACCATCACGATGGGAACGGTCGAGCCCGAGCGGATCTGGCGGCAGACGTCCAGACCCGACATCTCCGGGAGCATGAGATCGAGGATCACGAGGTCCGGCTGCTCGGCCCGGAACGTCTCGAGCGCCCGCCTCCCATCGGCCGCGAGGACGACCTCGAACCCTTCACGCTCGAGGGAGTACCTGACCGACTCCGCCAGCGCCTCTTCATCCTCGACCAGGAGGATCCGCGGCGGGCGTTCGCTCACGAGCGCGTGACCTCGTGGCTGGCATCCGTGAACTCGCGGAACTCGCCCGTGATCAAGAACCCCACCTGCTCGCCGATGTCGACCGCGTTGTCGCCGACGCGCTCCAGCGCCCGGGCCGCCATGTTCATGTGCATGCCCCAGTCGAGCGCGCGGGGATCGTCGGCGAGCTTCAGGGCTTCCAGGTGGGTTGCGCGGTTGAGCCGGTCGACGGGGTCATCCATCACGGGCAGCGTCTCGCACAGCGCCATGTCGCGCCGTGCGAACGCGTCCATCGCCGTCCCGATCATCTGCACCACGATGTCGCCCATCTCGCGGATCTGTTGACGGATCGTGTCCGAAGCCGGCAGATCCTTGGTGGCGAGGAAGATCTTCGCGACGTTCACAGCCTGATCGCCGACCCGCTCGAGATGCAGGCACGAATGCAGGATCGCCGACACGAGCCGGAGATCAGCCGCCACCGGCGACTGCAACGCCAGTACCCCCAGGACATCGGTCTCGATCTCCAGGTACCCCCGGTCGATCTCATCGTCGCCCGCGATCACGGCCTGCGCCAGATCGATGTCGTGCTCGGCCACGGCCTGCACGGCGCGAGCGACCGCCGCGCCGGAGAGCTCCCCCAACGCCAGTAGCTGATGTTCGATCCGTTCGAGCGCGTCATGGAACTTCTCGCGAGTCATCCGAACCGTCCCGTCACATAGGCCTCGGTTCGTTCGTCCGAGGGATCGGTGAAGATCTTCTCCGTCTCCGCGAATTCGACCACGCTGCCGGTGCGCCGGCCATCGTCGCCGACGTCCACCGTGAAGAACGCGGTGTGGTCGGACACACGCGCGGCTTGTTGCATGTTATGGGTCACGATCACGATCGAGTACTCCGACACGAGTTCCTGCATCAGGTCCTCGATGCGAGCGGTGGCGACCGGGTCCAGGGCCGAGCACGGTTCATCCATGAGGATCACGTCCGGTTTCGTGGCGATCGCCCGGGCGATGCACAAGCGCTGCTGCTGCCCGCCCGAGAGGGCCAGCCCCGGCTCCTTGAGCTTGTCTTTGACCTCATCCCAGAGCGCGGCGCGGCGCAGCGACTCCTCCACGAGCGCGTCCATCTCGCCGTCGTACCCGGCGATCTTCGGCCCGAACGCGATGTTGTCGTAGATCGACTTGGGGAACGGGTTCGGCTTCTGGAAGACCATGCCGATGCGGCGGCGGACCTCGACGGGGTCGACCCGGTCGTCGTAGAGATCGACACCGTGGTAGAGGACGGAGCCCTCGACGCGAGCGTCTTCGATCAGGTCGTTCATCCGGTTCAAGACGCGCAGGAAGGTGGTCTTGCCACACCCCGACGGTCCGATGAGGGCCGTGATCTCGTTGCGGGCGATCGGGAGCGTCACATCGCGCACCGCCCGGAAGTCGCCGTAGTACACCGAGACATCCTGGACATCGAACACGATCGCCTGCCCGGCGTCATGCCCCTCGCGTGCCGAGCGAACCGTCAACGGAGCAACCCCGCGCGTCTGGATGCGTGGTGGTGGAACCGCCTGCGTGGTCTCCATCTGCTCACCATCTCCGTTCATATCGGTTCCTCAGCACGATGGCCACTGCGTTCACCGCGAGGATGCTGACCAAGAGCACCACGATCGCCGCGGAGGTGTGCCCGCTCCACGTCTCCGACGGCAGGCGCGCCCACGCGTAGATCTGCGTCGGAAGCGCCGTATATGAACCCTGGAGCGCCTCGATCATCCCCCGCCCGCTCGGTGTCGAGAAGTACCCGGTGGTCGCGCCCACCAGTAGCAGCGGGGCCGTTTCACCGAAGGCGCGAGCGAGCGCGAGGATCGCTCCGGTGAACATGCCGGGTGCCGCGTAGGGCACGACGTGACTCCGCACGACCTCCCACCGCGTCGCCCCGACACCGTAGGCGGCCTCCCGGATGGCGCGAGGCACCGCACGCAGGGCTTCCATCGAGATCAGAACCACGATGGGCATCACCAAGACCGAGAGCGTGAGCCCCCCGGAGATGTAGCTGAGACCGCCGGAGAGCCCGCGCAGCGCCTGCACGAAGACCACGAGTCCCAAGATGCCGTACACGATCGACGGGACGCCCGCCAGGTTGCGGATGTTCGAGATCAGGATGCGGTTCAGCCGGGTATCGCGAGCGTACTCCTGCAGGTAGATGGCGGCGCCCACGCCGAGCGGGAGCGCCACCACGACCACGAACGCCGTGAGGATCATCGACCCGACCAGCCCCTGCCGTACACCGGCGCGGCTCGGCAGGCTCGACGTGTCGCTCGCGACGAAGTCCCAGCCCCGCTCGCGCAGAACCGGCATCGCATCGCCCACCGTGACCCACAGCAGAGCCGCCAGCACGCCGAGGGACACCAACAACGTGAGCAGGAGCGCGGCGCGGAACATCGAGCCGGCCACATCTCGGCGCCGCCCCATGAGCGCCGCCTCCACGTCCCGGGCGATCCGCTCGCTGGGAACCAGGGTGGCCATCAGTAGGCCTTCCGTACCCGGCGTACGAACCGCTCGCTCACGGTGTTCAAGGCGAGGGTCAGGACGAACAGCAGCAGACCGACGAAGTACAGGCTGTCGAAGGCGAACCCGGACCCCTTCACCTGGTCGGACCCGATCGCCAGCGACGAGATCGCACCGGTCATCGTCTGCCCACCGTCCAGGGGATCGAACGTCCGCGTCGCGCTCCCTGTCGCTCCGGCTGCGATCGCCACGACCATCGTCTCGCCCAGCGCCCGCGAGAACCCGAGGATGAGCGCGGCGACGATCCCGGAGACCGCCGCCGGGAAGACGACCCTGCTCGCCACCGTCCGCGGTCGCGCACCGATCCCGTATGCGGCCTCGCGCAGCGCTCCGGGGACGGCGTGCATCGCGTCTTCGGACACGGCCGCGATCAGCGGGACCGTCAAGATCCCCACACCGATGCCGGCGGCCATGAGCGAGAAGGCGCCGTCGGCCCCGAAGAACCGCTTCACGATCTCGGGTTGGATCACCGTGAGCGCGAAGTAGCCGAGGACCACGCTCGGGATCCCCGCGAGCGTCTCGAGGACCGGCTTCAACGCACGGCGCGCTCTCGCCGAGGCGAACTCCGAGAGGTACAGGGCAGCGCCCAGGCCCAACGGTGTCGCCACCACCATCGCCACCGTCGCGATGATCCCGGTGCCGGCCAACAATGTGACGAGGTCGAAATGATCGTCGCGGGGATCCCAGGCGGGGCCGACGAGCCAGGGAAGATCGATCCGTGTGAGCCACGACACCGCCTGCACGGCGAGCGCGGCCACGATCGCGACCCCCACGACGAGCGACACGAGGGCGGCTGCGCGCAGCAGCCACCCGACGCGGGAC
>JBKJXU010000296.1:0-2804 GCA_046716145.1 Actinomycetota bacterium
GACCCCGACTATCGGGCGCCGGGGCGGACGAGCGGGCTGGAGTAGGGCTCGTCTGGGCGCCGGCGGGTCGACCATCGCGCTTCGAAAAGGGTGCTTCGGGGTCGTCATGGTCCCTCCCTGGGATCCAAGGTTCGGAGCTTCCATGAAACTCGCGGCGGTTCAGCGGTTGGCGTTACCGCCACCCAGCGCGAGAACCTCCGCGGGTATGACGAGGACTCCGTCAGCGTCAACGTAAACACCGTAAGCGAACATCCACGTCCCCGGGTTGGCGTTCGTGTGCCAGTAGAACGCATCGTGGTAGTAGGTGATCGCCGTCAATACGTCGCCCACCTCCCTGCCTGTGACGGGCGGGTCAAGGAGGAACTCGAGAACAACCTCGGGCGTGGACGGGAAGGGGCGATAGCCATGACCAGCGCACCACCTCTCGAACACACCCCAATCGTCCGGATAGTAAGCGAGCAATTCGGTCATGGGAGGCTCGCGCCTCCAGGCCGTCGGGATGCCGTACTCGTCTAGCTCAGCATCGTCAGTCTGCGGCCCGGCCCGGGGACCTGGTCCTCCTGATCCGTGAGGCGAGACGAGAAGCCCATGAGGCCACCAAGAACCCCCTCCTAGATAGGCGACGCGACCATGTGTGGCAGGTGATGGTTCCTACGCTCGACCACACACCGCCTGTTTGCTGTGAGAAATCGCCCTACCTCGTTGCTCCCAGTCCGCGGTCGATCTCGAAGACATCGCTGCCGAGCCCCATCGGGGAAGGCCCTGGGATAGTGCACGTCGTTCCCGTCACGTCGATCCTCACCGATCAGAAGCCAACTAGACTCTGGACTGTCCCCTCGTCCACCGCCAGAACGTTGGAGGGTCAGGAGGACTCACCTCCATCGCTCCGTACTCGAACCGCAGGTCGGCCGGGAGCCCCGGGTTCGGAGGCAAACCGATGATCGTGATCGACTCGAGGCGACCATCCGCGCGCAACACCACGGCGCCCGTCAGCTCCACGCCCTCGCGCCGCACCGTGAACCGAAGCTTGGCTCCTTCAAGTTCGACTTCGGATGAAAGACGTATAGCCTCGAGCACCCACAAGGGGCCAGGGTAGGGCTCAGCAGGCTGAATCGTCGCCCTATACTTCTTGGGCAGCAGCATATCCGACTGGTAGTTGGTCCCCTGCGAGTAGATCACTTCCCCCGCGACCTCGCCGGATCCCTCCAGACCCACGTTCCGATACAGGTCGGCCCGCACGAACTCTAGGACGTCGCGAACCGATGATTCCGCGTAAGTTGCTACGGCCCGGAAATCGCCAGCGGTCATCGTCGCGTCGATGGCGCTCAGCAGCCGACTGGATGGGTCTACTCCAGACGGTCCGCTGGGGTCGGCGCAACTCGGCGCTACGGCGACGAGCAGAAGGGCAGCGACCGCGCCAAGCCGCCTACCTCCGAAACTCACGCGCGCAAGCACCCCCGGCGCTCCTAATCCTTCGCCCAGACTTCGATGTGTACCCAGAAGATCCTAGTGTGCACGATGGCCAAGCGGCTTAGATACGACGTGTCGTAGATGATTGACACCTCGCGGTCTCGATAGGGCCGCGGCTCGAAGTGCACGGTCGTGCCGAATCGCGCCGATACCGTGCGGAATTTCCTGAGGTCTGCGCTGCGCTCGTGGGGAGACCGGTCGCG
The DNA here is from genome assembly GCA_046716145.1 of Actinomycetota bacterium. Lineage (GTDB taxonomy): Bacteria > Actinomycetota > UBA4738 > UBA4738 > HRBIN12 > AC-51. The sequence goes on from JBKJXU010000296.1 coordinate 1,674, forward strand.
AGAGGCGATCATGGTTCAGGGAGCGACGAGAACGAACGGGACTCCACCAGCGGTCTTCGGGCCTGCTGGTCCGTAGATAGCGGGCGGGTGGGCATCGACAGCTGCCTGGTCACGTTCGAGAGCACGCTCCTCGGGTCGGCGTCGAAGTTGTGCGGGTCAAGCGCCTCGGCGCGGAAGCGGCGGAACGTGACGTCGGCGCAGTCCAGGTCAGGTGGCGGTGAAGGGATGCGCTCGTCGGGGTAGGCCGGTCGCAGCGCTCCACCATTCCCTCCCCCGGACGCGCCTGGACCAGGAGCCGCGGCCAGCCTCGCGCGCCGGCGCCGGGGCCGCGACGAACGCGTCGACGTGCCGCACGTTCGGCGGATAGGTCGTGACGGCCGCGAACCCCTGGTCGACCAGCGCCTCGTTGAACAGCGCGTCGCCGACGCACAAGTACCCGAGGAGTCGCCCGCACCGGTCGTCCAGTTCGACGTCGAGCTCGGGAGTGATGCCAACGGCCGTCGAGACGTTCCGTGGTGAACGCCCACGCCGTTCGGCACGGTTGAGGTTGCGCCGCGGCACCCCTGTAGGTGCCAAGCATCGCGCCCGGAGTTTGGCTATCCGGGCCCCGGCAGGTCGATCACCGCCCGCGCTCGGGCGATCAGTACGGCCGGCCCCGGGAACAGCAGCAGATCGCCCGCGTCCACGTAGACCTCGACGGTGGCTTCGAGTGTGCCCGGCGCGCAGGAGCAGGCGGTGAGGGTGCCGCCGTTGGCCGAGGCGTACTCCGCGGCGAGCGCGGCGGGCTCAGGGCCCGTGGGGAACGCGAGTTCCTGGGCGGCGGCGAGCGCGGCGGCGTCAGCCGCCGTGCGGGCGACCGAGCGCGCGGCCAGCACGCGCGCGAGGTCTGCGAGCCCCATGACGAGCACGAGGACCACCAGGATGCCGGCTGCGAGCACGACGCTCACCGACCCGCGCTCCCCCGCGATCACGCGAACTCCTGGCGGGTGACGGCCTCGGCGCTGAGCTCGACGCCGCCTCCCACGAGCCAGCCGATCAGGGGCACGCGCACCACGTCGTCGTAGACCACGCGGACCCGCACCGGGTCACCGCGGCCGCCGGAGCGTTCGGTGGTGACCTGCAACGCTGAGG
>JBKJXU010000297.1:0-21357 GCA_046716145.1 Actinomycetota bacterium
GCGCGCGACGGTGTTCGGCGCGAGGTCGAGTTGGTCCGCGAGGCCCCGGACGGTGGGCACACGGTCACCCGGCAGGAGCCGGCCCCGCTCGATCGCGGCGATCAGGGCGTCGCGGATCTGCTCGTAGGGCGGCGGCCCGCCTTCGCGGATGCGGATCGTGAGCGGCACGGTCGCGGTGTATCACACACGGCCGGTAAGGTGCCCGGATGGACGACGACGCCGTCTCCGTCGAGGTCACCGAGGACGGCCCGTACATCGTGCGCGGCCTCCCCGTGGTCCGCACCGCGCAGGTGGAGACCGAGTACGGCGAGCCGATCGCGTGGGAACCGGACGCGCCTCTGGAGCACGGACCGGTCGTCCGGCTCTGCCGCTGCGGTCGTTCCTCCACGAAACCGTTCTGCGACGACTCGCACGAGCGCATCGAGTTCGACGGCACGGAGGTCGCGGACCGCGGGACCTACGAGGACCGCCGCTACCCGTACGAGGGCACGGGCCTCACGTTGGACGACGACATGTCGCTCTGCACCCAGGCCGGGTACTGCGGCGACCGGTTCGAGAACGTCTGGGCGATGATCGAACGGTCCTCGGACCCGGAGGGACGCGAACGGATCCGGCAGATGACGGCGCTCTGCCCTTCGGGGAGGATCCGGACCCGCCTGCCCGACGCCGAGCCCGATGAGCCCGATCTCCAGCCCTCGGTGGCGGCGATCAACGACGGCCCGCTCTGGGTCCGCGGCGGGGTGCAGGTGCGTGCCGCGGACGGGGGCACCTACGAGGTGCGCAACCGCCAGACGCTCTGCCGGTGCGGATCCTCGAAGAACAAGCCGTTCTGCGACGGCTCGCACAAGGTGACCGGCTTCCGCGATGGCTGAGATCCGCATCTCACCCGGCGGGCCGATGCGGGTGCACGGTGTGCCGCTCACCCGCCTGGAACACGACGGCGATCGGTGGGAGGCGGTGCCGCTCGGCGCCGAGGAGACCTACGCGCTCTGCCGCTGCGGTACCTCGAGCACGATGCCGTTCTGCGATCGCGCCGATGGCGCCGAGCCGTGCTTCGTGCAGGAGCAGACCGGCGGTGTGGAGCCCGGTCCGTTCGGATGGGACGTGCCGGACCCGGCAGGACCGCCCGCGGTGGCGCTGAAGCCCGACGGTCCGGCGCGCGTCGCCGGCGATGTCGACATCACCTACGGCGAGGCGCCGCAGCGGGGTCGCGACCGGTGGTCGCTCTGCCGCTGCGGCGCCTCACGCTGCCAGCCCGTGTGCGATTCCTCGCACAAGGTCGTGGGCTACCGGGGCTAGGTCTTCGCGCCGAGCCCCAGCTTCTCCACGATGTCGGCGGGGAAGACGTGGCAGTACGGCTCGTGCCCGTTCAGGTCGTAGTACCTCTGGTGGTAGTCCTCGGCCGGCCAGAAGACGTCGAGCGACTCGATCGAGGTCGCGATCGGCCGCGGGAACGCCGCCTGCGCGCGGTCGCGTGATGCCTCGGCCGCGATGCGCTGCGCGTCGTCACGCACCAGGATCGCGCTGCGGTACTGGTCGCCCACATCGGGACCTTGCCGGTTCACCTGCCTCGGGTCGTGCATGGCCCAGAAGACATCGAGCAACTGTTCGAAGCTCACGACCTCGGCGTCGAACGTGACGTCGACGACCTCTGCGTGACCGGTCCTTCCCGAGCACACCTGCCGGTAGGACGGGTCGGCGGTCGCGCCGCCCGCGTAGCCGGAGACGGCCGAGAGCACGCCGGGGACCTTGCGGAAGACCCACTCGACGCCCCAGAAGCAGCCGGCGCCGAAGGTGGCCTGGTGGATCGATGCCATGGAACCTCCTCATCTCGCGTGGTTTCCGCTCCTATCGTGCCCCCGATGGGCCCGAACGTTGCATGGTGACGCGCGCTACCGCGGGAGCATCGCCCGGGTGTAGCCTGCGCCCACCCTGAGTTGAATGGAGATTCAAACCCCATGAGCAGCGCGAACCGCTACGACGCCGCCGTGATCGGAGGCGGTCACAACGGACTGGTGGCCGCCGCGTACCTGGCCAAGCGCGGGGCCAGGACCGTGGTGTTGGAGAAGCGGCACAAGACCGGCGGCGCCGCCGATACGATGGAGCCCTGGCCAGACGAGTTGCCCGGCGTCAAGGTCAACACCCTGTCCTACACCATGTCCCTGATGCCGCCGAGCCTTCGTCGCGAACTCCAACTGGAGCGTTTCGGGTTCAAGCTGCTGCCGCTGGGGCAGGGTTACATGCCGTTGCGCGACGGTCGCGCGATCATCCAGCACTCCGACGAGAAGATCACGTGGGATTCCATCGCGCAGGTCTCCAAGCGCGACGCCGACGCGTACTTCGAGTTCTACAAGTGGATCGGGCGCATCGCCGACATCCTGGGGCCGCTGCTGATGGAGAAGCCTCCGCACGCGGGATCGAAGAAGGTGAAGGACCTCTGGGAGGTGGCCAAGCTCGGTTGGATGCTGCGCAAGCACATCGACGAGACCACGGTGGGCGATATCACGCGCCTCTTCACGATGAGCGCCACCGATCTGCTCGAGCGCTGGTTCGAGTCGCCGCAGATGAAGGGGTTCATGGCGGTCAACGGGATCATCGGGACGTGGGCCGGCCCGGACGCACCCGGTACCGCCTACGTGATGATGCACCACTCCGTCGGCGACATCGGTGACGGCGAGGTTGCGCACTGGGGCTTCATGGAGGGCGGCATGGGCGCCGTCGCAGTGGCCTGCGAGGCCAGCGCGAAGTTCTTCGGCGCGGAGGTTCGCGTGAACGCGCCGGTCGCGAAGATCCTGACGTCGGGTGGCCGCGCGACGGGTGTCGTTCTGGAGGGCGGCGAGGAGATCCACGCACCGATCGTGGTGACCGCCTGCCACCCGAAGATCACGTTCCTCAAGCAACTGGAGCGCTCGGAGCTGCCGGATGATTTCGTCCGCGACATCGAGCACTGGAAGACGCGCAGCGGGACCGTGAAGGTGAATCTGGCGATCGACCGGCTGCCGACCTTCACCGCGAACCCTGACTACGATCCTGAGATCCACGGTGGCGCGATCGAGATGCTGGACGACAACGTGCAACTGGAGGAAGCCTTCCAGGAGGCGCGCTCGGGGAAGGCGTCGACCATCCCCTTCAGCGACACGGAGATCCCGACCGTGGTGGACAAGACGCTCGCGCCCGAGGGCATCCACACGGTGTCGATGTTCACGCAGTGGGTGCCGGCCGGATGGGCCGACGACGAGGACGACCACCTGGACGAGCTGGATGCCTACGCCGACCGGCTGATCCAGCGGATGGATGACGTTGCACCCGGGTTCAAGGACTCGGTGCTGGCACGGCAGGTGATCGGTCCCAAGCAGATGCAGGAGGGCTGGGACCTGATCGGCGGCAACATCTTCCACGGCGAGCTGACCGTGGACCAGCTCTTCCACATGCGGCCTGCCGTTGGGTACGCGGACTACCGCTCGCCGATCAAGGGGCTGTATCAGGCCTCGAGCGCGACCCACGCGGGGGGCGGCGTGATGGGGTTGCCGGGTCACCACGCCGTGCGAGAGATCGTCCGCGACAGGGCGATCAAGCGCTAGCGGGCCGGCACGTTGCTCGCGATCCGGTCCGCCGTGGGACGCACGGGACTGGTCCGCGGTCCGGACACGTTGCTGCTGGGTTAGGCGGCGAGAGGCCCCGCCCGGTAACGGACGCCGCTGGGCCGGTACCACGCGATCTGGCCGTCGGCGCCGCGTTCGATCCGCCATCGGTGCTCATGCACGAGCCGGTGGTGGAAGGAGCAGATGAGGACCAGGTTGTCCAGGTCCGTTTTCCCGCCGCGGGACCACCAGACGATGTGATGCGCCTGCGTGAAGCGCTGGCGGCCGCAGCCCGGGAACCGGCATGCGTCGTCGCGGTAGCGGAGTTGGCGGAGCATCCAGGCCGAGGGCTCCCGCGAGAGTCTCCCGAGTCCGAGCACCGAGCCGTCGGCATCCTCGATGACGGTCTGCATGCGGGCGTTGCACAGCAGCCGGCGTGCGGCGGCGCCGTCGATGGCGGGGCCGCCCTCGATCTGCGCGGCGGCGTCGTCGTCCAGCAGCGTCTCCCACTGCGCGTGCACGACCACGGTGGCGCGATCGCCGCCGGCGTCCTCCGCCGTCGCACCTTCTGAGCACAGCGCAACGAGCGCGTCGGCGCGCCGAGCGCCGACCATCAGCGGCGAGTCCTCATCGGGCATGACGGGGATCTGGTCGCCCATCCGCTCGAGGGTCTTGGCGATGACGGCACCTTCCGCTGCGGGGAGCTCCGCCTCGAGCGCGAACCGACGGCTGTCGTCGAAGTACCGCCACGCCACCCAGCGCTCGCGCTCGACGTCGGGTTCCTCGCGACGCGCACGCGCTTCCAGGTCTCCCCGGCGACGGATGGCCGCGAGGGAGACGTCGAGCGCCCAGTCGAGGTAGGCGTCTTCGTCCTCGAACGACGCGAAGCGGGTGAGTTCGGCCACCTTGTCGATGCCGATCTCACCGCGCTCGAACGCGTGCGACACGGCGGGGAGCTCGGGCAGCGCACGTCCGGCGGCGATCCACCGGCTGGCCCTCCAGTGGGAGGTGTCCAGTTGCATGGCAGTCCACTGCCCCATGTCGTGAGCGCCGTCGTCTTCCCAGGCCTGGCGGGTATCGAGTTCGGCGAGCGTCGCCAGGAGTTCCTGCTGATGGTGCGAGATGACCCGATGCAGCCGATGGACACGCTCGACCAGGGAGGGGGTGCTTCGTTCCGAGAGATCCACGAGCAACCAACCGTTCCGGGGGAGGAAGGCGGTCTGTGAAGGGTTCATCATACCGAACATATGTTCGGTATGTCAAACATCTTCCGCGATTACTCTCCGGATCGATGGGGCGGGCCGACGAAGCACTGCAGGACGTGTTCGCTCGGTGGGCGCTTCGCACCCATGCCCGGGGGATCGCGTGGGGCTTGGTCCGCGACGGCGAACTGGCGGGCTCAGGTGGGATCGGCACCCTCCGCGCAGGCGAGGACGCGCCCCCCGACGCCGACAGCGTCTTCCGTATCGCCTCGATGACGAAGTCGTTCACCGGGGCGGCGCTGATGACGCTCGTGGTGAAGGAACAGGTGCGCCTCGACGAGCCGGTCGTGACCTACGTCCCGGAGCTGGGGAGCTGGCGCGGGCCGACCGCCGACGCGCCGCCGCTCACGGTGCGCCACCTCGTCTCGATGGAGTCCGGCTTGCCGACCGATGATCCGTGGGCGGACCGCACCATGGATCTGTCCTCTGAAGGCATGGATGCGTTGATCGCGGCCGGTGTGTCGTTCGCGTGGACCCCGGGCGTCGCGTTCGAGTACTCGAACCTGGGCTGGGGGCTCGTCGGCAGGATCATCGAGCGCGTCACCGGCATGCGAGCGCAGGAGCTGATCACGACCGAACTGCTGGAGCCCCTCGGCATGCGCGCCACCACGTGGCTTCGCCCGGAGGGCGCGGTGGCGGAGCCCTACCGCTTCGAAGACGGCGCGTGGCGCCACGAAGGCGAGCCGATCGGTGACGGCACCATCTCGCCGATGGGCGGCCTGTGGACGACGGTCCGCGATCTGGCGCGGTGGGTGGGCGTGTTCCAGGACGCGTGGCCGCCCCGCGACGATCCCGACGTCGGACCGCTTCCCCGGTGGGCGCTCCGAGAGATGCAGCAGGCGCGCCGGATGGACGGCGTGCACACCGAGCGGCCGCGCCCCGACGGACCCTCGCGCACGATCGCCATCGGCTACGGGATCGGGCTCGGGGTTCTTTTCGACCCTCTCCTCGGTGAGGTCGTCGGACACTCCGGGGGCCTGCCGGGTTACGGCTCGCACATGCGCTGGATCCCCGACCGCGGCGTCGGTGTGGTCGCCGTGTCGAACGTGACCTACGGGTACATGGCAGCCGCCTGCGCCGAGGCCTTCGACGTGCTCGCCGACCTCGACGAACTCGGTCCGAAGCGGACCATCTCCGCGCCGAGGCTGAAGGAGGCTGCCGACGCCTCCGCCGCGCTCCTGAGCGACTGGACCGACGCAGCCGCTGATGCACTCCTCACCGACAACGTGGCGCCGGATGAACCGTACGAACGGCGCGCCCGCCAGGTCGCAGCGCTCCGCGAGCGTCACGGCCCGCTCACCGTGGCGTCCGTCGAGGCCGAGACGCCCCTGCGCGGCTCGTTCACGGCGGCCGGCGGCCTGGTCAAGGTCGAACTCGGTCTGCACCACGCCGACCGGGTGCAGTGGCTCGATGTGACGGACCGCTCGCAGCCGAGCGACGCACCGATCGTCGTCGACCGTGAGCACCTCCGCGCTGCGGCCGGGACGGCCTACGTGTTGCTGCGTCCGGTGGCGGACCTGGCGGATGCGTTCACGCGCTGGCAAGGTGACGTGCTCGACCGGTTGGGCGGCGCGCGCGCCTCCGTGCCGGCCGCCCACGCCACGGTGAAGGCGTTCGGGTCCACGGGTGAGCCCATCGACGCCGCCGGCGAAGCGCGCATCCTCGAGGTGGTGCAGGCGTGGGCCGCCGCGACGCCGCCTGTCACCCTGACGGCGGAGGCCCTGGACGTCTTCGAAGCAGACGAGTGGCTTCCCGTCGTGCGGCTCGCGCCGATCCCCGCGCTCGCCGATCTGTGGACACGGGCCGCGGCCGCCGGGCTACCTCGTGGCTACGCGGACGACATCGGCGCTGAAGGGTGGATCCCACACCTCTCGTTGGCCTACCCCGACGACGTCGAACCGGCACGCAGAGCTGTTGTCATCGCGTGGGCCCGGGCTCTGGGCACCCACGGTGTATCGAGCGTCGCTCTGCAGGCCGAGTTACTCGTCTTCGACGGCGGGCCCGAGCGGCGGCTCGGAACGTTCCGGCTCGGGGGCTGAAGCCGCCGGTTCCGGAGGCGGTAGCGTCCGCAGCATCTCCGCCACCTCGGCGCGCGCCTTGCCTCGTTCACGCAGGCCAGCCTCGAAGTCCCACAGCGCGTAGTCGGTGACGATCGCGAGCGACCATCGGCGCAGGCGTTCGCGGTCGATCCCGAGGTGCTCGCTCACGAGATCCACGCGGTGCCCGAGGAGCGCCTTGCTCCCGGCGCGGTTCGCCATGAGGTTCTCGGGGCCGCCGTGCACCGATGCCGCCGCGTCGAAGGCGCGCTCACCGATCAACGGCCTCGGTGCCACCGCGACCCAGCCGTCCTCGCCCGACCGCACGATGTTGCCCAGGTGCAGGTCGCCGTGTAGCAGCACCTGCTCGTGCTGGGTCGGGACCAGATCGCGGATCGCGGTCACGGCTTCGTGGATGAGCACGCGCTCGAACGGCCGGTTCGCCAGGTGGTGGCGGGCCGGCATCGTCCTCGCCCACTCCAGGACCTCACCCGACAGGTGCGCGATCCCGCCCGGGTTCGCGATCCAGAGCCGCTCGGCCACGCCGCACGCGATCTCAAGGGCGTGATCGCCGTCGGGATCGTCGGCCAGCGGCGTACCGGGGTCGGGCCGCTCCAGCAGCATCGCGCCGCGCGGATCGTGGTCGATGACGGCGACCGCGCCCGCGCCGCCCCAGTGGATCAACGCGGCCAACTCTTCGGCGAACCAGCCGTCGGGGAACGCGATCTTCAGCATCACGGGTGTCTCGCCCGATCGCGTGCCGGCCGCCACGTAGGTGCTCGGATCCTCGCCGAGGATCTCGGTCAGTTCCAGCTCCCACCGCAGCACCAGCTCGTCGTGCAGCGTGGGGGCGGCCTCGATCCAGATCTCGGCATCCATCCCGTGCTGGCTGCGGACCGCGGCCAGGAACTCGTCGAACGCATCGGCCGGCATCGGCGGCGAGAGTACCCCGTCTGACCCACGGACCAACGGCATAGACGGCCGACCCTCGGCCGATACGCGTCTGGTCACGATGGAACCGATACCTGAGGTATCACCGACGCCGAGGAGGGCGAGCATGCGGCAATGGAACGTGGCGGGCACCGGACGTGAGATGGGCTGGCCTGCACCACCTTCCGATCCTGGCCCGGTCGCGGGCTGGACGTTCTTCTGGACCACCGATGACGATCTTCGGCTGCGAACCTTGTCCGACGCCGCCGCGGAGGTCCTGCGCGTGAGCCCCGACTGGTGCGAGGGGCGCGACGTGGCCGATCTGTTCGAGGGAACGAACCTGTCCGTCGTGGAGGCGCACCTGTCGGCCCTGGAGGGCCGCCCGGCCGGGTTCTCGCTCGGCTCGATCGCGTGCCGCGTGACGCCGGTGCGATCGAGCGCCGGGCTGGTGCTCGGCACCTGCTGCGTGGCGTCGGTGCCGAGCGACGCCACCGACCCGCTGGTAGAAGCTGCCGCGCTGGCGACCGCGGCCTAACCTTCGAACGACGCCGCGGCGTCCACGATCCGCTCGACCTCGGCGTCGCCGTGCGCCGTGCCGATCGTCCACAGTTCGTAGCCGCTCGGCGGCAGCGCGATCTCACGCGTCAGCAGGTGGTGGAAGAACCGCGCGTACCGCTGGTGGTCCGCGGCTTTCGCGCCGGCGAAGTCCGTGACGGGCTCCTCGGTGAAGAAGACGCTGAACAGCGACCCGGCCCGGTTGATCACGGCGGGGACCCGCAGCGCGCCGGTGAGCCCCGCGATCAACGCGTCCGCCGTGTGTTCGAGGCCGGGGTAGGGATCCGTCGAACGCGCCAGGTCCAGCGCGGCGATGCCCGCAGCGACCGCCACCGGGTTCCCGCTGAGCGTCCCGGCCTGATACACGGGCCCGAGCGGCGCGAGGTGATCCATGACGTCGGCTCTTCCGCCGAACGCCGCGCACGGGAACCCGCCGCCCATCACCTTGCCGAGGGTCGTGAGGTCCGGCGTGACGCCGAACCGCTCCTGCGCCCCCCCGTAGCCGATCCGGAACCCCGTGATGACCTCGTCGAAGACGAGCAGGGCGCCGCTCGCGGTGCAGAGATTGCGCAGGCCTTCCAGGAACCCGGCGGCCGGCGGCACCACGCCCATGTTCGCGGCGACGGGTTCGACGATCACACAGGCGATCTGGCCGGCGCGTTCCGCGAAGATCGCGCGCGCCGCGTCGAGGTCGCCGAAGGGTGCCGAGTACGTGTCCCTGGCGGCGCCTTCGGTCACGCCGGGTGAGCCCGGGATGCCGAAGGTGGCGAGCCCGCTCCCGCCGCCCTTGGCCAGGAGCGCGTCCGAGTGACCGTGGTAGCAGCCCTCGAACGTGAGCAAGCCGTCGCGACCGGTGAACCCGCGCGCCAGGCGGATCGCGGACATCGTGGCCTCGGTCCCGCTGGACACGAGACGCACGCGTTGCACGCTCGGGACCGCGTCCACGATCCGCTGGGCGAGCATCACCTCACGTTCGGTGGGGGCTCCGAAGGAGGTTCCCTCGCGCGCCGCCGTCACGGCCGCCTCGACGATCTCGGGACGGGCGTGACCGAACAACAGCGCGCCCCAGGACTGGACCAGGTCGAGGTAGCGCGTGCCGTCGGCGTCGAAGACGTAGGCGCCCTCGCCTCGCTCGATGAACCGGGGCGTCCCGCCCACGGCGCCGAACGCTCGGACGGGCGAGTTGACCCCGCCCGGGATCAGGGCGCGGGCGCGTTCGAACAACTCGTCGTCGCGGGACATCGCGTGGATGGTAGCGAGGTGGGCGATCGCCGCGCCGCGCCGTGGGCGGCCGGCCGGTGTAGCGTTCGGCACCGACCGATCTCGGGGGAGCGCGCACATGGAGTACACCGGAGGGGGCGACCGCCCGCTCGGCCCGATCGACCCGCTCGTGGTGCCGCGGTTCGCGGGGCCCTCGACGTTCGCCCGGCTGCCGCGGCTGGATGAGGTCACCCGGTGTGACGTCGCGATCTGGGGGGTGCCCTTCGACACGGGGACGACGTATCGCCCCGGTGCCCGGTTCGGGCCGCTCGCGATCCGCACGGGCTCCCGCCTGGTGCGCGGCTATCACCCGGGTTTGGACGTCCAGCCGTTCGTGCAGATCCAGGTTGCCGACGCCGGCGATGTCGGCGCGAACCCCTTCGACATCGCCGAGGCGATCGCGACCATCGAAGCCGGCGCGCGCTCGCTGCTGCAGGACGCCGATCATGTCGTGACCCTCGGCGGCGATCACACGATCGCGTTGCCCATCCTGCGCGCGGTGGCGGCGAAGCACGGGCCGGTGGCGCTCGTGCACTTCGACGCGCACCTGGACACGTGGGACACGTACTTCGGGGCCGCGTACACCCACGGCACGCCGTTCCGCCGCGCCGCCGAGGAGGGGTTGTTCGCGCCCGACCGGAGCATCCACGTGGGGATCCGCGGGCCGCTGTTCACGCCGGCGGACCTGGTGGAGGACGCCGGGTTCGGGTTCGCGGTCGTGGGGGCGTTCGACTACCTCGAGCGCTCGCCGGCCGAGGTCGCCGCGCAGATCCGTGAGCGGGTCGGCGACGCGCCCGTCTACCTGTCGCTCGACGTCGACGTGATGGATCCGGCGCACGCGCCGGGCACCGGCACGCCGGAGGCGGGTGGGCTCACGAGCCGTGAGGTGCTGGCGACGCTGCGCGGACTCGACGGCGTGCACCTGGTGGGCGCCGACGTCGTGGAGGTGGCGCCCGCCTACGATCACGCCGAGCTGACCTCGATCGCCGCGTCGAACATCGTCTATGACCTGCTGGCGCTGTTCGCGCGGCAGGCCGCCCGCACGTGAGCACGCTGCGCGAGCTCGCGGCGTCGGTGCGCGACCGGCGCGTCGGCGCGGCCGAGCTCGCCGAGCGCTCGCTGAAGCGGATCGAGGAACGCGACGGCGACCTCAACGCCGTGGTGGCGCTGCGGGCCGAGGATGCGCTCGCGGAGGCGCGGGCGTTGGACGACGCGCTCGCCCGGGGCGAGCCCGCAGGTCCGCTGGCCGGTCTGCCGACGCTCGTGAAGGACATCACCGACGTCGCCGGGATGGTGACGACGTGGGGTTCGCTGACGCACGCGTCCGCGGCGGCGGCGACGACCGATGCGCTGGTGGTCGCCCGCCTCCGCGCCGCCGCCGCGATCGTCGTGGGCAAGACCAACGTCCCGGAGTTCGCGATCGAGGGCTTCTCGTCGAACCGGCTGTTCGGCACGACGCGGAACCCGTGGCACCGCGAGAGGACGACCGGCGGTTCCAGCGGAGGATCGGCTGCGGCCTTGGCATCCGGCATGACGGCGATCGCCACCGCGACCGACGGGGGAGGATCGATCCGCATCCCCTCGGCCTACTGCGGTCTGGTCGGTCTGAAGCCCACGAACGGGGTGATCGCTCGCGACCCACAGCCGGGCCGGATGGACTACACGACGGACTGGATCGACTACTCGACCGACGGGCCGATGTCCTGGCACGTCGACGATCTCCGTCTGCTGCTGGAGGTGATGCGCGGACCCGGGCCGGGCGATCCGAGCGCGCTGCCGCCGTGGGTGGGCACGCCGCCACCGTGGCCGGGTCCGGGCCGCGTGGTCGCGCTCGACCGATGGTCGGCGTTCGGGCCGCTGCCCGCCGAGGTCGCTGCGCCGTTCGAGCGGGCGTTGACGCGGTTCGCGGAGGTGTTCGCGGTCGACATCGAGCGGATGGCCCCGGAGGCGGTACTCACCGGCAGCATCGACGACGAGTGGTTCACGGTGTGCGCGGCCGAACAGGCCCACCAACTCGGCCGGACATGGATCGAGGAGCATCGAGACGACCTGCACCACTCGAGCCGGGACTTCCTGACCTTCGGGCTCACCGTCGCGATCGATGCGTACGTGGCGGCGCGCAAGCGACGGTTCGACCACGCTCGTGCGCTCAGCGATCTGCTGGGTTCGGACGGGCTGGTGCTGAGCCCCGTGATGGCGGTGGACGCGTGTCCTGCCGAGGGGATCGACGGTGCCACCGGGGCCGACTGGTACTGCACGCAGGCGCAGAACGTGACGGGGCATCCGGCGCTCTCGCTGCCCGCCGGCACCCATGCGAGCGGGGTGCCGTTCGGTCTGCAGGTGACCGGGCCACGGTTCCGCGAGGACATCCTGCTGGACGTCGCGACGAGCTGGGAGGAAGCCGAGCCCTGGCCGCTCACCGCCCCGGGATACGACCTGTTCGGCTAGGGTCGGGGACGACCGACCTCTACGGCTCGTAGGTCTGGAACGAGCCCTGGTGCGCCACCAGCATCGTGACGTCGCCATCCTCGGGCACCGTCTCCACGTGGATGAGCCCCGCCGGGAGTCCGATCACGTCGTCATCGCCGAGATCGACGACCTCGCCGTCGTCGAACGCGAACGTGATCCGTCCGCTCGTGATCCGCGCGGCCAGCGGCGTCGTGTGCGCGTGGCGTTCCAGGACGGTCCCGGCCGCGATGACGTGGTCGAAGGTGTCGAACGAGGTGAGATCGGTGTCGAGGGCCCACGCGAGGTCGGCGTCATCGCCCTGTGCTTCACCGGCACGCAGCAGCCGGGCGCCGCCCGGCATGACGTTCATCTCATCAGCCACGCGGCAGCCTCCTTCGCGTGATAGGTGAGGATCATGTCGGCGCCCGCCCGCCTGATCGAGGTCAGCGTCTCCATGACCACCCCGCGTTCGTCGATCCACCCGTTCGCGGCCGCCGCCTTGATCATCGCGTACTCACCGCTCACGTGGTACGCGGCCACCGGGGCGAGCCCCGTGTCCTTGGCGGCGCGGACCACGTCCAAGTAGGGCACCGCAGGCTTGATCATCACGATGTCGGCGCCCTCCTGCGCGTCGGCCACGATCTCGCGGAGCGCTTCGGCTGCGTTCGCGGGATCTTGCTGGTAGCCGGTGCGGTCACCGAAGCGCGGCGCCCCCTCGGCGGCGTCGCGGAACGGTCCGTACAGGGCGCTCGCGAACTTCGCGGCGTAGGCCATGATCGCGGTGTCGGTGGAAGAGGCCTCATCCAGGGCGTCGCGGATCGCGGCCACCTGGCCGTCCATCATGCCGCTCGGCCCCACCATGTGCGCCCCGGCTTCGGCCTGTGCGAGCGCGATCTGCCGGTAGCGCTCAAGCGTCGCGTCGTTATCGACCTCGCCGCGGTCGTTCAGGACGCCGCAGTGCCCGTGGTCGGTGTACTCGTCCAGGCAGAGGTCGGCGATCACCACGGCGTCATCGCCGAGGTCTTCGCGGAGCGCCGTGATCGCCTGCTGCGTGATCCCCTCCGGGTTCCAGGCCTCCGACCCTTCCGCGTCCTTGCGGGCCGGCACCCCGAACAGCATCAGTCCCACCACGCCTGCCGAGCGGATCTCCGAGGCCTCCTTGCGGAGCGACTCGATCGTGTGCTGGTACTGCCCCGGCACCGAGGCGATCGGCGCGGGCTCGCCGATGCCTTCCTTCACGAACAGCGGCGCGATCAGGTCGGTCACCGAGAGCGTCGTCTCACGCACGAGGGCGCGGAGCGCGGGCGTGCGGCGCAGCCGGCGCGGGCGGTGTTCGGGGAAGGCCATCTCGCCGCACAGGCTACCCCTCCGCGGCGGGCGCCGGCGATCCGGCTACGATTGCGCGATGCGCTTCCAGGGGAAGGTCGCGATGATCACCGGCGGCACCTCCGGGATCGGCCGTGCGACGGCGGTCCTGTTCGCCGCCGAGGGGGCTGCGGTCACGATCACCGGCCGCGATGAGGAACGCGGAGCCGCGGTGGTCGGCGAGATCGCCGAGGCCGGCGGCCGCGGGCTCTTCGTCCATGCCGACGTGCGGAGCGCCGAGGACTGCCGGCGTTCGGTGGCGGCGACCCTCGAGGCGTTCGGGCGGATCGACGTGCTCTTCAACAACGCTGGCGTCTACGTGGCGAACGACACGATCGGCTGCGACGAGGACGAGTGGGACCTGCAGGTGGACACGAGTCTCAAGGGCGCCTTCCTCATGTCGCGCGAAGCGCTCCCGTCCATGATCGCCCAGGGGTCGGGCTCGATCATCCACTGCTCGTCGGGATGGGGGCTGGTCGGCGCCGCGAAGGGCGTCGCCTACTGCGCCGCGAAGGGCGGCATGATCCTCATGACGAAGTCCCAGGCGATCGACCACGGTGCGCAGGGCATCCGTGTGAACGCCGTGTGTCCCGGTGACACGGAGACCCCGATGGAGGTCGAGGATGCGCGCGAGCAGGGGATGGCGTGGGACGACTACGTCGCGTGGACCAACGAAGGTCGTCCGATGCCGCGGATGGGCCAACCGGAGGAGATCGCCCGAGCCGTCGCGTTCCTGGCGAGCGACGAGGCGAGCTTCATCACGGGCGCCGCGCTGCCGGTGGACGGCGGCGGCGTCGCCGGCTGATCAGCCGGTGGGGATCAGTTCCAGCACCGGGATCGTGCGGGCGGTCTGTTCCTGGTAGGTGCCGAACTGCGGCCAGTCGGCGGCTTGACGGGCGTAGACCTGGTCGCGCTCTTCGCCGGTGATCTCTTCGGCCTTCGCCCCGAAGGACTCGCCTCCCATCTCGACGGTCACCTCGGGGTTCGCTCGGAGGTTCAAGTACCAGTGTGGGTGCGCGGGGCTGCCTCCCTTGGAGGCGAAGATGAAGATCCGGCCGTCGTCGCGCCGGTAGGCCAGGGGGTTCGTGCGCTCGGTGCCGGTCCTCGCGCCCCGGTGGGTCACGAGCAGGAGCGTCCTGCCCTCGAAGGGACCGCCGACCCGCCCGCCGTTGGCGCGGAACTCCTCGATGATCGTGCCGTTCCAGTCGGACATGCGTCGCCCCCGTCGCCGTCGATGGTCCCGTGGCCTCAACTGTGCACTGAACCCACGTATTCCTTGGTTGGGTAGGGTGCGTCCGTGACCGTGCCGATCCCACGAACGCCGCGGATCGCGAACCCTGCGTACCATCGGTCGGTCGGGTTCGATGTCCTCGCGCTCGGCCTGGCCGGTCTCGCCTCGTCGTTCGTCGCTCCGCTGCGGGGATGGGGGATGCTGCCGTTCTTCGCCGTGGCGCTCGCGACGGCGAACCGCCGCAGGACCCTCGGCGCGTACGAGGGCGACGAGGGACTCGTGGTGTGCAACTACCTCAGCACGCGTCTGGTGCCATGGCCGTCCGCGGTCAAGGTGCGAGTCATCCGAGACCCCATCCTGCCCTGGCTCGAGGTCGCGGCCGTGGCGACGGCCGACGGGGGGTCCCTGAGCGTCAGCGCGCTCCGCCATATGGGCGAGCCGACGGGCGACGTCCTGACCTTGACCCGTATCGTCCGGGAGCGTCGCGATGGACTTTCCCGCGAGATCTGGCGGGACGATTAGGTGGAGCCGAAGGATCGCTGGGACGGGTACCGGTCCTTCTCCTACCTGGTGGAGGGCGAGGACTACCGCACGTTCGACCTGGCGCCGCAGATCGGCCGCGTCGAGCCGTACGTCGTCCCGCTCTCGGACCGGGAGGCGGCGCGCGCCGACCGTCTGCTGCGCGAGGACGTCTTCGTCTCGCTGCACGATCACGGCGGCGTCGGTCCCGTGGACTGGTCCGAGAACGACGCGTACATCCGCGAGGGACGCGAGTGGTACGGCTACGAAGGTCTGGCCGCGAGCGGCCTGGACGCGGTCTTCGAGAACTTCCTGGACGGCACCGCGACCATCACGTCCAAGGCGGGCTGGAAATGGACCGACGTCATCCACGACCTGGGGATGCACTTCGCCGACGTGGCGCACCAGTCGATGGTCTTCGTGGGTTCCACCGTGCCCGACATCCGCACGGCGCACGCCACCGGGCGCATCGCGATGATCCCCTGCATGGAAGGCGCCGCCATGATCGAGAACGAGATCGACCGGCTCGACGTGCTGTTCGGCCTCGGCGTACGTATGTGCGGTATCACCTACAGCGAGTCGAACCACCTGGGTGGCGGCGTGAAGGATCCGGTGGACGCCGGTCTCACGCGCTTCGGCGAGCAGGCCGTGCGCCGCATGAATCGCCTCGGGATGGCGATCGATCTGTCGCACACGGGCGACGTGACCGCGATGCAGACATGCCGGGTATCCGAGCGGCCGGTGTTCTTGTCGCACTCGGGCGCGCGGGCGTTGTTCGCCGAGCGGAAGCTGAAGGACGACGATCTCCTGAAGGCGGTGGCGGATACGGGCGGGGTGATCGGGATCGAGGCCTCGCCGCACACGACGATCTCGCCGGCGCACCCGCGGCACTCCATCGATGCGGTGATGGATCACTTCGAGCACTGCGTCGACCTGATGGGGATCGATCACGTGGGATTCGGGCCGGACACGTTCTTCGGCGATCATGTCGCGCTGCACCGGTTCTACGCGGGGTCGCTCGACACGGGCGAGGTGGCCGAGCACGAGTGGGTCGAGTACGTCGAGGGCCTCGAGAGCCCCGCGGAATACCCCAACATCGTGCGGTGGTTGGTGGGCCACGGGTACAGCGACGAACAGATCGAGAAGGTCTTGGGCACGAACGTACTGCGCGCGATGGAGGAGGTGTGGGTGTGAGCGAGGCCCACGAACACACGGAGCGCGAGGCGACGGTGGGCACCACGCGGCTGGAGGCGTTCTCCGACGGCGTGATGGCCATCGTGATCACGATCCTCGTGTTCACGATCGAGATCCCCTCGGGCGAGGCCGACCTGGGTAAGTTCCTGAGCCGGCAGTGGCCTTCCTACGTGGCCTTCGTCACCGCCTTCCTCCTGGTGGGCGTGTGGTGGGTGAACCACCACGAGTTGTTCCGGCTCATCCGGAAGACCACGCACGGGTTCTTGCTCGTGAACGTGGTGTTCCTGATGACGGTGGCGGTGCTGCCCATCCCGGCGCAGATGGTGGCGAAGTACCTGGGGCACCCCGGCGAGCACCTGGCGTTGTTCGTGTTCGGCGCGGTGGCCACGCTCGCGGCGCTGGCGTGGAACGCCCTGTGGTTCTTCGCCCTGCGGCGCGGCTTGCTCTACCCCGATCTCGGCCCGGAGCGGATCCGTTCGTACTCGCGGCGGACGCTGATGGGGGCGCCGACGTTCTTGGTCGGGATGGTCCTGGCGGTGGTGAGCGCCCCGGTCAGCCTGGCGTTCTACCTCGTGGTCGTGCTGTTCTACATGCTGCCCTCGCGCGAACGTGCGGTTACGCCCCTGTCCGCGCCTTCGGCCTGAACACCCGCTCGAGCGCGGCCACGAGGCCCTCGGTCGTGTGCGGGTCGGCGACCGCGTGGACGATCAGGCCGTGCGAACGTGCCTCCTTCGCCGTCACCGGGCCGATGCAGACGACCTTGGGCGTGCCCCGCAGACCCGGCATCGCGGCGGTGAACCCCCGCACGGTCGAGGCGCTCGTGAAGGTGATCGCGTCCACGCCGGCCGCGAGTGCATCCCGAGCGGGCTTCGGCAGCGACCTCGGCAGGATCGTGCGGTAGGCGTCGACCCGCAGCGGCGTCCAGCCCTTCGCGGCGAGGGCATCCTCGAGACCCTCCGGCGCGATGTCGGCGCGCGGGCAGAGCACCCGTCCCGTTCCGCGAGGGAACGAGCGCGCGAGGCCTTCGGTGGTGAAGGACCGCGGGCGGAGATCGGCGGAACGGCCCGCGTACCGCTCGAACGCGGCGGCGGTGCCGTCGCCGATCGCGGCCACCTTCGCGCGAAGGGCGGCCGGGGAGGTCAGGCGTTCGGCCAGCATCGCGACCGTGGCGGGGGAGGTGAGCGTGATCCAGTCGAAAGCGCCACCGGCGACCTCGCGTATCGCCGCGGTGAGCGCGGCGCTGCGGACCGGCCGCAGTTCGATCGACGGGGCGAGGACCACCTCGGCTCCACGAGCCTCGAGCACTTCCACCAGGTGCCGGGATCGGTCGGCGGGCCGTGTCACCACGATCCGGCGGCCGCCCAAGGACGGGGACCGGCGTGGGCTCACGCCGACCGGGCCTCGGCCAAGATCGCGTCGGCACCGGCGGCTCGGAGTTGGGCGGCCACCATCGTGGCGACGACACCCGGGTCGGTGGCCTCGCCCGCGGCGTCGAGCAGGCGGTCGCCCAGCGGGGAAGCGACCCGTGCGGCGAGCCGCACCGTGTCACCCTTCAACGCCGCGAGGGCACCGAGGGGGAGCGCGCACCCACCGCCAGCCGCGACGGACGATGATCGAGCACGAGCAGCGCCGCCCAGACGTCACGGGCGTCGGCCCGGCACTGCACCGCGAGCGCGCCCTGACCTGGCGCGGGGAGCATCACGTCGACACCGATCGGCGTCGCACCTTCGGGTGAGACGCCGAGGCGTGCCAGGCCCGCCGCCGCCACGATCGCCGCGTCCACCTCGCCGTCGGCGAGCTTGCGCAACCGCGTGTCCACGTTGCCGCGCAGGCCCGCCACGGTGACGCCGGGGTAGCGAGCGAGCACCTGCGCGCGGCGCCGGAGGGAGGACGTGCCCACCACCATGCCCGCCGTGAGCTGCGCTCCCGCGTCGCGCAGGATCAGAACGTCGCGAGGATCGGCGCGCGGTGGGACCGCCACGATGGGCAGGTCCTCGTCGTCTTCGGCGGGCAGATCCTTCGCCGAATGCACGGCGAGGTCGATGCGTCCGTCGCGCAGCGCCTCGAGGATGGCGTCGATCCAGAGTCCCTTGAGACCGTCGGCCGGGATCGTGACGGGGATGCCCTCATCCCCCGTGGTGGCCATCGGGACCAGCTCGGCGTCGGTGCCTGCCAGAGCGAGCGCCGCGCGGACCTCCTCGGCTTGGGCGAGCGCCAACGCCGAGCGCCGTGTCCCGATCCGGAGGGTTCTCACGGGTCGTCGAGCTCGATGGCGAGCAGTTCGGCGAGCAGCCGGGCGTGGGCGCGATCGCTCCCGGGCTCGCTCCGCTCCTTCAGCTCGACGATCGGGTCGTGCAGCAGCTTCGCCGCGATGCCCCGGGCGAGCGCCTCGACGGCCGCCCGCTCATCCGGCGTGAGCGCGTCCAGACGCGCACCCCAGCGGTCGAGTTCGCGCTGCACCACCGCGTCGCCACGCTCGTTGAGCGCGCGGATCAACGGGGCGAGCTCGTCGCCGCGGCGCCGAACCTCCCAACGGTGTACCTCTTCGTCCACGAGCGCGTGCGCACGCGCGATCTCCCCGGCGGTCTCGGGCGCGTGCTCCTCGGCGCGCTCGCGGAGCGTCACGATGTCGATCAACCGGACGCCTTCGACGTAGGCGCACTCGGGGTCGATGTCGCGCGGCACCGCCAGATCCAGCAGCACGAGTGGACGAGCGCCCCGTTCGTGGACCGCCCGCGCGACCTGCGCGTGCGTCAAGACGTACCCGGCCGCGCCCGTGGCCGAGACCAGCAGGTCGGCGTGCACCAGCGCTTCGGGGAGCGCCGTGAGATCGTCTGCGTCCGAGCCCGTGCGTGCCGCGAGTGTCCGGGCATGTTCCAGCGAACGGTTCAGGATGCGCACCGGCCCCACGCCGCGCCGACGCAGGTGCTTCACCGCGAGCGCCGACATCTGGCCGGCGCCGACGACGACCACTTCGCGTCCGTCCAGCCCGCCCCCGGCCTCGGCGGCCAGATCGGCCCCACGCGCCACGAATGCGTCCGGTGCGGCCCCCAGCGTGGTCTCCTGCCGCACCCGGCGGCCGGTCCGCCCCGCCGCGTGGAACAGCCCGGTGAGGTTCGGTCCGGCCGCGCCTTCGCCGCCGGCCCGGCGTATCGCCTCGCGGACCTGGGCATGGATCTGCGTTTCCCCGAGCACCATCGAGTCGAGCCCGGCGGCCACCGAGAACAGGTGCTCGGCGGCATCACGATCCCAGTGCGAGTACAGCGGCTCCGCCAACTCGTCCAGGTCCACCCCGCGCGTCTCGGCCAGCAGACGCTTCAGTGCCCCGAAGCCGGCGTGGTAGGAGCCGACAACCCCGTAGACCTCGACCCGGTTGCAGGTGGAGAGCACCACCGCCTCCTCCACGCCGTCGTGTTCCGCGGCGCGCCGGTAGGCCTTCGTGAGGTCGTCGTCGGTGAAGGCGAGCCGCTCGAGCAGCTCGATCGGGGCCCGCCGGAATGAGATGCCGAGTGCGAGGATGCCCATGGGTAGGCGGGTATGGTAGCCGCCGATGGCAGCCTCCCGCGCCCGTGACCTGGGGATCCGTATCGGCACGGGCACGCCGGGGCCGCTGAACGCGATCACCGATGTGGACGGCGTCCGCGTGGGGCACCGCACCGTGGTGAGAGGTCCCGACGGCGCCCCCGACGCCATCCGCACCGGCATCACCACGGTCTTCCCGCACGAGGCCGATCCGTGGACCGCTCCCGCCTACGCGGGGACGCACATCCTCAACGGCTACGGCGAGATGATCGGCGTGAACGTGATCCGCGAGTGGGGCATCCTGGAGAGCCCGATCGTGCTCACGTCCTCGCTGCAGATCGGCGAGGCCTACGACGCCACGGTGCGGTGGATCGCCCGGCGCGACGGCGGCGCGGGCGAGGCGATCATGCCCTTCGTCACCGAGTGCGACGATTCCTTCTTGAACGCGGTGCTGGCCGACCCCATCGCCGATGAGGACATCTGGGCGGCGCTCGACGAGGCGGTGCCGGGTCCGGTGGCCGAGGGTTGCGTCGGCGCCGGCACCGGGATGCAGTGCTTCGACTTCAAGGGGGGGATCGGGACGGCGTCACGTCTGGCCGCGGGCTTCACCGTCGGCGTCTTGACCATGACCAACCACGGCGAACGGGAGAACCTGCTGATCGACGGGGTCCGCATCGGCGAGCGGCTCGCCGGGGAGATGCCGGTCACGCACCAGGAGGGCTCGTGCATCGTCGTGGTGGCGACCGACGCGCCGCTCCTGCCGCATCAGCTGCGGCGGCTCGCCGAGCGGGCGGGGATGGGGCTGGCGCGCGGCGGTTCGCATGCCGGGAATACGAGCGGCGAGCAGTTCGTGGCGTTCTCAACCGCCAACCGCGTGCCGACCGACGCGGCGGTGTTCACCCCGACCGTGCTTGCCGACGGCCCCCAGGGTGGGGACGGTGCGATCTCCGAGTTGTTCCGCGCCACGGTGGAGGCCACCGAGGAGTCGGTCGTGAACGCCCTGCTCGCTGCCCACACGACCGTGGGACGCGACGGACATGCGTACTCGGCTCTGCCGGTGGATGCGACCCTGTCGCTGCTTCATGACGCGGGCCGGCTGGGCTGATCGCTAGCATCGTCGGCGGAGACGTGCCTGAGTGGCCGAAAGGAGCCGCCTGCTAAGCGGTTAGGGGGCGAAAGCTCTCTCCCGAGTTCGAATCTCGGCGTCTCCGCTGGGACGACAGCGCCTCGTAGACGCGCCCGCCTCCCTGCCGCGGAGGATGTACGTACGTGGTGTACGGGGAGATACCTCCTTTCGGGTAAACGGCTACCGCGCGGACCGGGCGATACCCCATGAGAAGGGTGAGTGAAGACGCCGGCGATCGGCGCGACTCGGGTCCGGGAGGCCGGATCGGATGGGAACGAGAACGTGGCCGTAGCCGTAGCGAACACATACGCCCCGCCCCCGGCATCCG
>JBKJXU010000298.1:0-6050 GCA_046716145.1 Actinomycetota bacterium
TGGCATCGAGCGGTGAAGTGGTGTCGCTCGAGGATGCTCTCGCCGGTGACGAGGGCGGTGTCGTCGTGACGTTCGACGACGGCACGCGCGACTTCCACGACGCGGTGTTGCCGCTGCTCGTCCGTCACCACGTGCCGGCCACGTTGTATCTCCAGACGGGCGGTGTCGCGAACGGCGGTCCAGTCGTCCCCGGCGCGCTCACGTGGCCGCAGCTCGGCGAGTGCCTGGAGAGCGGTCTGGTGACGATCGGCTCGCACACGCACTCCCACGCGAACCTGGCCAGAGCGAGCGAGTCAGAAGCCGAGGACGAGATGCGTCGTTCGAAGGACCTGATCGAGGATCGCCTCGGCGTCGCGTGCCGGCACTTCGCCTACCCGTGGGCGGTGGGCGGACCGGCGGCGGACCGCGTCGCGCGCCGCATCTTCGCGTCGGCCGCGTGGGACGCCTGGAGGACGAACCGCGCCGGCCGGTTCGATCCCTATCGCTTGGGCCGGGTTCCGATCCTGCGGAGCGACGGCCGATTCTTCTTCCGGCGCAAGGTGAACGGACAGCTAGACGCCGAGGCTTGGCTTTACCGGGCGTTGGGCCGCGGCCCATGGGGGCGTTCCTGATGGCGAAGATCGCGCACGTGGCCACGGTGGACCTGTCCGTTCGCTACCTGCTGCTGCCGCAGCTGCGGGCCCTTCGCGAGGCGGGTCACGACGTCACGGCCATCAGCGCCCCGGGGCCGTGGGTTCCCGAGATCGAAGCCGTGGGGATCCGCTTCCTGCCGTGGCACAACGCCACGCGCGCCTGGGATCCGCGGGCCGACCTGCGGGCATACCGCGAGCTCCTGGGGCTGTTGCGGACCGAGCGGTTCGACGTGGTGCACACCCACAACCCCAAGCCCGGTGTGCTAGGCCGGATCGCAGCCAGGCGCGCGGGGCTGCCTGTGGTGCTCAACACGGTGCACGGGATGTGGGCGACGCCGGAGGACCGCGCGCGCCGCAAGGTGCCGGTGCTGGCGGCCGAATGGCTCGCGGCGCGGTACAGCGATCTCGAGTTCTATCAGTCGGGTGAGGACCTGGCCTGGGCACGCCGCCTGCGCGTCGTCGGCCGGAAGCGTTCGGTGCACCTGGGCAACGGTGTCGATCTCACGCGGTTCACGCCCGCGCTGGCAGGCGAGGAGCGGATCCGCAAGCTCCGCGCGGAGATGGGTATCGGCGAGGACGAGCTGGTCGTGGGCACGGTCGGCCGGATGGTCCGCGAGAAGGGCTACGAGGAGCTGTTCCAGGTCGCGCGCGTCGTCCGGGACAGGGTCCCGAACGCTCGGTTCCTGGTCATCGGGCAGAGCGATCCGGACAAGCCCGACGCCATCACCGCCGCGGAGATCGAGGCGGTCCGCGACGCCGCGGTGTTCACGGGATGGCGGGAGGACATACCCGAGCTGATGGCGCTCATGGACGTGTTCGTCCTGCCCTCCTGGCGCGAGGGGATGCCGCGCTCGGCGATCGAGGCTGCGGCCAGCGGCCTGCCGCTCGTGATGACCGACATCCGGGGTTGCCGGGAGGTGATCGACGACGGCCACGAGGGCCTGTTGGTGCCGGTCCGCGATCCCGCCGCCCTCACCGAGGCCATCCTCCGGCTCCTGCACGACCCCGCGATGCGCGCGCGGATGGGCGCGGCCGCGCGGGTGCGGGCCGAGCGGGAGTTCGACGAGAGGCGCGTGGCACGCACCGTCGTGTACGGCACCGAGCGGCTGGTGGCGGCCCGGGGAGCGTGGGGCGATGCTGCCTCGCAGGTCCGGGTGCGGGACGCGAGGGCAGGTGACGCACGGGTGATGGCGGCGCTGCATCGCGAGACGATGCCGTCAGCGTTCCTGCCCACGCTGGGCGATGGGTTCATGACCCAGCTGTACCGGGCGATGGTCGCCGACCCATCGGCCGTGGTGCTGGTGGCCGAGCGGGGAGGGCGTGTGATCGGGTTCGCCTCGGCGGTCACGTCGACACGCGCGTTCTTCCGGCGGTTCGCGCTGCGGCGTGGCGTGCCCGCGCTGATCGCCGCAGCCCCGAGGCTCGCGCGAGCCTCCGTCCGGCGCGGGGTGCGCGAGACCGCCGGCTACCCGGCGGCCGACGAAGGCCTCCCCGCCGCCGAGCTGACGTCGATCGCTGTCGACGCCGCCGCGCGGGCCGCAGGCGTAGGCCGGGGCCTCGCCGAAGCTGTGGTGCGGCGCTTGGGTCTCATGGGCGTGGACGAGTGCCGGGTGGTGGTAGGCGCGGACAACGAGGGCGCGAACCGCTTCTACGAGCGGGTCGGGTTCCGTCACGCCTCGCGGATCACGGTGCACGCGGGCCAACCGAGCAACGTCTGGGTGACCACGTGTCGCTCGTGATCGCGATCGTGCTGGGGGTCGTCCTCACGCGTGCCGCGATGCCGTTCGCCGCTCGTGTCGGTCTGCTCGATCGGCCCGGCGAGCTGAAGATCCACGGGGCTCCGGTCCCGCTGGCGGGAGGGATCGCGGTGGCTGTGACCGTGGTCGTCACGCCTGCGCTCCTGGGTCACCCCGTGAGCGGGTGGGTCGTGGCCGCGATCGCGCTCGCGCTCGGCGGCGGGCTCACCGACGACGTCCGATCGCTCTCGCCGTGGTTCCGTCTCACGATCCAGTCGGGTGTCGGTCTGCTGCTCGTCGCCGGGGGGCTCGAGCTCACGCCGCTCGGGGCGCTGGGCGCGCCGGCGTTGGTCGTGGCCACGGTCGCGTGCTGCAACGCCGTGAACATGCTCGACGGTCAGGACGGTCTGGCGGGCGGCCTGGGGGCGATCGCCGCCGCCGGTCTGGCGGTCGTCCTGTGGTCGATCGGTGCTCCGGGCACGGTCGCGCTGGTCCTGAGCGGTTCCTGCCTCGGCTTCCTGGTGTGGAACCGCCCGCCGGCCCGGGTGTTCCTGGGTGACGGCGGCGCCTACGTGCTGGGGACGGTGCTGGTCGCGCTGGCGTCCGGTGTTTCGACCGCCGGGTGGGCAGGGCTGCTTGCAGCCGGGGCATGTCTGGGGGTCATCGCGTACGAGGTCGTATCCACGGTGATGCGTCGCGCGCGCGCCTCCGCACCGGCGATACGTGGCGATCGTGATCACACGTATGACCGGATCGCGCAGCGTCTCGGCTCGCGTACCCGGGCGACCCTGGCGATGTGCGCTCTCGGCGTCGGGGTCGCGACGCTGGCGGTCGGCGTGGCGCGCCTCCCCGTAGCTCTGGGCGGGATCACGGTCGTGGCCGTCCTCATCGTCGCTGCCGTGATGGATACCCGCTTGCTCCCCGTCCCCACCCCGAAGGAGACGCGATGACGACCGAACCGCTCCGAACCGAGCCGGCGATCCTTGGTGGAACGCCGCTGTTCCCTGAGGGACTCGCCCTGGCGCGTCCGCAGATCGCCGATCCGGGTGGTGTCGCCGCCGACGTCGAGGCGATCCTTCGGAGCGGCGTCCTGACGAACGGTCCGTTCGTGCGCCGGTTCGAGGAAACCGCGGCCACCTACCTGGGCGTGCGGCACGCCGTCGCTGTCTCCTCGTGCACGGCGGGTCTCATGCTCGTCTTGCGCGCGGCGGAGTTGACCGGGGATGTCGTGGTGCCCTCGTTCACGTTCGCCGCCACCGCTCACGCGGTGGTCTGGGCCGGTTTGCGACCGGTGTTCGCCGACGTCGAACCCGGCACGCTGACGCTCGATCCGCGGTCGGTCGAGCGGGTGGTGGGGGTCCGATCGTCGGCCATCCTGGCGACACACATCTACGGCACGCCGTGCGACGTGGAGGGCTTGCGCCGGGTCGCGCAGGCGGACGGCCTGCGTCTGTTCTTCGATGCGGCGCACGCCTTCGGCTCGGAGCATCGCGGCGTCCGAGTCGGTGGCATGGGTGACGCGGAGGTGTTCAGCCTGTCTCCGACGAAGGTCGTGATCGCGGGGGAGGGCGGCGTGATCGCGACGAACGACGATCTGCTCGCCGAGCGGTGCAGGATCGGACGGGACTACGGCAACCCCGGTGACTACGACTGCCGGTTCGTCGGCCTGAACGCGCGCATGTCCGAGGTGCACGCGGCCACCGCGCTCGCATCGATGCGGGACCTCGACGCCCGCCTGGACGAGCGGAACCGGCTGGCCGGGCTCTACCGCGAGGCGCTCGCCGACCTGCCGGGGGTCACCATGCCCGAGGTCCCCGAGGGCGATCGGAGCACGTTCAAGGACATGACCATCCTGATCGACGTCGACGGCTACGGGATGAACGCGGCGGCCGCCGCGGAGGCGTTGCGAGCCGAGGGCATCGAGACCAGGCGCTACTACAGCCCACCCGTGCACCGTATGCGGGCCTACCTCAACGGGGATGGGTCTCCGCGCTCCCTCCCGGTGACCGACGTGGTTGCCGAGCAGGTCCTCTGCCTTCCGCTGTGGGTCGGCATGACGGGGGCCGACGTCGACGGCGTGTGCGAAGCCCTGCGTCGCAACCGCCCGTGATGGGCCAGTGAGATTACGGACACCCACCGTAGGAAACTCCACCCGGACGGCCCATCGAACGGATCCGCGTGCGCCATACGGTTCTCTCCGTAGACCGAGAGAGGAGCGGACCGTGGACGAGCACGACCCGATACAGAAGAAGGTCGATCTGAACAGCGAGCTTGGGATGTCCCGTCGTGACCTGCTTCGGCGCAGCGCCGTCGTCGGCGGCGCACTCTTGTGGGTAGCCCCCGCGATCCAGACGATGGCACCCAAGGCTCTAGCGGCACGTCAGGGACCGAGTCCGGGTAGGTGCGCGGCCTGCTACTGCTGGAGTGGCAACAAGCAGAGCCCGACGCCGCAGAACGGAGGTCCCGGAGACTGGGGCACCATCAACGGCATCGTTGCGGCGGGTGGCCTCTTCAGCAGCGACGACTGCGAGAACTTCTGCAAGTGGCAAGCGCAGTATGCGGGCGCCGGGGCGTCGTTCGGGCCGTATACGAACTACGATTACTGCTCGGGGACCGACTGCAACATCAACACGTCGACGAGCGGCGGGACGAACGGCGCGACCTGCTCGTAGAGACCGAAAAGAAGCGCCACCGACCTGGAACACCCGGGGCCATCAGCCCCGGGTGTTTCCTTTGGAGGACCATGCGACCGACCGCATCGACCCGGAGCGATCTGGAGGAGTTCGGTCCCTACGCGGCGCTCCGGCATGATTTCCGCGTGATGAGCAACATCCCGGAGACCGGGACTGTCCTGCCTCGCCTGATGCGGCCGTTCGCCGGTGCCCGTCCTACGGATGGGCGCCCAGGGGTGACCTATGAGCTCCTCGTTGGCACGCCTGCGGGTGTCCCGTACGAGCTGTTCCGTGACGGTGCCAGTATCCAGCGCGTCGCTTCCGCAGGTTCGATGCTGGACTGGCTGATCGCCGATGTGGGGAGCCGCGCGCTGATGGGAGCCGACGAGGTCGTAGCCGTGCACGCCGGCGTGGTCTCCAGGTTGGGGCAGGGCTTGTTGCTCCCGGCGCCACCCGACCACGGGAAGACGACCACCGTGCTTGGTCTCGCTGCGACGGGCTGGGATGTCCTGTCGGACGAGGCGGCGCTGATCGTCCCTGGGTCCGGCTTGGTCGAGTCATTCCCCAGGCCGTTCATGGCTTCGGAGGAATCGCTCGCCTTGCTCCCGCACGTTCGGGCTGGACTCCCTCCCGAGTACGAGGTCTTCCGTAAGGAGCGGTTCCATCTCACCGTCGAAGACATCCCGGGCGCCCGCTGGGGCACGCCGTGCGCGGTGCGGTTCGTCGTGGCACCGGAGTACCGGCGAGGGGGGCGGACCAAGCTCCTTCCGATGTCACGTGCGGAAGCCCTCACGCTGCTCATGGATCAATGCTTCAACGTCGGTGCCTTCGGCGCTCGGGCGGTAGAGGTGCTTGCCGACGTGCTCCGGGGCGCCGACTGCTACCGGCTCGCGATCGCCGACCTGCCATCGGCGATCGCCGCGATCGAGGGTCTCGTTCACGCAACGGACATCGCCGTCTGAACGACGACAAGTCGCGATCGAGCGGGTCCGGAAGGGCCAGTGATAGGA
>JBKJXU010000299.1:0-4707 GCA_046716145.1 Actinomycetota bacterium
GCGTACCACACGGTGTTGGGCGGCACGCCGAACTCGAGCGAGGCGATCATCCCGCCGGGCTTCACCGCCTCCACGAGGCCCCGCAGCGTGGCGGCCGGTTCCTCCACGTAGCGGAACAGGTAGGTGAACGTCAGCGCATCGAAGGTCGAGGGTGCGAACGGCAGGCGCTCGGCTTGAGCCAGCACGAACGTGCTCCGGTGGCCGAGGCCGGTTCCGGCCACGCGTTCCTCGCCCGTTCGCAGCATCGGCTCGCTCTGATCGACGCCGACGACGGTCCGATCCGGACCCTTGCGGAGCGCTTCGATCGCCACGGCGGCCGTGCCGGTCGCGACATCGAGCACGAGAGCCGCGTCAGAGGGGATGCGGGAAACGAGGAAGCGTCGCCAGCGAGGGTCCTGGCCGAACGACAGGACCGCTCCCATCCGATCGTAGGTGCGGGGCAGTGGTGCGAACAGGCGCCGTGCGTGCTGCGTTCGCTCCGTCGTCATCGGTCCGCCCCGGCGAAGCTCGCCCGGCCCCGGACATGCGCCGGGAACGTGTCCATCATGGGAGCCAACTCGCGGTTCGAGCCGTAGATGAGCAGGGCCAGCATCGCCCCGTAGATCGGCAGGTGTCCGATCAACTCCTCCGAGCCCAGGAAGAACAAGGTGGCGTTGAACGGGATGCCGGCTGCGATCACGACCAAGAGCGGAGCCGTCCCGGAGATGATGAGCAGACCGAAGAGCAACTCCATCGCGCCGGCGATCCGGATGAAGTCGACGTCGCTCACCTGCAGCCCGAGCGTTTCGAGCAGGTTGAACGCGGGGTAGCGATCTAGGAACGCGAGCGCCAGATCCGGGCGGGCGAGTTTCTCCGTGAACGCGAGCAAGATGAGTGAGCCGCCCGTGAGTGCGCGCAGGGCCAGGGTCGCGGTTGAGGCCTCGGCGGGGTCGGTTCGCGCGGCGCCCCATCGGTCCGAACCCGGCGGCGAGACGGCGAGGAACAGGGCGATCCCGAGCAGGTCCATCCGTTCCAGGATGGGCACGACCCCATAGCCGAACATGCCCACTGGCCCCGCCACGACGACCGCGATCGCCGCGGCGCGGATCCTGAACCCGCTGATCAACCACACCCCGAGCCCTCCTTCGGCGATCGCGAGCAAGGATCCGAGCGGCGTCCGTGGCAGGTCGAGCGAGGGCACCAGGTAGCTGCGGGTCGCGGCCTGTGCAAGGAGCGAGACCCCCGCATGGATCGCCAGCAGACGCGGCACCCAGGGTGCGAGCCGGCCGAGCGGTGCGAGGAAGGGCAGTTCCGGCCGGGGAAGGCGCCGTCCGACCAGGCGCCATACGATCGCCGCCGCGATCGCAGCGATCACCAGGAGCACGCTCGCGGCCTCCGCCGCGAACCCCCAGTCGAAGGGTGGCCGCGCGTCGGTGAACCAGGCCTCGTGGGCGATGATCGAACCCATCGCCCACGAGGCTAGCGGCAGGGGAGCGGTGGTGGTTCCAGGAGCGGGGCGAAGCCACCATCGAGTCGTTGCGTCGGAGGCTCATCGTCATGCGCATCCCGGGCGCATCATCGCTTCACGTCGTCTTCATCACCGTGTCCGAGGCTATCTCCGTCTGGGAGACACGGAGGCGGAACGCGATGAACGTGCGAGGGAGCAAGCTGGCGAAGTGGCCCCCTCTGGCCATCACGGCGGTCGCGGCGTTGCTCGTGGCCGTCCTCTTCCTCGCGCCGCTCCAGGGCCTGTTGCTGGTCGGCCTATGGCTCATCTGTCCGCTGCTCATGATCGGGATGCATGCCTCGAGCCGCCATCACGGTCCACAGCACTGACGGCGCCCATCGAGCGCCCGAACACGGCCGTACGATGGACCTTCGGCGGGGGTGCATCTCGGTGACGCCACGACGATCGGAGGAGCGGGATGGGGAAGGCGACGATCCTGGTCGTCGACGACGAGCGCAAGATCCGAGACCTCGTCAGCTCCTATCTCGAGGCCGAGGGCTACTCGGTGCTGACCGCGGGAACGGGTCAGGGGGCTCTCGAGCTCGCGCTGCGTGCGCATCCCGACGTGATCGTGCTCGACCTGATGTTACCGGACCTATCCGGGGAGGAGGTCACCCGCTCTCTGCGCGAGACCTCCGACGTCCCCATCCTGATGCTCACGGCGAAGGCGACCGAGGACGACCGCGTGACGGGCCTGCGTCTGGGCGCCGACGACTACCTCGTGAAACCGTTCAGCCCGCGCGAGCTCGCCGCGCGCATCGAGGCGATCCTCAGACGCACCAGGGGCGCTTCCTCGGAGGGCGGGGCGCTCTCCTTCGACGAAGGTCGCCTGATCGTCGATCGCGATGGGTGGCAAGTACACGTGAGCGGAGAGCCCGCACAGCTCACGAGGAGCGAGTTCGACCTGTTGCTCGCACTGGCGTCTCGCCCAGGGCGCGTGTTCTCCCGGTATGAGCTCGTGACGCGCGTGCAGGGCTACGACTACGAGGGCTACGAGCGCACGATCGACGCTCACGTGAAGAACCTTCGTCGCAAACTCGGCGACGACCCGCGGGCACCGACGTACATCGTCACCGTGACCGGCGTCGGCTACAAGCTGGGGGTCACCGCCGATGGCTAGGCGTTCGTTCGCCTTCCGTCTCACCGCGGCGTTCGTCGGCGTGGGGATAGCTTCGGCGGCGGTTGCGGCGCTCCTCGTGAACGCGGAGTTCGGCAGGCGGTTCGCGAACTACCTCGATGATCGCCAGCTCTCCCAGGAGCAGCAGGTCGCGACCGCCCTGGCCGAGGCCTACGGACGGACGAGCGATTGGTCGACCGCGGACCTTTCACCGGCCGGCGCGCTGATCGCGATGGAGGGTGGCACGCTCGAGGTCCGAGACCTGTCGGGCTCGACCGTGTGGGTGGCCGACGAGTCCACGACCGGGATCGATCCAGCGATACACCGGGCGATGATGGGTGCTGGGCCGCTCGGCCCCGAGCTGAGCCTCCCGATCGAGGTGCAAGGCAACATCGTCGGGTACGCCGCGATGCGCCTGCCGGCCGGGGGCCTGCTCCCCCATGACGTGTCGTTCCGGGATGCGGTGAACCGTCTCCTCGTCGTCGGCGGCGTCGCCGCGGCCGCCGTCGCGTTGCTCCTGGGGCTGGTGCTGTCGAGGAGGGCCGTCGCTCCGGCCCGCGACCTCACCGCAGCCGCGCGGGCCTTCGCCGGTGGCAACCGCACGACCCGGATCTCGTCCGACCGTGACGACGAGTTCGGCGAGATGGCCGACGCCTTCGACGCGATGGCCGACACCGTCGATGAGGAGGATGAGCTCCGCAGAATGTTCGCGTCCGACGTGGCACACGAGCTGCGGACCCCGCTCGCGATCCTGCGCACGAGCGTGGAGTCGATGCAGGACGGTGTCGCCGCTGCGGATGCCGGATCGATCGCCTCGCTCCACGAAGAGGTGCTCCGGATGTCGCGGCTCGTCGAGGATCTTGAGACGCTCGCGCAGGCCGACGCGGCGCGGTTCTCTCTTCGGCGCGAGCCCGTCGATCTCGGCGCTGAGGTCCGAACCGTAGCGATGGGGTTCCGCGATCGCTACGCCGAGGGTGGGATCGAGTTCCAAGACCGGATAACGGACGTCCGCGTCGAAGGGGACGCGGACAGGATCCGCCAGATCGTTGCGAACCTGCTTACGAATGCCCTGAAGTACACCCCGTCCGGTGGCAGCGTGACCGTGTCGGTAGCCGAAGCCAGCGGAACGGCGGTCCTCGAAGTGTCGGACAGCGGTCCGGGCATCCCGGCGGACGAGATCGACCGTGTCTTCGATCGGTTCTATCGGGGTCGCACGGTCAGCGCCGGAGGCTCCGGGATCGGGCTCGCCGTGGTTCGTGACCTCGCTCGTGCGCACGGCGGTGACGTGTCGGTGCAGAGCGAGCCGGCCAGGGGAAGTCTCTTCCGCGTCGTCCTTCCTTCCACATCGCGGTCGGGGGGATCCTTCACCGCCCCTTCACACCCGGCGAGCACCGTGGGGGTCGAAGGAGGAGATCAGCGATGACGACGAGACGATGGGGCATCGCGACAGTGGTGGTTGCGGCGGTGATCGCGATCGGCATGGGTCTCGCGACCGCGGGCGACCGAGGGACCGGCCAAGCACCCGGCGGCATGATGGACACTGCCAGCATGGGAGTCGGCATGATGACCAGCGGCGACATGGAGGCCATGCACGAGCAGATGATGGCCACGATGGCCGGGGCGGTTCCGCCCGGCATGCTCGCTCGCTGCGACACGCTCCATGACCAGATGCGGTCGGTCGTGAACGAAGCGCCAACGGGCGCTCGGCACGGGATGCATCACTGGGACGCCGGCAACGCTGCCTGAGGCTGCGGCACCGGCGAGGCCGCCCTCGAAAGGGCGGCCTTTCCCCTTGCCGGGGAAACGATGCGGCGCTCAGGGAGCACGGAGCGTCCACGCCTCCTTCACCGCTCCTTCACACGAGCCGGCGATGGTGCCCTTCATGGACAGGAAGGACTCAACCACGATGAAAGGCACCGTTCTCGCCGCTGCCGTCGTGCTCCTGCTCTCGGCGTGCGCCGCTGCCGTTTCGTCCTCCTCCCCGGCTGATTCCTCCGGCGGCGGCGCGGGCGGCATGGGTGATATGGACGGCATGGGCGGGGCAGACGCCGGCGTGTTCGGAGAACCAGGTGATGCCGCGGGCGGGGCTAGGACCGGTGCCCGG
>JBKJXU010000300.1:0-3363 GCA_046716145.1 Actinomycetota bacterium
GGCCGACTTCACGCGCGACGTCCCGAGGGCTCACGTCCTCACCGCGCGCGCGATCATGCGCGCGGCCAACGGCGGGCAGTCCGATGGCCCGACCGTGAGCGTAGATACGGTCGTGCAGGAGTTGATCCCCATGGTCGCCGAAGCCGACATGACCATCCGGGTGCTCGACGGAGACGTGGTCGTCGGCGTGGTGGATCGGAGCGACGTGATGCGAGCCTTGGTGGAGGAGCGCTAGGTGGCGACGGTCCCGGCGTCGTTCGCCTGGCAGAACTCGTGGGTTCGGCGGATCGCGTGGGCAGCGGTCTCCATGGCCGTGATCGTGGGCGGGATCGCGTGGCTCCCGGGAGGGTTCCCCGAGCGCTGGTTCGTGGACGTTTCCGGATGGTTCGACGCGTTCCAGGAATGGGCCGCGTTGAACAGGACCACCAGTCCTGTGTTCGTCTACTTCTTGATCCCTTTGCGCGAAGGGGTGCAAGGGGTCTTCGACGGAGTCGTACAACTGCTGGACAGGATGACGTGGCTGGGAGTGGTGTCCTTGACCGCCGCCATCGCCGCCCTCGCGGCGGGTTGGCGTCTGGCGATCCTCGCGGCGACGGCTTTCGTCGGCTTCGGCGTGCTCGGCGTGTGGGATGAAGCGATCGAGACGCTCGCCCTTCTGGTGGTTGCGGTCTCCCTGGCCTTGCTGATCGGGATCCCGGTCGGCATCTGGGCGGGCCTGCGCCCCAACGTGGAGCGGATCCTTCGTCCGATCCTCGACGCCATGCAGACGATCCCCGCGTACTCCTACCTCCTGCCCTTCGTTCTGCTGCTCGGCGGCGGAGAGCCGCCGGCATTACTCGCGACGCTCGTCTTCGCGTTGCCACCAGCGATCCGGCTGACCGCCCTCGGGGTCCGGGGCGTCCCGCTCACGTCCACCGAGGTTGCTGATTCGTTCGGGGCGACGCACCGGCAGCGACTCCGCCTGGTACAGGTGCCGATCGCCAAGCCGACGATCATGCTCGGCGTCAATCAGACGATCATGGCCGCCCTGAGCATCGTCGTGATCGCCGCGGTCGTGGGTGCGGGCGGCCTGGGACAGGCCGTGCTCTCCGCGCTGCAGCGCTCCGATGTGGGGGGGGCACTCGAGGCTGGGATCGCGATCGTGCTGATGGCCATCGTCTTCGACCGGGTTGCGGGTGCCTGGAGCAAGCGGAGCCGCCGGCGCGTCCGCCCGCTGCGGATCAGTGGCAGGGAAGTGTCTCGCCGGTCGCAGCAGGTGATCGGCTTGGTGGTCGTCGCCGGAGCGGTGTTGGCGGGGCGCGAGATCTTGCGCCATCCTGCCTTCCCGGGGGGGTTGGAGACGACTGTCGTCGCCAGCTGGGCGAACGCTGTCATCGACTGGGCTCAGATCAACGTAGGAGGGCTCACCAGTGCCCTGGGCGACTTCCTGATCCTGCGCTTGCTCGATCCCCTCGAGCGGTTGTTCATCGAGGAACCCTGGTGGATCGTCGCTGCCGCGTTCGCACTCACCGCGTGGCGTTTTTCCGGAAGGCGACTCGCCACCGCCGTCTTCGCATGCTTCGCGGGGATCGGCGTGCTCGGTATGTGGGAGATCTCCATGGTGACGCTCACCCAGGTGCTGCTCTCGGTAGCGATCACCTTGGCGGTGGCGGTACCGCTCGGCATCTTGGCCGCCGGGAGCGACGTCTTCGAGCGTGTCTCCAGACCCGTCCTCGACGCGATGCAAACGATGCCGGCGTTCGTGTACTTGATCCCGGTGCTGCTGCTGTTCGACCCGGGCCGGGTCCCCGGCATCATCGCGGCGTTCGTCTACGCGCTCCCCTTGGGGATCCGGCTGACGAACCTCGGGATCCGCCAGGTGCCCAGGGAGATCGTCGAGGCCGGCGAGGCCTTCGGCTCGACACCGTCGCAGTTGCTCCGGAAAGTCCAACTTCCCCTCGCCAAGCCGTCGATCCTACTCGGCGTCAACCAGACCATCATGATGGTGCTGTCCGTCGTGATCATCTCCGGTCTGATCGGCGGGGCTGGATTGGGGCAGGAGGTCGTGTTCGCCCTCGGCAAGGGACAGATCGGCCGGGGCGTCGTCGCGGGTACCAGCATCCTGCTGCTCGCGATCGTTCTTGACCGGATCACGCAATCGATGGGCGCCTCGCCGAAGGCGATGCGTGGACCGGTCGGCCTGATGGGGTTCGGCAGGTGGCCGAAGATCCGCGCGATCTCGCCGGGTCAGGGAACGTAGAACCATGATGAGAGGGGGAAATAGATGAAGCATCGAGATCGGACGATGATCGTGACGCTATCTGCGGTCGCGTTGTTCGCGGTGGCTTGTAGCGATGTGACCACTGACGGCGCCGGCACCGGCGGGCCAACGACAGGCGGGTCGGAGGCCTCGCAGTGCGGCAGCGAGCCGCTGGTCATCGCTGTCAACCCGTGGGTGGGCGCCGAGGCGAACGCAAACGTCGAGATGGTCATCATGGAGCAGGAGATGGGCTGCACCGTGGAACTGAAGAACCTCAACGAGAAGGCCCAGTTCCCGGCGATGGCCGACGGGGACGTGGACGTTACGCTCGAGGTGTGGCCGTCCGGGCACTCCACTGACCGTGAGCAGTACATCGACACCGCGGCAACGGTTGTGGACGGCGGTGAGTTGGGGATCACCGGCGACATCGGATGGTTCGTTCCGAAGTACGTCGTCGATGAGAACCCTCAGTACGCGACGTGGGAGGGGTTCAAGGACGACGCGGACATCTTCGCCACGGCGGACACGGGCGACAAGGGAAGGTTCCTCGGAGCCGACACGACCTACTCGATCTTCGACGAGCAGATCATCGCGGTGCTGGGTCTGGACCTCGAGGTCCTCTACAGCGGCGGTGAGGCGCAAACGCTGGCGGCCCTCGACACGGCTGTGACGAACCAGGATCCGATCCTCATGTACTGGTGGACGCCGCAGTGGGCGAACGCGAAGTACGACCTGGTCCAGGTGGAGCTGCCTGCCTACACGGACGAGTGCGCCGATATCGCGCTGAACGATCCGGAGGCGATCGGCTACAACTGCGATTACGCCGATGACGTCCTCTACAAGGCGTTCGGCGCCGGACTTGAGACGAAGGACCCTGCCGCGTTCCAGTTCTTCTCGGCGTTCGCATGGACCGCCGAGGACCAGAACAGCGTCGCGCTGCAGATCCAGGAGGGCACGGACGGAGAGGCGGCCGCGCAGGCATGGGTGGACGCCAACGCGGACACCTGGCAGGCCTGGTTGCCGACGGCCGCTTAGAACCGACGGAAGTGCACGCGAGGAGGGCGATCCTGCGGGGTCGCCCTTCTCGTCGTTGCGGACAGCGCGACGGAAGCGTTGTAGGCGCA
>JBKJXU010000301.1:0-9011 GCA_046716145.1 Actinomycetota bacterium
GGGCTCGGATATGTGTATAACCCCCCGGCCCCGCGTTGCCGCGCCCAAGGGCCATGAGACGAACCACCACGGCCCTGCCGAACTCCCCGTAGGTGCCGGCCGCGGGATCCTCCTGCCGCGCCGGGCGTCCATCGCTCCGATGGCGAGTACTACGTGGCCGACGGCCCACGGCCTCTCGCTCGGCGGGATCGACCGGGCGGGCATCCAGCAACCGATACGACCCCGAGGCGGCCTCGAGACGCCGCCGGGCGATGAGCGCTCGGACCGCGCGCGCGGTGGACAGCGCGTCGGGGAACCCCAGTTCCCGCCCGATCTCCGCGGGGGTGTCCATCATCACTTCACCGACCCCGACCCTGCGCGCGACGGATCCGAGGAAAGCGTTGGCCCGCTGGAGACTTTCGTCGTTCATGACTGGCTCCGATGATGCCGTAACGATGCGCTAGTTGGGTAGTCCGCTCAGAACGCAACCCCGCCGTCAACAGGCAGCGACGCAACGGACCATGGGCCGCCACGTCGCCTGGTACGTGCCGTCGTTCCCGTCCGTTCCCTGACCTGTTGACGATCCACCCGCCCCGGTGCTCGTCCGGATCTCGACGTCCGGAAGGAGGGCGATGAACGCCCCAAGGTCCTTGCTCCCCACGGGCTCCCACTCGCCTGTAGCCCGGACGTGAAGGACCATCTGCACCGGGTCCTCGCGGTCGGTGATCCGTCCCATGATGCGCAGGAAGATCGTCTCCGACTGGACGTCGGCGGTGGGGAAATCGCACCCGGCGCCCGGGCGGAGCGTCGCCAGCGCCGAACCGGCCAGACGACCGTTCTGCCGCTCGCGCAGCACCGCCTGCACGTCCCAGTCGCTCCGGCAGGCACCGCCGACATGGAGTTCGTGCGCGGACGTGACACGGGCGCTGAAACGCCAGCGGCGGGCCTCGGGTGAGGGCGGGGCCTCGCCGGGCGGGGTCTCGCTCGACGGCGCCGCGGTGGTCGGGATCGGCCGGGCGCCGGGGTCCGTCACCCCGGGGGGGAAGGGATCGGTGCGCGAGGCGACATAGGCACCCGCACCCGCGGATGCGGCGAAGACCAGGGTCCACGCCATGATCTTCACCGGCCTGCGCACGGCGCGAGCCTACCCTCAGCCGATGCCGAGACCTGTCATCAGGGCCCGCAGCGACAACCCGAAGCAGATGAACGAGGCCAACCCGAACACGCCCCACGGCTCCAAGGGGATGGCAGCCTGCTGCCGCTTCAGTTCGCGTGCGAGCGCGTGGCCGATAAGCAGGATGGCCAGCGGGCCGAAGCCGTAGACGAGATGCAACCAGCTCTCCGGCCGGAGCCCCATGACCAGCAAGATCACCCCAACCACCGCCTGCACCCCGGCGATCGTCTGCGCCAGCACCAACCAGGTCCAGAACCGAGCACCCGGGTCTCGTCGCAGGAGCGCGGCGCCCGCGGCCCAGACCCACCCAACGGTGAACACCCCGAGCACGATGAACCCCACGAACCCATGCACACCCGACATCGCGGCCGAGTGTACGGGTGACCCGTCGGACGCCGCAGATAGGCTGGGCGCTTCATGCCTGACCTCGACGACATCCTGCACGGCCTCAACGACGAGCAACGAGCAGCGGCCACCGCGGTCCGCGGCCCGGTGGCCATCCTCGCGGGCGCGGGCACCGGCAAGACCACCACGGTCACCCGCCGCATCGCGTGTCAGGTGCGCACCGGCACGTTCCCCGCCTCCACGATCTTGGCCGTGACCTTCACCGAGAAGGCTGCGGGCGAACTGAAGTGGCGCCTAGCCGCGCTCGGGGTCCAGGGCGTCGAGGCGCGCACGTTCCACGCCGCCGCCCTCTCCCAGCTCGGCCGGCTCTGGGAGCACCACACGGGGGAGCCGCTGCCTCGCGTCCTGGATTCGAAGGCGCCGCTGATCGCGTCGCTCGCGAACGCCCTTCCGCCGCCTCACAAGTTCCTGCCACGGAAAGAGCTGGCCGGGGAGATCGAGTGGGCCAAGAATCGGATGGCCGGGCCCGCGACGTACCTGGCCGCCCTGCAGACCGAAGACCACGCGCCGCCGATCCCCGCCCAGCTCATGCTGGGGGTGTTCGACGGCTACGAGCGCCGGAAGGAACGGACGGGAAGGATCGACTTCGAGGACATGATCGGCTTGGCGGTCCGCCTGTTCGACGAGCACCCCGAAGCCGTGGCTGCCGTGCGGGAGCGGTTCGCGGCCTTCACCGTGGATGAGTACCAAGATGTGAACCCACTGCAACAAGCGCTGCTAGATCGATGGCTCGGCGACCGCGACGACCTCTGCGTGGTGGGCGATGACTACCAGACGATCTACTCGTTCACGGGCGCTTCACCCGAGCACCTGCGCTCCTTCCCCGAGCGGTTCCCCAGCGCCCTGATCGTGAAGCTGGAAGAGAACCACCGGTCCTCACCGCAGGTCTTGACCGTCGCGAACGCGCTGGCGACGCACCTGGACGGCTTCGCGAAGCAGTTGCGACCCACCCAGCCCGACGGGCCGGCACCCACGGCGCGGTCCCTCGCCGATGAGCAGGCCGAGATCGGATTCGTGCTCACAGAGTGCTGCCGCCTGCATGAGGCGGGGACGCCGTGGGATCAGATGGCGGTCCTGGTGCGGATCAACGCCAGGTCCGAGCCCTACGAGGAAGCCTTCGCGCAGGCGGGGATCCCGTACCAGGTGCGTGACGGCGCGTTCCTGCGGCGCCCGGGCCCGCGCGCCGTGCTCGCGGGTCTCAGGCGGCCACCCACGATGAAGGTCACCGATGCGGTCGCCTCGATCACCGACTCGGTGGGGTACGCGCCCGACGCCGAACACGACAGCGATGAGGAAGCCACCCGGCAGGCCGACCTCGGCCGCGTGCGCCAGCTCGCC
Organism: Actinomycetota bacterium; assembly: GCA_046716145.1. GTDB lineage: Bacteria > Actinomycetota > UBA4738 > UBA4738 > HRBIN12 > AC-51. Next base: position 2,897 of record JBKJXU010000301.1, read on the forward strand.
GGAGAGTACGAGGAGGCAACAGGCGACGAGGCCACCATCGAGGGGTTCGTCGCCGAGCTCACGCATCGGTTCGCCCCCGAACGGCAGGGCCGCGGTGTGCATCTGATGACGTATCACCGCGCCAAGGGCCTGGAATTCGATGCCGTGTTCCTGCCCCGCCTGCTGGACGGTGAGTTGCCCTTCCGCTCCAAGAAGGCCAAGGCTGACCCCGAAGAGGAACGGCGCCTGCTCTACGTCGGCATCACGCGGGCCCGCCAGCATCTATCCTTGTCGTGGCCACGCCTACCGAAGTCGTCGCCCAGCCCGTTCCTCGAGGAGGTCGGTGTGAAGACCCCGGATCGACCCAAAGCCCCGCCGGTGCGCGGGCCGGCGGTCGCCATGCCGCGGCGCGGCGGAGACCTCTACGGCCGGCTCAAGGAGTGGCGGCGTCTGCGGGCGAACGCGGACGGGGTGCCCGCGTACGTGGTCTTCCACGACGACACCCTCGAAGCCATCGCACAGGCGGAGCCCACCGATTGGGCGGACCTGGCGGGGATCACGGGTGTCGGCCCGGCCAAGCTCGAGCGCTACGCCGACGAAGTGCTGCAAGTCGTCGAGCGCGGCTAGGCCTCCAGCCAGCCGGGTACATCCGCGAACGAGCCCACCACGGCGTCGGGCGTTCCCATCGTCAGGTCCGCTTCTTTGAACTTGCCCGTGCGGACCAGGAGAGCGGTGAGGCCGGCGGCCTGCGCGCCCAGGATGTCGTTCACGATGTCATCGCCCACCATCGCCGCCCGCTCGGCCGGTACACCCAGCAGGTCGAGCGCTGCTCGGAAGAACGGCGCGGCAGGCTTGCCACAGATGGCGGCGCTCACCCCGGCAGCCTCTTCCAGACCGGCGATGTACGCGCCCCCGTCCAGTTCCCAACCAGCGGACGTGCGCCAGTACAGGTTGCGATGCATCCCCACCAATGACGCGCCCTCCATGAGCCTGCGGAAGATCCGGTTCACGAGCGGGTAGGAGAAGTCCTCGCACGCCCCACCGATGACCACGACGTCGGCGTCCTCAGGCCGTTCGGTCCGTCGGATCTCGGCCAGGTCCTCCCCCGGATCACCGTCGGTGAGGACGAAGACCGCGGCACCGGGATGCTGCGCGGCCAGGTACGAGGCGGTCGCGGTCACGGCCGTGACGATCTCCTCGGGCCGCACATCGAAGCCTGCTCCTTGCAGCGTCGAAGCGAGCCCCCCTCGCGTCTGCGTCGTGGTGTTCGTGATCAGCACGGAAGGGACGTCGTGTTCGCGGAGCCAGGCCAATGCCTCGACCGACCCGGGGATCGGCTCCCATGACACGGCCAGCACCCCGTCGATGTCGAGCAGCACCCCGTCCGCGCGCATGGGGCGAGTCTAGGATCCCGGCGTGCCCAACCGGATGCCGAGCGCACGGCGCGCACGGGCGACGTCGGCGGGCGGTTCGATCCCGCGCTCACGCATCCGCCACTCGTTGTACGGAGCCAGGTAGCGGAACCTCGCCGGCAGGAGCGGTCTGCCTGCGCGGATCGCCGCGAAGGTCGCGCGCATCGCGGTGGCCTTCGCGGGGCTCATCGTCACCCCGTACATCTCGCGGACGCGCGGCGGCAGGGTGCCGAACGCCAGTCGCGACACCCCGCGCAGGATCGGCCGCCACTCCGCCTCCTTGGGCGGATCCAGGAACAGGTCATAGACGCGACGTGCTCCCTGCGTCACCTGGAGATCCCCACGGTGTTCGAAGTCGGCCAGCCACGATCGCAGCGCGGGCACCGTGGGCGGGATCCGGTCGCGCGGCACGAGCATCATCTCCGCCGCCAGCATCTGCTCGCGGTGGAACCGTTCACGCCCGGCGTCATCCAGACGACCCACCGTCAGCCGCTCGAACAACAAAGCGCTGTCGACCAGACATGCGTGGACGTACAGGAGCAGGTCGGGATCGAGCGCGTCGTACGGCTGACCCGTCACAGGGTCGACCCCGTTGATCCGCGTGTGGACCTCGTTGATCCGTGCGGCCGCGGCGTCAGCTTCGGCTTTCGTGCCGAAGGTCAGCGTGTATGTCAGGACCAAGGTGCGCTGGAGCCGCTTCCACGGGTTCCGGTCGTACATCGCCGTCTGGTTCGCCCCGGCCACCACCAACGGGTGTGCCGCCTGCATCAGCAGGGCTCGCGCTCCGCCGAACAGCACCGTGACCTCGCGGTGAACGCGCCACGAAACGCTGCCAGGGCCGAAGTATCCGGTGTCCGCCATCGCAGGCAGGGTAGCGGCGGGACGCGAGTTCGATGGACCAGGCGGCCCGCTCAAGGCAAGATGGCGTCCGATGTTCCTCGTCCCCGCGATCGTGCTGCTCGCCGTGGTGACCGGCTACGTGGCCGGCGGGCGCCTGCGGGCGTTCGAGGGCTTGAGCGTGCATTGGTGGGTCCTGGTCTTCCTCGGGCTCGCTGCGCAGTCGGCTCCCCTGCCGTCGTTCGCGGCGATCACACCGCGCGTGCTCGGCACGCTGGTACTCCTGGCGTCCTATCTGCTCCTGCTGGCGTTCATCGCGGTCAACCGATGGATCCCCGGGGCGCGGGTGATGGCTGCGGGGCTGCTGCTGAACCTCATCGTGGTGGGACTCAACGCCGGCATGCCGGTGAGCGCCCAGGCCGTGGAGACCGCGGGGGGCTCGGTCGCGGAGATGGCGTACACGGAGAGCCCGAAGCACCACCTCAGGGATGACCGGGACATGGTGGCGTTCCTGGGTGATGTGATCCCTATCCCGGCCCCGGTGGGCATCGTCTTGAGCGTGGGCGACGTCCTGCTCTACGCGGGGATGAGCTGGTTCGTGGTCCAGGTCATGCGGGGACGGAGCCGCGAGAACCCCCGCCCGCTCGCGATGTGGTTCCTCTCCTACCGCGGGAAGCACGCCCCGAGCCATTGGCGGATGGCGGCTCGTCATCGCGCTCCGGATCACGCTGGAGCAGGGAAACCGGGAACTTCACCGTGATCGTGGCGCCGTCGCCGACCTCGCTGGCGACCGCGAACGAACCTCCACCGACCTGAGCACGTTCGCGCATCATCGCCATGCCGAAGTGTCCCTCAGGCCCGGGTGCTTCGCTGTCGAAGCCGACGCCGTTGTCCCGGAGCTGCAGGACGATGTCGTCCCCTGAGCTCCGAACGCTCACCCAGAGATCGCGTGCCTGCGCGTGCTTGAGTGCGTTCATGATCCCTTCCCGGGCGATGTGATAGATGAGCAGCGTGATGGGAGCCGGGAGATCGATGTCGTCGATGTCGTGATGGAAGACGACGCTCGAATCACGCCCCACCTCGTCGGTGAGTGACTCGAGAGCCTCGGCCAGGCCCTTGGCGCCGAGCGGGGATCGGTGCAGGTCGCGGATGAGAGCGCGGACCCGGTCCGACGTCTCCTGCTTGGAACCACGGATCTTGTTGAGCTGATTCTCGAGTTCGGCGAGATCCTTCTTGTCCAGGAGCCTGCGTGCTACATCGACCTGGAGGGAGAGGCGGAAGAGCACCTGCGCGAGATCATCGTGCAGGTACCCGGCGATCTGAAGGCGTTCATCGGCCCGCTCCTCGGCGATGGTGTTGGAGAGTTGCCGCAGGACCTGTTCCCGCTCCTTCAGTTCCTTGTGTGCTTCCTCGAGAGCTTGGGCACGGAAGAAGGCCTGCCGCGCGAAGAGGAGAGGGGCCAGGACCGCGGGAATCGACCAGGGCCCCACGACTTCGAACATCTCGGCGAGAGCAAGTCCAAGTACGCCAAGTCCCAGGTAGCTGAACAGGAAGTCGTTGAGGCTGCCAATCGTAAGCCGGTGCAACATCGACCTCGGCGTAATCCGGAGCTTCCTGCTCATGTACGCCGTAACGAGCGACACGTTCACGAGGTAGTCGGCTACGGCGGCAGTCACCGCTCCGAGAATCTGCAGCAGGGGCGCGGCATCGGCTGGAGCGACACCGTGGTACACCGCGCTGGCCGCCACCACTGATAGAGCCACCTGACTGCGGTTGAAGAGTGCAAGGCCGAGGCTGATTTCGCGCCTCAGCTCCCTAGGGTCGGATGCGCCGAGGAACGCGATCAGGCCGGCTAGCCCCGGGGGATACAAGATCGCGACCATCACGAGGATCGGGAACCCGACGCTAATCGTCACGCCGCGCCAAGCGGGCACCGGGACGAGTTCGACGGCAGCAATGAGTGGGGCCCAGAGAAGGGGAAGCCAGGCGAGCTCCTCCCCTGAATAGGCGACCAGCCCGCCCACCATCGAGGCGGCAACTATGAAGACGCCAACCTCGATGAGCGGTGTCGCCCGCGTCTCGGTGTGCCTTACGTCCACTTACTCATCATCGCCCCACATCCACCTCGGGTGAAGCAAGCTCGGTCTCTACGTATTTTCACGTAGGCCAAGGAGCGTCTTGTCCCCCTCTTGGGGGTCCCCCGATAGTCTTCGTATATCCCCCACATGGGGGCCACCCAAGGGACAAAAGGAGGAGGCAAGCATGAAGACGCTCCGTAGAGTGATGATCGCTCTGGGGTCTCTTGCAGCCCTGGCCCTGGCCGGCGGCGCTCACTGGCGCGCAGGCTGATTCGAAGAACGTCGAAGGCCCCCGGCTACGCCGGGGTCCTTTCCGTTCGGTCGAACTCACAATTGGACGGGAATCGACGCGGACACGACGACGCCGAGGCCCAGTCGGGCGTCAAGGTTGAAGGATCCGCCCGCTGCCTCTACTCGCTCGCGCATAAGCAGAAGACCGAAATGACCCTCATGGCGCGCCGCTGGATCGAAGCCGGACCCGTCGTCGTCGATGACGACCCGTAGCCAGCCTTCGTCTCCTCGAACGCTCACTCGAATCCTGCTGGCTCTTGAGTACTTGGCGGCATTGCCCAAGGCCTCGCGGATAACTTGGAAGGCGACGAGCTGCCCGCGTTCAGAGGCGTCGAAGGACTGGACATCCAACTCGATTCTGGGCGCGTCGAGGGCACGCAATTGATCGGCTACGTGCCGGATCGCGCCTGGCAACCCCTCTGGTCCCATGGCGGTAGTCCTGAGCCCGCCGACGACCTCGCGCATCGATAACTGGGCGGCTTCGGTGGCGTCCAAGAGACTCGCAACATCCTCCTCAAGCTCCAGCAGTCTGCCCGATGCCAAGTCGTGGCGAACCACCTGCCCCATCAGATGCACCTTGAACAAGGCTGGCAACACTTCATCATGAAGTTCCCCCGCCAACGAAGTACGCTCGTCTCTTCGCTCCCGGACTGCCTGATCCGTCGCGGTTCGTATCGCGGCATCCTTACTCTCGATCCTAGTCAAGAGGCCCGCAGCCCGCTGGGACTCGAGTAGCGCGCGGCCCCCTAGGACGATTCCCACGAGCGCGGCGCCGAGCCCGATGGGACCAGCAGAGACGTAGCACAGGGCCACGACCGGGCCTGTCAGAACGGCTGAGAGGTAGACCAGCATGTTGTGAGCAGGTCGATCCCCAAGGAGAAGACGTGCGGCAGCTATCAGGCTCACGCGCTCGGAAAGGCGGATGAACGGCACCATCAAGGCAACGTTCGTGGAGGTGTCTGCAAGGAGCGCCGCCAATGCGACCCCAAGAACCGCGGGCCACGCGACGGGGTCGGAATCGAGAGAAGATGCGACGAACGAAGCCGCCAGCGTGGCGCAGGATACCTGGACTCGGTTGAAGGCCTTGATTAGAGGATCCCGCCTGTGCCCGTCCGCCCTGCTCCAGGTTCCGATAAACGCGGCGAGGGCGGCCGCCGGCGGAGAGAGGACGATAGCGGCTCCCAGGGTGACGGGCATAGACATGCTGAGCGTGGCTGAGGGCGCAATCTGTACGACAAGCGCGTCCGCGAGAAACGCGGCAGCAGTCCAGATGACGAGACCCTGGATGTCGCCGGCTATCGCCTCGTACCCGGCGAACATGACGAGACCGAGGGCCGCAGCGCCACCGCAGCTAGCCACGAGCATGTAGATGCGAGCCCGGCTCGGATTCGAACGGGACCCTTGGCGAATCTCAAGCACGGCACCGGTGGCCATCGCTTCCCCTCCCACCCGACGTGGGGGTAGTTCTAGGGCATGTCGTCCGCAAGAAACAAGGCCTGCGTGCGAGGAAGAGTGACA
>JBKJXU010000302.1:0-7874 GCA_046716145.1 Actinomycetota bacterium
GCTCGCCCCCGATCGCGTGTACCGCTTTCGAACACCCGTTCGGAGCGACGTTTGACGCCTCCCGAGGGCCTTGGCTAGGGTTGATGCCCGAGGGTCGGCACGCCGCCGGACCCTCGACCCATATACGGCCTATGACCAGGAACCCGACAACTCCCACCCCCCCAAGGATCGTCCGGCTCCTCGTGGCCGCGATCGTGGTGCTGCCAACCCTGGCCGTCTCCCTCTCCACTGCATCGGCTGCGCCTTCGGAGCAAGAGGTCGCGGACGCGAAAGCAGAGGCCGACCGGCTCGGGCACGAACTCGAAACCAAGATCGAGGCCTACAACGACGCGAAGTATCAGTTGTCGCTGACCCAGCAACTGCTCGCCGACGCGAAGGCGCGGATGGATGCCGCCGAAGCCGAAGCGACCGCCGCCCGCACCCAACTCTCCGATCGCGCGGTCGAGGCCTACACCGGCATGGGGTCCCAACTCGACGTGCTCCTCGAGGCACAGGACTTCTCGCAGTTCTCCGACCGGCTCACGTTCATGGGAGCCATCGCCGAGGCTGACGCGGCGATCGCCGCCAGCGCCGATGCGTCTGGTCAGAAGGCGGAGTGGGCCGCGCAGGAGTACGCCGACGCGGTCGCGACGGCGAAGGGCCACCTGGACGCGATGAGCGATGATCGCGCCGACATCGAGGCGATGCTCGCGCGGCAAGAAGAGCTGTATCGGACCCTGAACATCGAGTACGAGGACTACCTCGCCGCGCAGGCCGCCCAGGCCGCGGCAGCCGCGACCGCCGAGGCGGCGGCTGTCCAGAACGGCGGCGGCTCCGGCGACGCCCCATCCGCACCGGCGCCACCTCCACCGCCCGCCAACGCGACCGCGGCTCAGGTCGCCGTGAACGCTGCCTACTCGGTGCGCGGAGCCGCCTACGTCTGGGGCAGCGCTGGGCCGAGCACCTTCGATTGCTCCGGACTCACGTCGTGGGCGTGGGCGCAGGCGGGCGTGTCGATCCCGCACTCGGCCTCCGCGCAATACTCGATGCTCCCCAACGTGCCGCTCTCGCAGATCCAGCCCGGCGACATCATCTACTACGGCAACTTCGGCCCGCATGTCGCCCTGTACGCCGGTGGTGGGACCATCATCCACGCCACCCACCCGGGCCCGAGCGGTGCGGTGCAGACGGACTCCCTCTACGGCTACGACACGCCGTGGGGCGCCGTTCGACCCGGCTGAGCAGATCCTGGGCTAGGCTCTCGCGCCGTGGAGACGGTGTAGACCTCGCGAGCCGACCTGGCGCTCGTCAAGAGGCTCCGAGCAGGCCATAAGGCCGCGTTCATGGAGCTTGTCGACGCGCTCGGTCCCTCGATGCGACGTGTCGCCAGGATGTTCGTGTCCTCCGACGCCGTCGCCGACGAGGTGGTACAGGACGCGTGGCTCGGGGTCCTGCAGGGCCTCGCGAAGTTCGAAGGTCGCGCCTCGCTCCGAACGTGGATCTTCCGGATCCTGGTCAACATCGCGAAGACACGCGGGCAGAAGGAGGCGCGGAGCGTTCCGTTGGCCTCCCTCGCCGGCGACGATCTGGACCAACCCACCTGGGACCCGTCGGCGTTCCTAGGCGAGGACGCCGGGTCCCCGGGGCACTGGTCCTCCCTCCCGTTCGATCGGCGAGGGATCCCCGAGGAGCGGCTGAGGCCACCGAGACGCTCGGGGTGATCCGCAGGACGCTCGACGCACTACCGCCGATGCAGGCCGAGGTCCTGCGCCTGCGCGACGTCCTGGGCTGGTCTTCGGAGGAGATCCGTAACGCTTTGGTATATCTGAGACCGATGAGCGTGTCCTCCTGCACCGCGCACGGGCGAAGGTCCGCACCGCGATCGAGGCACACCTGAGGAGCGTGGGGCAAGCGTGAGCGTAGAGATGGCGTGCAGAGAGATCGTCGAGATCTGAGCGACTACCTCGGGGGAGTGCTCCCCCCCGAGGTGAGCGGTCACGTCGAGGCGCACCTCAGCGGATGCGACGGCTGCACCATGGTCCTCGATCAGTTCCGCGCGGCGATCGCCGCCACGGGCCGTCTCGGCGAGGACGACCTCAGCCCGGACCAACGCGCCACGCTGCTGGCGGCGTTCCGCCACCACATCGACGGCGAGGCTTAGCCCGTGGTCTCCAGGTCGGCGAGCCGGGTCTCGGCCTGTTGCACGAGCTGTTCGACCCCCGCCTCGCGCGCGGCATCGCGCGCCTGCTCGAGCAGCGCGCGGGCCTGGCCCCGGCGGATGTCTGCGTTCGCGTCGTTCGCGTACTTGAGCTTCTCGTCGGCCTTGATGATCAGCTCGAAGATCTCCTTGGGGTCCATGTCCCTCAGGCCTCGGTCCCGGCCGTCTCGAGTTGTTTCGCCAGGTACTGGCGTATCGCGATCGCCACGGCCGCTCCCTCGCCGACGGCGCTCGCGAGCTGCTTCGTCGAACCGCCGCGGACGTCGCCCGCCGCGAACACGCCGGGCATCGAGGTCATGAAGGCGTCGTCGGTCACCACGAACCCTCGCGCGTCGCGCTCGATCGCCTCGGGCAGGAAGCTCGTGTTGGGATCGAGCCCCACGAACACGAACACGCCGGCCGGATGGTGTTCTTCCTTCTCGCCTGTCTCGAGGTTGTCGAGCAGGACCGTGCCCACCTTGCCGCTGCCGTCGTCTTTCGGGCGGAAGGCCTTGACCTCGCGCTGCAGCAGCACCTCCATCTTCGGGTGCATGGCGACCTTGTCCTGCAACACCTGACTGCCGGCCAGGCGATCCTCGTATTCCACGACCGTGACCTTGTCGGTGAACTCGGTGAGGAACAGACCCTCCTCCAGACCGCTGTTGCCGCCGCCGAGCACCATTATCTCCGAGGACCCCTTATAGAAAGGACCGTCGCACGTGGCGCAGAAGTGGATGCCCGCGCCGATGAGATCCTCCTCACCCTCGGCGCCGGTCCGGCGGTAGGAAGAGCCGGTCGCGATGACCACGGCACGCGCGTGGTAGTGACCATCGTTCGCGGTCACGACCTCGATCTCGCCGCCGCCTTGGTCGTTGATCTGGATGACCGAGAGCGCCTGCAGCATCTCCACGTCGTAGCGCCGGGCCTGCTGCACGATGCGATCGGCGAGTTCGGCGCCGCCGATCCCCTCGGGGAACCCGGGGTAGTTGTCCAGGCGTTCGGTCACCCCGGCCTGTCCTCCCAGACCCTTCGAGTCGATGATCAGGGTCTCGAGGTTCTCCCGGGCCGCGTAGATCGAGGTGGTCAGACCGGCGGGACCGCCGCCCACGATGATGAGGTCGTAGACGTGCTGCATCGCCGTCCGCTCGAGCCCGAGCTTGTCGGCGAGTTCCTCGTTCGAAGGCTCCGACAGGTGCGTGTCGTCGGGGAAGATGATGGTCGGGATGATGTTGTTGCCGTCGTTACGAGCCTGCACGACGTCCAGGTGCTCGGGCTCGGTTTCGATGTCGTGCCATTCGTAGGGAACGCGCTGATCTCCGAGGAACTTCTTGGCTCGCCGGCAGTCGACGCACCAACTGGCCCCGTACACCTTGATCTTCTCGTCCACGCCTGATCCTTTCCGGTGCTCGACCGATACCGGCATCGTATGGCTCGAGCGGCCGAGCGTTACGCCGGTGCGCCCGGGGACTCGACCCGGAGGCCGGCGGCTTCGGCGGCACGGCCGAGTTGACGGTCGTACGTGATGAAGGCGTCCAGATCGGGAGCGAAGAGCAGAGCGGTGGCCAGATGGATCGCATCGAGGCTCCCGAGCTCCGCAGGATCCAGCGTGGAGGCGACCTCGAGCACGCCGGGCTCGATCCGCTGGAACGCCACCCGGTCGAGCGCGCGATGGGCGGCTCCCTCCTCGACGCCGGCGCGCCGGACGGCACGGATCACCTCGAGCCGACCGAGCGCGCTGCTGATGAGTCGACTCCCCGACACCCGCTCGGCCAGCTGCTCGGTTCCGCGTTCATCCACCACGAGCTTCACGAGCGCGGAGGCATCGACATACAGGGTCGCGGCGCTCAGATCTTCTCCTCGCGCTGCTCACGCAGCGCCTGCATGAGCCGTTCGGCGGTCGCGCGATCGACCTTCGGCCGCAGCGGGAGGACGTCATCGATGGAGCCGACGGCCGACGTCGCCCTCCCCTCGGCGATCATGCGATCGAGGATGTCCATCTCCTGGTCGGGGAGCGGCGCCAGGCGCGCAACGGGTCGCCCGTGCTCGGTCACCTCGAGCGTCACCCCCTCCTTCACGCGCCGCAGGTAGACGCTGAGATTCTGCCGGAGCTCTCTGACACCCACGCGTTCCGGCTGGTCAGTGGCCATGTAGCACAAGGTAGCACATCACGCTGACTCTCTCCCGGGCGGGGGGAGCTGTGCCCTCTATTCACTCTATGTATAGTGCGGAGTATGGCCGTTGCGGAGACGATGCTCGGGCTCCTCGAGGAACGCCCCCGTCATGGCTATGACCTCAAGCAGGCGTACGACCGACTCTTCGGCGAACGCAGGCCACTTCAGTTCGGGCAGATCTACGCGACGCTCGCGCGCCTGGACCGAGACGGTCTCGTGCGCATGGAGGCCGTTGAGCAAGAGGAGGGCCCCGAGCGCAAGCGCTACGGGATCACCCCCGAGGGCGTCGCCGACCTGGACGCGTACCTCCGCGAGGCGCTGGACCCACGGCCGGGTCTGCACGACGAGTTGTTCACGAAGGTGGTGCTGGCGATCACGTCAGGCCGCGACGCGCGCGGACTGTTGCAGGACCAGCGCGCGGCCCATCGCGCGCGCATGCGCGAACTCACCAGGACCAAGACCGGCGCCGACCTGCTCGGCGTGATCACTGCCGACCGAGACCTCTTCCACCTCGAAGCCGACATCCGATGGATCGACCTCACCGAGCAACGGCTCGACCGACTGCGGAAGGAACTCACCCATGCCTGACGTGCTCTTGGAAGGACGCGACCTCGTCAAGCGGTTCGGGAGGGACGAGGCGCTGCGCGGCGTCTCGATCGAGGTCGCGCGCGGCGAGGTCGTCGCCGTGCTCGGCCCGAGCGGCTCGGGCAAGTCGACGCTGCTGCACTGCCTGGCCGGCATCTACCGCCCCGACGCGGGCGAGGTGTGGTTCGACGGTGCCCGCGTGGACGACGGGAGCGAGGCGGCTCGGAGCCGCCTGCGCCGTGAGCGGTTCGGGTTCGTGTTCCAGTTCGGGCAGTTGGTGCCGGAACTGACGGCGCTGGAGAACGTCTCGCTGCCGCTCAGGCTGGGCGGCTGCCGCCGCGCCGACGCGGAGTTAGCCGCGGCCGAGTGGCTGGCGCGGATGGACCTGGCCGATCAGGCCGCCGCCTACCCGGGCGACCTCTCCGGCGGCCAGGCCCAGCGCGCCGCGGTGGCACGCGCGTTGATCGGCGAGCCAGACGTGATCTTCGCCGACGAGCCGACCGGCTCGCTGGACTCGATGAACGGTGAGCGGGTGATGGATCTGCTCACGTCGGCGGCCCGCGACCGTGGAGCTGCCGTCGTGATGGTGACCCACGATCCGCGTGTGGCGGCCTATGCGGCGCGGGAGGTCGAGTTGGCGGACGGCCGGCTCGCGAGCGCGGTGGTCGCCTCGTGAGCGCATCGCTCTGGCTCGCAAGGCGCTTCGCCCGGGGTGCCGACCGGCGCGGCCGGACGATCGCCGCGATCGGGGTGTTGGGGATCGCCGTCGGCGTGGCCGCCCTGCTCGGTGGCTTGTCGGTCATCCCGGCGCTGCAGGCCCGCGATGCCCGTCAGGCGCGGAACGCCGGCTTCGTCAGCAGCGCGCGCGAGGGCGACGTGCTGTTGATGGAGAGCTGGCGCACGGCTTTCCACGACCAGCCGCTGCTGATCCAACGCGTCGCGCCCGTCGGTGATGCGCCGATGCCGGCCGGGCTGGACGCCTTCCCTGCCCCTGGAACGATCGTCGCCTCCCCCGACCTCGCCGCGATCCTGCGGGGCCCCGAGCGCGACCAACTCGACGAGCGTCTCCCCTGGAGGCTCGTCGGCGAGATCGGCGAGGAAGGCCTGGTCGAACCGCACGAACTGCGTGCGTACGTGGGCGCGGTGGCCGACGACCTCCGTGGTGCCGTCACCGTCACGCGGTTCGGCGCGCCGGACCCCTACCCGACCGACCCCGGCGTGATGGCCGCGATAGCCGCCGCGACGGCCGGCGTGATCGTCTCGGTGCTCGTGTTCGTGTGGACCGTGACCAGGCTCGGCGCCGCCTCTCGTGAGTCACGCCTGGCGGCGCTGCGTCTGCTAGGCGCCACGCCCACCCAGGTGCGGCTCACGGTCGCGCTCGAGGTCGGCATCGGCGCCGTGGTCGGGGCGGTGGCCGGCGTGTTGCTGTTCGGCGTTGGCCGCACGCTGGTGCCGTGGGAAGCCTTCCTCCCCGGTGACACGGGTCTGTTCCCGGCCGACCTGCGCCCGCCCCTCGGACAGGCGGTGCTCGTCCTCGTGCTGGTCCCGCTCGCCGCCGTGGCGGTCGCGTGGATCACGCTCCGACGTGTCGTCGGCCAGCCGATGGAGGTGACGCGTCGCGCGCCCGTCCGTTCGCTCGGCGTCCTCCTCGGCGCGGCCGCGCTCACGCTCGGGGTGGCAGCCTGGATCGCCATGGCGAGCGAGCCGGCCCTAATCTCGGGAGCGGACGGGTACCTGAGCCCCCAGGGTGCGGTCTTCTTCGGGGCTTGGGCGATGACGGCGCTCGGCGTGATCGGGGTCGCGCCGTGGCTGGGCACGCGTGGCGCGGGGCTGGCGATGCGCCCGGGCGGGTTGGGCGCCTGGTTCGCCTCCCGGCGACTGGCCTTCGACCGTCGGGGCGCGGGACACATCGCCGCGGGGGTGGTCGCCGTCGTGTTCGCGGCCGGGACCTCGACAGGGATCCTCCATCTCTATGCGGCGCAGAGCGGGCTCACGACATCCGCGGACAACCTGGAGGCGACGACGCTCCTCGCCTCCGGCGGACGTGACGGCCAGGCAGCGCGCGTCGGCGGGAACCAGGTGACGCGCAGCGTGCCGGTGTGGTTCGCCCAGGTGAGGATCCAGGGGTGGGGGCCGCAGCCCGTCGCCGTGGCCGACTGCGCGACGCTCGGATCGGTGCTGCGCGAGGTGCCGCCGTGCAACGCCGGCATCTGGCGGACGACCCGCGACGACCAGATCGACCCTCGGCAGGAGACCATCACGATCCGCAGTCCCGGCAACGCACCATATTCCACGTTCGCGATCCCTCCCGAGGACGCTCCCACGATCGATCTGTCGTTCCTCGGTGGGTACCCGCTCTTCATGATCGACCGGGCGGCGCTGGACCCGGCGGTTGCGTCCGAGCTCGAATCCTTCAACGCCCTGCTGGAGGCCGACGGCGATCCGGACACCGCGGAGGCGATCCGCGAGTCGCTCGGCGCCGGTTCGGACGTCGCGATCACCACTCCGACGATGTACGAGCCGTACGGCTGGTCGCAGGAGGCGGGGATCGCGCGCGCCGTGCAGTGGGCGGCATCGGTCGCGGTCGCGATCGCCGCGGCGAGCCTGCTGGTCGCGCTCGTCGGTGCGGTCCACGAGAGGCGCCGACCGCTCGCCGTGCTGGCGGCGACCGGAGTCGGGGCGGGCACGATCCGCCGCTCATACCTGTTGCAGGCGATGCTCCCGCTCGGGGCAGGGGTACTTCTGGCACTCGTGTGCACGGCGATCGTGGTGCGCTCCTACGCGGTCATCGACTACGACGGCGCCGGCGCCTGGGCGGCGATGCTGCCGGGGCTCCGGATCGCGGCGGTCGCGCTGCTCGGGGGTCTGCTCGCGACGGCGCTCACGCTCCCGGCGATCGGGCGGAGCATCGCGCCTGAGGCGCTGCACGCCGAGTAGGTCAG
>JBKJXU010000303.1:0-5656 GCA_046716145.1 Actinomycetota bacterium
GCCACCGGATCGCCTGGTGCTGACGCGGGTAGCGATCGACGGAGTGTCCAGTCCTAGCTCACCGCTCCTACCCTGGCCACGGCCTTCGCGATCTCGGCCTTGGCGACCTCGTCCTCGTCGCCGGTGCGGGCCTGGAGCTCGGTCAGGCGCCTGCGGGCCGCCTCCACGTCGATCTCGGACGCCAACTCCGCGGCGGTCGCCAGGACGTCGGCGCGCGTCACGCCCTCCTCCGTGCTGACATGCAGGAACCCGCCGTCGACGACGGCCGTGGTCCACGCCCCGTCGCTCCCCTGCAGACGCAGAGGGCCGACCGCCAACCGCACCAGCAACGGCGCGTGGCCGCCCAGGATGCCGACGTAGCCGTCCACCCCGGCCGCGACCAGTTCCTGGACCTCGCCGGTCCAGACCTCGCGTTCGGGCGTGACGAGGTGCACCTCCAACACTAGGCGGCCGCCTCCATGGTCTTGGCCTGCGCCACGGCCTCCTCGATGCCACCGACCAGGAAGAAGGCCTGCTCGGGGAGGTGGTCGTACTCGCCTTCGCAGAGCCCCCGGAACGACGCGATCGTCTCGTCGATGGGCACGTACTTGCCGGGGATACCGGTGAACTGCTCGGCCACGAAGAACGGCTGCGACAGGAACTTCTGGATCTTGCGGGCCCGGGTGACGATGACCTTGTCCTCTTCGGCCAGCTCGTCCATCCCCAGGATGGCGATGATGTCCTGCAGGTCCTTGTAGCGCTGCAGGATCTCCTGGACGCGGCGCGCGGTGGCGTAGTGATCCTCGCCGACGTAGCGCGGGTCGAGGATCCTCGACGTCGAGTCGAGCGGGTCCACGGCCGGGTAGATGCCGAGCGAGGCGATGTCACGGCTGAGCACCGTGGTGGCATCCAGATGCGCGAACGCCGCGTGAGGAGCCGGGTCGGTCAGGTCGTCGGCGGGCACGTAGATGGCCTGCAGCGAGGTGATCGACCGGCCGCCTGCCGAGGTGATCCGTTCCTGCAGGTCGCCCATCTCGCTGGCCAGGTTCGGCTGGTAGCCGACCGAGGACGGCATCCGCCCCAGCAGCGTGGAGACCTCCGAGCCGGCTTGGGTGAACCGGAAGATGTTGTCCACGAACAGCAGCACGTCCGTGTGCTCGACGTCGCGGAAGTACTCGGCCATCGTCAGGGCCGACAGCGCGACGCGGAGGCGCACGCCCGGCGGTTCGTCCATCTGACCGAACACGAGCGCCGTCTTCTCGATCACGCCGGACTCGGTCATCTCCAAGAAGAGGTCGTTGCCTTCGCGGGTGCGTTCGCCGACCCCAGCGAAGACCGACACGCCGCCGTGCTGCTGCGCCTGGCGGCGGATCATCTCCTGGATGACGACGGTCTTGCCCACGCCGGCGCCGCCGAACATCCCGATCTTGCCGCCCTGGACGTAGGGCTCCAGCAGGTCGATGACCTTGATGCCGGTCTCCAGCATGACCTTCTTCGGCTCGAGGTCGGCGAACGCGGGCGCCTCGCGGTGGATGGGCCAATGGTCAGCCGGGGTGATCGAGTCCATCGGCGCGTCGAGCGGTTCGCCGAGCACGTTGTACACGTGACCGAGGACACCTTCGCCGACCGGCACGGTGATGGGCCCGCCGGTGTTCCTCACCGTGGTGCCACGCACGAGGCCGTCGGTGGGCTTCAGCGCGATCGCTCGGATCACGGCGTCGCCGACGTGGTGGGCGACCTCGCAGGTGATCGTGGTGGTCTGCCCGCCGAGCTCGACGTCGATCTTCAAGGCGTTGTTGATCTCCGGGAGCTGGTTCGGCGGGAACTCCACGTCCACCACCGGCCCGATCACCCGGACCACGCGGCCCTCAGCGTGCCCGTTCGTCTCAGCCATCGGTCATCCCTTCTCGCCGACGGACGCGAGTGCTTCCGCGCCACCGACGATCTCCATGAGCTCGGTCGTGATCTCGTCCTGGCGCGCTCTGTTGGCTTGGCGCGTCAGGATCTTGATGAGTTCCTCCGCGTTGTCGGTGGCGGCCTTCATGGCGCGCCTGCGTGCGGCGTTCTCCGACGCCGCGGACTCCAGCAGCGCCGCGTACACCCGCGTGATGAGGTACTGCGGCAGCAGATGATCCAGGATCTGTTCGGGCTCGGGCTCGAACAGGTACTCGGCATGCACCTCGCCGCTCGGCGCTGCAGCGCCCGTGCCGGCGACCTCCTCGGGCGAGATCGGCAGGAACCGCTGCGACGTGGCGCGCTGGGTGAACGCCGAGCGGAAGTCGGTGTAGGCGCAGGTCAGCTCGTCGATCCTGCCCGCCCCGAAGTCCTCGATCAGGCGCCGGCCGATCTGCTCTGCCTTCTCATACGGCGGCACCTCGCTGAACCCCTGCCAGTCCGCCTCCATGGCGATCTGACGGAACCGGAAGTAGCCGAACCCCTTCTTCCCCACCACGTAGAGCACCGGATCCATGCCCCTGGCGCGCGCGTCGGCCAGGAGCGACTCGCCGATCTTGATCACGTTGGCGGTGTAGGCGCCGGCCAGACCACGGTCCGATGTGATCACCAACACGCCGGCGCGTGCCGGGGTCTCGTGGGGATCCAGGAGCGGATGCGACAGGGACGCAGCGTGGCGCGCCACGTCCTCCATCGCCTTGGTCAACTGGATCGCGTACGGCCGCGACTGCTCCACCCGCTGCTGGGCCTTGACGATGCGCGAAGACGCGATGAGCTCCATCGCGCGCGTGATCTTCTTCGTCGACTGGACGGAGCGGATCCGGCGTTTGACGACGCGGAGCTGCGCGCCCACTAGCTGTCCTCGCCCTCCTCGTCCACCGAGGACATCCGATCCCAGCCCACGTCGGGCTTGACCTCGTCGGGCGGGGTGGTCTCCCCCAGCGCGGACCCCGAACCGGGGCCTGTTTCGCTGGGACGGAAGGACGCCTGGAAATCCACGAGCGCGGCCCGCAGCGTGGCCTCGGCCTCATCGGACATCTCCCCGGCGTCACGGATGCCCGCGGAGACCTCGGGGTGGCGCGCGTCGAGGAACTCGCAGAACCCGGTGGCGAAGCGCTTGGCGTCACGGGCCGGGTAGTCGTCCATGTACCCCCCGGTCACCGCGTAGACCTGCACGACCTCGCGCTCCACCGGCTGCGGGTCGTACTGGGGCTGCTTGAGCACCTCGACCACGCGGGCGCCGCGCGACAGCTGCTGCTGCGAGGCCTTGTCCAGCTCCGAGCCGAACTGCGCGAACGCCTCCAGCGCGCGGAACTGCGCCAGGTCCAGACGCAGACGGCCCGCGACCTTCTTCATCGCCTTGATCTGCGCGGCGCCGCCCACGCGGCTGACCGACACGCCGACGTTGATGGCAGGCCGGACACCCGAGAAGAACAGCTCGGACTCCAAGAAGAGCTGGCCGTCGGTGATCGAGATGACGTTCGTCGGGATGAAGGCCGAGATGTCGCCGCCCTTGGTCTCGATGATCGGCAGCGCCGTCATGGACCCGCCGCCGAGCGCGTCGGACAGCTTCGCGGCACGCTCCAACAGCCGGGAGTGCAGGTAGAAGACGTCGCCCGGGTACGCCTCGCGGCCCGGCGGGCGGCGGAGCAGGAGCGAGATCTCGCGGTAGGCCACGGCCTGCTTCGACAGGTCGTCGTACACGATCAGGACGTGTTTGCCCTCGTCCATCCAGTGCGCGCCGATCGCCGCTCCGGAGTAGGGGGCCACGTACTGGAACGGCGCCGGGTCCGAGGCCGCCGCGTTCACCACGACCGTGTACTCCAGCGCGCCCTGCTCGCGGAGCGTATCCACGACCTCCGCCACGTTCGAGGCCTTCTGCCCGATGGCCACGTAGATGCAGCGCACGGCCTGGTCGGTCCCCCAGTACTGCTTCTGGTTGATGATCGTGTCCAGCGCCACGGCGGTCTTGCCGGTCTGGCGGTCGCCGATGATCAGCTGGCGCTGCCCGCGCCCGATCGCCGTCATCGCGTCGATCGCGGTGATGCCCGTGTACAGCGGCTCCTTCACCGGCTGGCGTGAGACCACGTTGGGCGCCTGCAACTCGAGCGCACGCGTGGTCTCCGCGGCGATCGGGCCCTTGTCGTCGATGGGCCGGGCCAAACCGTCGACCACGCGGCCCAAGAAGGCGTCGCCCACCGGGACCGACAGCACGGTGCCGGTCTGCTTCACGGGGTCGCCCTCCTGGATGCCGGCACCCTCGCCGAAGATGATGCAGCCGATCTCGTGCTCATCCAGGTTGAAGGCCACACCCAGCAGGCCGCCGGGGAACTCGAGGATCTCGTTGGTCATGGCGCGCGGCAGTCCCGAGACGCGCGCGATGCCGTCACCGGTGTCGATGACCCGGCCGACCTCCTCGCGCTCCACGGACGGCGTATAGGACTCGACGTTGCGGCGTAACGTCTCGGCGATCGCCGAGGGATCGAGGTTCAGGGTCATCGGTTCGCTCCTAGGTGCTGCTTGGCGTCATCCAATCGGGTGGCGATGGAGCCGTCGAAGACCAGCTCGCCGACGCGGGCTACGAGCCCGCCCACGACGCCCGGGTCCACGACGACCTGGATCTCGACCTCGCGGCCGGTGGCGCGCGAGAGCGCGGTGGCCAGGCGGGCGCGCTGGTCCTCGCCCAGCGGCACCGCGCTTCGGACCTCGGCGGTCACGCGCTGGCGCTCGGCCGCCGAGATCTGCGCGAGGTGTTCGACGATCTTGCTCAGCTCGCGGGCGTGTCCGCCCGCCACCACCAGACCGATCAGGTTGACGGTGGCCGCATGAGCGCGGTCACCGAGGACGTCGATCACGATCTGGGTCCGGTTCTCCACCGGAAGCGCGGCGTCGGTCAAGGCGTCGCGGAGATCGGGGTGCTGCTCGAGGCCCTTGGCGAAGGCGTACAGCTCGTCGGTGACGCGCTGCAACGCTCCCTCGCCCTGCGCCACGGCGAACAGAGCGTTCGCGTAGCCCTCGATCAGCCCCGCGCCCGCCACGTCAGGTGCTTCCGTTGCCGCTCGAGGCCACCTGGTCGATGTACTCGTCGATCAGGCGGTCGTGCGCGCCCTGGTCGAGCTCCTTCTCAACGACCTTGCCTGCCAGGAGCACCGCGATCTCGCCCACCTGGGCACGCAGGTCCTGGAACGCGCGGTCGCGCTCGGCCCGGATCTCCTCCTGGGCGCGGGCGACCGTCGCCTGGGACTCCTCCTCGGCCTTGGCCTGGATGTCCTTGCGGAGCTGGTCCGCGGTCGTGCGCGCCTCCTCGATGATCCGGTTGGCTTCATCGCGCGCGCCGGCCAGCTGGGTCCGGTAGTCGGCCAACTCGGCGTCCGCCGCCCGCTTGGCCTCTTCGGCCTTCTCCAGGTTGCCCTGGATCTGGGACTCGCGCTCTTCGAGGACCTGCTTGAACTTGGGCATCGCGAACTTCTTGATGAAGAAGAACACGATGCCGAAGGCGATCAGCCCGACGAGGAGTTCGTTGATGTGCGGATAGAAGCGCTCAGCCTCGTTGACCGCGCCTTCGGCGGCCTCGGCCTCAGCCCCCAGGATCGAAACGATCGATGTCAACATCGCCCGTCCTGACCTAGATGATGAACGAGAACGCGATGCCGAACAGCGCGAGCGCCTCGATCAGGCCGATGCCGATGAACATGGTCGCGCGCACTTGACCCGCGTACTCGGG
>JBKJXU010000304.1:0-62836 GCA_046716145.1 Actinomycetota bacterium
GACCGGCACCGTGGACCGGCACCCGGCAAGGATCAGGGTGGCAGCGGCCAGCCACACATACGTACGCAAACGCATCTATCCATGGTGATCGCTCCGATGCCTGGGCGCCACGGCCGGTAGGGTTCCGCGTGCCTGGCTCTACCAGTGTTCACCTGCCGGCGGCTCGGAGAGCAGTCTGCATGACTTGGCCGCTCCGGCGCCATTAGGCTCGATCCCGCGCGAGAGTGGCGGAACCTGGCAGACGCGCCGGACTTAGGATCCGGTGCCCGAAAGGGCGTGGGAGTTCGAGTCTCCCCTCTCGCACGCGGATAGGCTGGCTCCGCATGGCTACGTTCGTGATCGTGCACGGCAGCTGGGGTGGTGGGTGGGAGTGGCGCGCCGTGATCGACGCCCTGACGGCCATGGGTCATCGCGCATCCGCCCCCACCCTCACAGGGTTGGGGGAACGCTCGCACCTGCTATCGCGCCCCATCGGGCTGGGGACCCACGCCGAGGACGTCGTGCAGAGGATCCGCTGGGAACGGCTGACCGATGTGCTGCTCGTGTGACACAGCTACGGGGGCATGGTGACGACCGTCGCGGCCTCGAGGGTTCCGGAGCTGATCAGGGGCATGATCTACGTCGACGCGTTCATCCCGGAGGACGGGCAGAGCGAGATCGACCTGATCGACCCTCCCTGGGTCGAGTCCAGGCTCGTCACGCCCGCCATGGAGCGTGGAGATGGATGGTTGGTCCCGTTCCCGTTCCCGGACGATGTGGATGGGTATCCCCCGGATGTTGCCGATCGCTACCGGGTGAGCATGCAGCCGCTCGCCACGTTGACCGATCCGGCGGTCGTCGATCCGCGCGTTGCGATGCTTCCCACCGCCTTCATCCACTGCATCGCGAAGGCTCCCGACGAGGACATGTTCGGCGGTTTCGCTCGAGACGCTCAGCGACGTGGCTGGCGCGTCGGAGAGATCGAGAGCGGACACGACGTGCAGATCGAGCAACCGGGCGCCATCGCGAGCGCGTTGCACGACCTCTCTACGACGATGTGATTGCAGGCCTTGCTCACATCCTGCTCACGACAGGGCGACACACGCCGACACCGGACGGTACGAACGCGCGCAGAAACGCGATCCCGTTCGTGGGGCGAGCAACCGCAGGATCCAGTTGCCGAGGAGGCCTTGGAAGTTCGAGTCTCCCTGCTCGCATCGAACCGCTGCCCCGGGGTTCTTGTCTTCTTCTTGACCGACTTCTTGGCTCCGGCGTAGCCTCGTCGCGGCCACGGCGGAAGGAGATCTCGATGACGGCCACATCCGGCGCCGATCTGGACGACGGGATCGAGCGGTACCACCGCGGGCTCGATGCCTTCATGAAGGGAGAACACGAACCCGTGAGGAGCCTGTTCTCTGAGCAGGCTGACGTCACCCTCGGCAACCCGTTCGGCCCGTTCGCCCACGGGCTCGACGACGTGGTGGACACGATGGCGCGCGCCGCTGCCCACTATCGCGATGGTGAAGCGGTCGGGTTCGATCGGATCGCGACGTACGGGAACGACGAACTCGTGTGCATCGTCGAGGTGGAGCGGCTCCGCTCCAAGGTCGGGGGTCACGACGATCTCGCCCCGTTGAGCCTCCGAGTGACGACCGTATTCCGTTCAGAGGAAGACGGGTGGAAGGTCGCCCATCGACACGCTGACCCGATCAATGAACGTCGGCCAGCGGAGTCGGTCCTGTAGCCCCAGGAGGCGGGCTGCTCACATCCTGCTCACGACAGGACGACACCCGCCGGCACGGGACGACATGAAGCGACACGGGACGACACGTGGAGCCGAGATCCGTGCGTGGGGGCAGCAACCTTAGGATCCGCTGGCTGAGAGGCCGTGTGAGTTCGAGTCTCCCCTCTCGCACCGACGCAGGTGGCGATGACGTCAGACGCGTTCCCGAAGTATCGCTTTCGGGTACCTCCACATCGTGTAGGCGAGTGGCCACATCGCGAACACCGCTGCGACCGCCTGAACGTAGAGCTGGACACCCATGAGAGGAACGATCCGAGCGACCGCCATCGCGCCCAACGCGACGACGACGAACCTGGGAACACCCAACGCGCCGACTCCGACGGTCGACACGCCCTTCGCGAAACCCATGATCCCGATCGCGGAGGCAACCCCGCCTGTCAAGATGACAGGAACGAACCATGGGTCGACCGCTGCCAGCGCGGCCAGAACGTCGCCCCCGGTCTCCGCCGCGGCAAGGGCCGCGAACTCCATCCCGGGCAAGATCGCGTACAGCGTTCCACCGAAGATGACGAACGGCAGGGCGAGAGCGCTCCAACGGTCATCGCCTGCGTCGCGCAGGTAGCTGCGGATCGCAAGGAACGCCAGGAGCAGGAGCGCAGCCGCGACCCCCACGATGAGATGCGAGATCCCCCAGCGGAAGGGGCTGGATGCCGCCGCCCTCGCGATCGCAGCCTCATCCGGTGGGCCCAAGCCGATGTACGGGTGAGCGACGACGCCTGCGTGGAGGACGACCGGGGCCACCACGACGATGGCCGCCCTGGACCGCTCTCGGACCGTCACCGACATGTCGCGATCAGGGTTGCGTTCCTCGGTCACGACGGTGCTCATTTGAACCTCTCGCCTGACATCGTGCGTCCTCCTCTCCCGACGGCTACAGAGGACGACGTTACGAACGAGCCTTCCTCGACGCGATCGGGAGTTCTCCCCATGCCGCGAGTCCGTGTTGCATGGCGAACAGGGCCGCCGCCGCTCGGGTCGAGACGCCGATCTTCCCGTACGCGTTCTGGATATGGCGGTCGGCCGTCTTGACGGAGATGCCGAGCACGCGGGCGATCTGTTTCGTCTGCAGACCCCTGGCGAGGAGCCCCACCACCTGTGCCTCGCGGTCAGTGATGCCAGCAGGCCGTTCGATCCGGGGAGCGGGTACCCCTGAGACCTGGATGACACCGGCGACCGCGTCGGGGTCCAGTCGGCCAGCACCAGCCTCTCCCGCGAGAGCTTCGGCGGCCTCCTGGAGCGTGAGCGCCGGGCGATGCGGCCGCGGTTCGGTCATCGCATGGAAGGCGTCCGCGGCGGCCACCAGACGGGCAGCCGGCGTGAGTGCCGGGCCCGCGGATCCCCGGTGGTAACCGGAGCCGTCCACCCGCTCGTGATGGGTCGTGGCCACGGGTGCGAGCGCCGCGAGGAGCGGAGATCGGCTGAGGACGCGCTCCGAATGGTAGGCGTGGAGCCTGACCTGCTCCCACTCGTCTGACGTCAGCTCGCCGGGCTTCTCCCAGATCCGAACCGGGATGGCGACGCGCCCGATGTCGTGAACGAGCGCGGCTCGCCTGACCGTCCCGGCCTCTGCCGCATCGAGGCCGCACCGGGTCGCGGCGACCGAAGCGAGCTCCGCCACCCCCCGCGAGTGACCGACCAGGTACTTCGACACCAGGTCCGCGAAGTCCCCCATCGCAGCCAGTGCGCGTTCGATCGCGTCACCGGCGAGGGTCACCCGCGGACTCGGCTCACACGCAAGGGTCGCGTCCCAAGCCGAGCCGAGCTCATCGAGCCCGAGGATCTCGTCTGCGTTATCCACCAGCCCTCCGACGATCCCGGGATCGAAGGCCCTACCCGCTCGCTCACGGACGACCCGAGCGGCGTAGTCGACACCGCCGAGCATCCGCTGGAAGGCGGCATCGCGGGCTACCTGGGCGATGCGCACCGCGAGCGGTATCTCGTCGCGCTTCGCATGGCCAGGTTGGCCCTTCCCGTCCCACCGCTCATCGATATAGGCGAACAACTTGCCCATGTCTGACGGAAGGCCGAGGCGGTCCGTCAGCATCATCGCGACCTCGCACATGGCGGCCGTCTGCGCCCCGATGACTCGCGCGAACCTCGGGAGGCGCGACGTCGCCTTCGCCGTTCGAACGGGCCACATACGCTCTTGGGGGGCCATCGCGCGCAGCACGCCGGTGACCATCTGGGGCCGAGAACCGAACCGGACCGGGCCGCCGTACTTCGTGAGCACGTCGTGGCCGCCGAAGAGTTCATCGGCGAGGTCGGCATTGGCCGTGCAGCCCACGTAGAACAGCAGACAAGCGAAATAGGCCTGTGACGCGACCTCCGCGTCGATCCCCGCACGCTCGATCAGCCTCATCGCGATCAGCGTGCTGTGAAGGCCGTGCTCTATGGGCACGCCGATCCCGAGGTCGGTTGCCAGGGAGAGTGCCGCGACCACCTCAGCGGCCCGGATCCGCTCATCGTCCGGGGGCGCGCTCCCCTTCATCTCGTACCGGATATGTGCCGACTCCACGGTTCGCACTGTCTATCACGCCAGCACAGGATGCGGGAGCCTCGATCCCGCCTTCGCGACAGCGATGGTCACGTAACCCAGGGCGGCACGCCGCTGCCGGCAGCCCTGCTCACGGCTTGCTCACGACAAGGACGACATCGCGGCAACAGGACGCACCAGACGCGACGGGACGACGGGGGACGAGGTTCGAGGCGTGGCGGTTCACATCGGCTCCCGATGGCGTCTGTACAGGGTGGTCGTCAGCTCCACGTAGCCCGCTCGTGAAGCTTGCGATTCGGTCTCGCTCACAGTTTGCTCACGACAGGACGACACGAGACGACACGGAACGACACGTAGAGCCCGATTCCGTGCGCGGCGCGAGCAACCTTAGGATCCAGTGCCCGAAAGGGCGTGGGAGTTCGGATCTCCCCTCTCGCACGAGGACGTGCTCGCTACCGTTCCTTTCGTGCCTTCCAGATCTCGACGCTCGGCCATCGGCGCGCCCACTCGTGCGGCACATCGTCGGACCACACGTCATCTGTCTCGGGCGCCTGCAGCTCCGCGAGGTCCTCGATCTCCAACCCGGATGACCGGAGGTGTCTGATCATCTCGCCATGGCCTAGATGGAACTCGATGGCGTCGACGACGCCGTCGTCGTCGTGCCACTCGAAGCGATCCATACCGAAGAAGTCGCGATGGAGCCGTGCGTCGGCGGGCTCGGAATCATCGTTCGTCGGGAAGCACATCATCACCAACGGCGTGAGCGTTTCGAACAGGAGCCATCCGCCCTTACGAAGGATGCGAGCTGCCTCGGGGATCCATAAGAACGGATCGCACCAGATCGCGGCGCCGTACTGAGACGTTGCGAGGTCGAAGCTCCCATCGGCGAACGGGAGGTGCTCGGCATCCCCGTGCACGAGCGGGAAGCGGAGGTCGAACTCACCCTGGAGCATCTTCGCGGTGGCGAGCTGCTGCGACGAGGTGTCCAGCCCCACGACGCGCGCGCCCCGACGCATGAGCCAAGCCGAGATGTAAGCGGTTCCGCAACCCAGATCGATGGCATCGAGTCCCGCGACGTCGGGAAGGACCCGGAGTTCGGATTCTGGGATCCCCCTGCCCCAGACAGGGTCGGCTCGTCCCCACGCCTCCCGACCACGCTCTATCCAGTTGGGGGCATCCTCGTCCCACGACGCCCGATTGACGCGAACGTGATGGTCCGACATGAAGCAACCGTACTTCGTAGCTCGGCCATCTTGCTCACGACAGGACGACACACACCGACACGGAACGACACCCTGGCGACACGAGACGACACGTGGAGCGCGGGTCCGTGCGTGGCGCGAGCAACCTGAGGAACCGGTGGCCGAGAGGCCGTGGGAGTTCGAGTCTCCCCTCTCGCACCAGCTTCGAGAGTCAGATGCCTCGCGGGGCGCCGTGGACGCGGAACCCCTCGGCCCGCGCTGCGATGGCGAATGCCCGGTCATGCGTCGCGACCGTCAGGGCATCGAACTCGTCCCGCACGAGCAGGGCGCTGGTCAGATGGATCGCATCGAGCGAGCCGACAACCGTCGGGAACGGATCTGCTGCCCGCTCGAGGACCGGTGCGCCGAGCGGCACCAAGGTGAAGCCTTCGATCGCCTCCAGGGTTGCGGCACGGCGGTCGGCAACCTGCTCGTCGTCAAGGCCGAGGCGGACCCGCGCGCGATCGATCGTCCGAAGGCACTCGAGCCTGATGAGCTCGCTGGACACGGCGATCGTGATCTTCGGCCAGACCCGGAGACGGCCTGGCTCCCCCAGCACAACGCGGAGAAGGACCGATGAGTCCACGTAGACGTTCAAAGCTGCTGCCGTTCCTCGAGCAGCAGCTCCGTGGAACCGATGCCCCACCGAGTGGGAGCGTGCCGCTTGCCACGGACGGAGGAGAAGGGTCGTCTCGGCGGCAGGAGTACCAGGGATGGGCCTGCGCGACGCACCGGGACGATGCGAGCGATGGGACGGTCGCGGTCCGTGACCTCCACCTCGCTGCCGCGCTCGACTTCACGGAGATGCTGCGACAGGTGATCCTTCAGCTCGGCGATCTTGATCCGCTTCATGGCCACATGTAGCCACATCGTGGCGAGCCTGTCAATCGATCGGCTCCACCGAGGCCTCTCGGCCGCGCTTCTCCTCTTCGCACATCTTGCTCACGACTGGACGACACCCGCGGGCAGGACGACACCGGGTAGCACAAGACGACACGGAGAACCGGGATCTCGTGCGTGGAGCGAGCAACCTTAGGATCCGGTGGCCGAGAGGCCGTGGGAGTTCGAGTCTCCCCTCTCGGACCCCTCACCGCGGATCCTTCCTCTGAGCTGCCCCCGGCGTAACGGACCCGAAACCCTGCGCGCACTCGCTGACAGAGCAGGCAGGAGATCGGGGTGCTAGTAGATGACCGTTGAGATCGCTGCGACGAACAGGACGTGGCGTTGCCCGATGGGAGGTGCGAAGCTGCAGGTATGAGCACGTCGAGACGAGCTCCCTCACAGGCTCACGAACAGCTGATCGCTCGCTTCACCGATGCCTGTTCTGCCGACAACCGCGTCGTGGCCGCGTTCGTCGGGGGCTCGATCGCTCGGGGAGAAGCCGATCCACATTCCGACGTCGACCTCTGCGTCGTCGCTACCGATGAGGCGGCGGACGATGTCTTCGCAGATCGAGCAGCCATGGTCGCACAACTTGGAACGCCGTTGTTCCTCGAGGATTGGGGCCACCAACTTCCGGAGGTCTTCGTCATCCTCGCGGACGGAACGGATGCCGAGATGTTCTTCATCGCCGAGAGTCGGATCAAGGAGATGCAGGTCGGGCCTATCCTCACGCTCCTTGATCGGACCGGCCTTCTGACGAACCTCGAGCTCCCGATGCGGCCGCCACTCTCGGGCGATCTCGCAGGCGAGCTCCGCCGCATCTTGGCGTGGTTCTGGCACGACGTGTCGCACGTGATCAAGGCCCTCGGTCGCGGACAGCTGTGGTGGGCTGCGGGCGAGATCGAGGCGCTTCGCGGGTACTGCGTGAACCTCGTCCGCATCGAGCAGGGCGTCGAGGCTGGGGACGAACCGTACTTCAAGATCGACGCCGAGGCATCAACGGTGGCGCTGGAGTCGCTTCGATCGACGTTCGTGACGATAGAGGCCGAGGCGTTGGCGCGGGCCGCGTCCGAACTCGTTGCGTTCTTCGGTAGCCGGGGGCGTCCCCTTGCCGGCGCATACGGACTGGAGTATCCGAGCGAACTCGACCTGCTGATGCGCCGCCGTCTGGAGGCTCTCGTCGAGCAACCTTAGGATCCGGGTAGCCGAAAGGCCCGTGGGAGATCGAGTCTCCCCTCCCGCACCCTCGCTACGCGCGCTGGCCCGTCGCGAACAGCGCCAATTCCACCGCCGCGTCGAGCGTCAACGCCTGGCCCTCTTCGACTGCTCTCACGAAGGCGTCCTCGCCGAGCGCCGCGCGGACCTCTTCCCGCGTGTCTCGGTTCATCGATCCGACCCAGGTCTCGAGGACCCCGAGCTCGTCGAAGAGCGCGTCAGCACGCGCGACGATCCGAGCCGCCGGATCGGGGCTCCCCGTTCGGGCCAGGACATGCGCGCATCGGCTCAGCGCGATACCGACCGTCTGCCGGTCCTGGGCCATCGCGAACGGGAGGTGCTCGTGGACGAGCGCGAGCGCCTCGGACGTCGGCCTGCCGAGGTCGAGCGCGTTGATCGAGAGCCCGCCGAGCATCCGCATCTGGGCGACGGCGTTCCCGCTCGCCCGTGCGCGCTCGAGCAGTTCGTGACGGATATCCCACGAGCGCTCCAGTTCTCCCGAGCTCTCGAGCGACCAGACGAGCGGCCAACCCACGCCGAGGAAGCTGTCGTCGTCGCCGAGCTCGCGGAAGGTCCCGAACGCCTCCTCGAGATGTGGCAACGCCTCCCCGAACCGCGTGGCGCTCGAGAGCGAGACACCGACGGCCCACTGCCCCTCGGCGATCCAGAAGGGATCGTCGAGCGCTCGGAAGATCTCGAGCGCCTCCTGGGCTGTCACGAGGGCGCGCGAGGAGTCTCCGGTCGAAATCTGGAAGTCGCACAAGCCGAAGAGGGCGGATCCGCGGGCGGGCGTCGGCTCCGGCTGCAGCTCAAGGAGATGGCCGAGGCGCTGCGCGCCCTCCGCGTACCGTTCGGTCCCGTACCGCCCAGCGGCCCGGAGCTCCGGCCCTTGCGCCGACGCCTTCCAGGTGGACTCCACGATGTCGGTCAACAACACGGTCGCGAGCACGCGCTCGACCATCTCTGTGAACCCCGCACCTCGCTCACGGATCGCAGATGTTGCCGTCTGTCGCTGGGAGCGACCAGGCCAAGGCTCGTAGGGTGGAGCGAGCGAGGCCGGCCCGCTGCGGTCGCTCCGCCAAGATCCTGGATCTCCTCGACCTGAGCAGCGAGCGCAAGGACGGCATGAGCCTCGGCTCACCTTTGAGGGAACGGAAAGGGGTTCCGTTGGACGGCCTTCCGCGCTAGCCTTGGAACTCCACGAACGAGGGGGTGTCCCATGGGCACGATGACGCTCGACCAGCTTCGGGAGCAGGTGCGAGGGGAGGTAGTCGCCCCCGGTGACGCGAGCTACGACGAAGCACGCTCGGTCCACAACGGCATGATCGATCGGCGTCCGAACGCCGTCGTGCAAGTAGCCAACGCCGGCGACGTCATCGCCACCGTCAACTACGCCCGCGAGAACGAACTCGACCTCGCGATACGGGGCGGTGGGCACAGCGCTCCGGGCTTCGGAACCGTGGACGGCGGGATCGTGATCGACTTCTCCAGATCGCGCTCCGTCCGCGTCGACCCATCGGCGCGTACGGCACGCGCCGACGGCGGCGTCACGTGGGGCGACCTCAACGCCGCGGCCCACGCCTTCGGCCTGGCGACACCGGGCGGCATCATCTCCACCACCGGCATCGCCGGGCTCACCCTCGGGGGCGGGATCGGCTACCTCTCGCGCGGGTTCGGCCTCTCCCTCGACAACTTGATCTCGGCCGATGTCGTGACGGCGGACGGTCAGTTCCTGATCGCCAACGAGAACGAGAACGCCGACCTGTTCTGGGCGCTCCGCGGCGGGGGTGGGAACCTCGGCGTATGCACGTCGCTGGAGTACCGGCTCCACCCGGTGAAGGACGTCTACTGGGGTCCGATGTTCTACGAGGTCGAGGAGACCGAGAACATCCTGCGCTTCTATCGCGAGTACATGAAGGGTGCCCCCGAGGAGATGGGGGTCTTCCCCGCCTTCCAGATCGCGCCCCCGCTTCCGTTCATCCCCGAGGACCGTCACGGCGACATGTTCGCTGCGCTGGTGGCGTGTTGGGCTGGGCCGGTCGAGGAGGGCGAAGCCCAGTTCAAGCCGTTCCACGAGGTCGCCGAGGTGAAGGCGGAAATGGTCGGACCGGTTCCTTTCCCGGCGATCAACGCCGCGTTCGACGGCTTGTACCCGAAGGGCCTGCGGGCGTACTGGAAGGGCAACTACGTCAAGACGCTGACCGACGAGGCCATCGCCGCCCACGTGGAGCACGGACCGAAGGCCCCCACAGTGAGCTCGACGATGCACCTGTACCCGATCGACGGCGCGTGCCACCGGGTCGGGGCCGACGAGACCGCGTTCGGGCACCGCGACGCGAACTGGTCCATGGTCATCGTCTCCTGCTGGGACGACCCGGCCGCGGACGAGGCCAACATCCAGTGGGTCCGGGACTACTCGGATGCAGTCGCCCCGCATTCGGAGGAGGGCGGCTACGTGAACTTCATGTTCGGGGACGACGACAACCGGGTGCCCGCCAACTACGGCGCGAACTACGAGCGGCTCGTCAAGGTCAAGCGAGAGTACGACCCCGACAACGTGTTCCACGTGAACCAGAACATCAAGCCGTAGCCCGGTTGCCCCTTCGGAAGCGCTGCGCGTGTCGAGGGGATCGGGCGACCGGTCGGTGCTGTCGGGGCTCCTGCTCGAGTTCAAACCCCCCTCTCGACCTGCTCCACAACATCCTCCCCCCCGAGATCGCGACGCGCCTCAAGGACGACGGCTCGACGATCGCTGACGATGTGCCGGCCGCGTCGGGTGCTGTTCGCCGACATCGTCGACTTCACACCGATGTCGGCGTCGCTCACCCGGCACGCTTGGTCAGGCTCCTCGACGAGGTGTTCTCGGCGTTCGATGTCGCCGTCGAGGAGCTGGGTCTCGAGAAGGTCAAGGCCGTGGGCGACGCCTACATGGCCGCGTCGGGCGTCCCGTCCCGCGTGGGGACCACGCGGAGGCCATCGCCGACCTAGCCCTGCGCATCCGCGGCCTCGTCGCCACGACGACGTTCGATGGACGGCGCCTGCAGGTCCGGATCGGGGTCGCGTCGGGGCAACTCACCGCCGGGATCATCGGCACGCACAAGTTCGCCTACGACCTGTGGGGCGGCACGGTGAACACTGCGAGCAGGATGGAGTCCAGCGGCATCCCCGGACAGATCCAGCTCTCCCCATCAACGCACGAGCTGCTCGACGATCGCTACCGGTGCGAGCCACGCGGCCCGATCCAGGTCAAGGGCAAGGAGGAGATGCGTCCCTACCCGCTGCTCTCCCGCGATCCGGGCTGAACAGCCGTAGATCGGGCGGACGGCCGCGCTCCTCGCGCGCGAGAACCGAGTCAGCTCCATGCGACGGCCGTTCCCACGCGGCGAACTCAAGCCGTTCCTCGCAAGATCCGCAGCACTGCGGGGAGGACGGGATCGGCGCGAGCGGTGTCGACGCCGAGGTGATCCATTCCTTCGATGGAGACGAACTCCGCGTTCGGGATCTCGTTCGCCGCGCGCTTCGTCTGATCGAAGAAGTCCGCGTCATCCTCCGCCACGCAGATGAGGCACCTCACGTCCCACGCCTCGAGGTCATCGGCGACCGCTCCTTCGTCCATCGCGGCCCTCCATGCGGCCCGCATCGCTGCAGCATCGCAGGCGAGGTACGCCGACCGGATGTCATCCGGGTATCGCCCTGCGATCGCCTCGAAGGCCTCGACGAGAGCTACGATGCCCCGCTTCCTGGACGCGGCCAGGGCCTCGGCGACCACGCGCGCTAGCGGGCCGTCGGGGTCGATGGCGTAGGGGTGCTGACCGATGGTGACGAGCGAACGAACGCGCCCGGCCGCATGCTCACCGAGGCCGAAGCAGAGCCTTCCGCCCCAGGAGATGCCGAGGAAGTGCGCGCGTTCGATCCCCAGCTCGTCGAGCACGGCCACGACATCAGCGACGCGCAGGGGCATCGCGTACGCCTCGGCCTCGTGCGGCGCGTCGCTCCGCCCGTGACCGCGATGGTCGATGAAGATGAGCCGGAACTCGTCCGTGTGCTCCCGCAGCGCCCGGGCGATCGGTGCGCGCCGGACCAGATCGACCGGATCGAGGAATCCTCCGAGGACCACGACCGGCGTACCTTCTCCACCGTCGTCCTCGAAGTACACGCGGGCCGCGTCACGAGCGTTCGTCGCGAATGACACCCGATGGAGCCTCTCTCGTCGTGGTGCAGCGATCACCGAGGCGGCTACAGCTGACCGGTGCCCCACGGGCCCGTGATCGCGAGCATGATGCCCGGGCGCTGGATAGAGACCATCAGCGTCTTGCCGTCGGGCGTGTAGGCCGGCCCCGAGAACTCCGAGCCCCCTCCGTCCAGTAGGTTCTCGCCGAAGTCGAAGATCTGGCCGGCGGGCGTGAGCCCACGAAGGTAGTTCCGTGGGTAGCCGTCCTCGCACAGGAGCACACCGCCGCGAGGGCTCACCGCGACGTTGTCCGGCGTGTCCAGGATGTCGCGGTTATGCGTCTCGTACAGCAGCCGCAGCGTTCCTTTCGATGGGCTGTACCGCCACACCTGTCCATGGTTCTGATCGCCGCCGTAGGCGCTGTTGAACGTGACCGCTCCGTTCTTGAAGTCGGCGCCCTCCAGGTAATCGAAGAGTGCAGCGCCGTCGTCGATGCCTTGTTTGGTGACCCGAGCCGCCGGGCCCTCGCTCTCCAGGACGGGATCGGGCCGGTCGATCTTCACCCACTCGGTCTTGAGGTCGCGCCCCACGGTCTGATGCTTGCGTGTGTCGTAGGCCCACTCCCCCACGACCTTCAGCATCTCGAGCGTCCCGCCGGCCAGGAGGTTGTTCTTGTCGCTCGGGCGGAACCGGAAGAAGCCCGCCGGCGTGTCGTCCTCGGTCATGTAGACGTACCCGGTCTTGGGGTCGGTCACCGCGGCCTCATGGACGAACCGGCCCATCGCTTTGATCGGCACCGGCGTGATCTGACCGGTGGCGGTCGACGGGATCTCGAACACGTAGCCATGCGGCTTCGGCAGGGCCGCGGTGCCCGTGAAGTGTGTGCCCTCTTCGCAGGTGAGCCACGTCTTGCGCGGCGTGGCGCCACCCGAGCAGGGCCAGAGCAGGCCGCTGGCCACCAGTTGCTTCTTCACCGGCTTCATGGTCGCTGGATCGATGTCGTAGATCGCGATGCTGCCCTCGACGTCGGCGTCGTAGACCTTGCTCAGATCACCGAGCGCGGTGCCGGAGCCGAGTTCGTGGTTGCGGACCGATCGCCAGAGCTTGCGGCTGGTCGGGTGCGGGAAGAACGCCTGACCGTCCGGTGCGCCCGGCTGGCCTTCGGCGAGTCCGGTGAACGGATCGCCGGTCATGTCGACGATGCGGTAGGAGAACCCGGCCGGCAACGCCAGGAGGCCCGCGGGGTCGGCAAGGAGCGGACCGTACCCCACGGGAGCCGCGCCCGCGCGCCCGGCCAGGACCGTCGGCGCGACCGCCGCGGCTCCCGCCAGGGCCACACCACGCTTCAACAATGCCCTGCGACTGATCGACTCCATGGTTCCCAACCCTCCCAGGTCGATGGCACCCGACCCAGTAGGTCGGATCCGCACACGTCGCCGGGACGCTATGCGGTGCGACCGCTCACGGTCAATGGGCCAGAAGTCTGAGAGGCGCCCGCCGGGCGTTCGCGCACGTCACCGCTGAACGCCGTTCAACCGTTCTTGCAGATCTCCATCAGCGAGTTGGCACGGCGAGGAAGCGTTCACGATCGAGCGCGTAGATTCGGGTGCGTGAACGACCTCGATCCGGCCGACCTGCTTGCTCGCTACGACGCGCAGCTTCGCGCCGAGGTCCCGGACCCACTTCCGGAGGGTCTGCACGTCGAGCGCGACGGGCCCCTGGTGCGCTTCGCCGGACCGGGGCGCGGTGGGTTCATCGGCTACCACGACCTGGGCGGTATGGAGGGCGTCGAACTCGACGAGCTGATCGCGCGCCAGGTGCGGGTGTTCGCCGATCGAGGCGAGTCGTTCGAGTGGAAGCTGCACGGGCACGATCGACCTGCGGACCTGAGCGCGCGGCTGATGGCGCATGGCTTCGTGCCCGAGGATCTGGAGACGGTCGTGATCGCACCGGTGGCGCAGATCACGGGCGATGCGGTCCTGCCCGACGGCGTCTCGATACGAGAGGTGAGCGATCGGGCCGATCTCGAACGGATCGGCGTCATGGAGGACGCGATCTGGAACGACGGCCGGACCGGCTGGCTGGCCGACAGCCTGCAGGCCGAGCACGTCGCCGGCCCAGACGCGATCACCATCGTCGTCGCCGAGTCGGACGGCGAGTTCATCTGCGCTGGATGGGTCCGCTTCGTATCGGGGACGGAATTCGCGACGCTCTGGGGTGGCGGCACGCTCCCCGCGTGGCGCCGTCGCGGCATCTACCGCGCGCTCGTCACATACCGAGCCAACCTCGCCGCGAAGCGCGGATTCCGCTCCCTGCAGGTGGACGCTTCATCGGAGAGCAGCCCCATCCTCCAACGGCTGGGCTTCATCGCGGTCACGACGACAACCCCTTTCATCTGGAGCCCGGACCGAGGTTGAGGACCCCGCCACGGGCGGTGGCTGATCTTGTCGATACCGCGCTGAGGCCGATGACGACGGTGGCGTTCAGCTCTTCGGAACGGACCACCCGCGGCGTCAGTCCGTTGCGGGAGAAGATCTCGGCGGTCCGCGGCGCCTGCGGCTCACTCGTCTCGACCAGCAGGTGTCCGCCCGGCGCCAGCCACCGCGGCGCCCCGGCGATCACCCGCTGCTGCGCGTCGAGACCGTCGGCACCACCGTCGAGCGCCACGCGGGGCTCATGCGAGCGGGCTTCTGTCGGGAGAAGTTCGACCTCCGTCGTTGGGACGTAGGGAGCGTTGGCAACGAGGAGATCGACGCGGCCCCGCAAGGAAGCGGGCAGCGGCTCGTAGAGGTCACCCTCGTACACACGACCACGGGCCACGGCAACGTTGCGGCGGGCGCATCGCACCGCGTCGGGATCGACATCGACGGCGTGCAACTCGACCCGCTCAACGACCGCGGCGACCGCGGCGCCCACCGCGCCGGAACCGCAGCACAGATCGACGACGACGGCTCCCGGCCGAGCGAGGGCGACGGCCCGCCGGACGAGGAACTCGGTGCGCCGGCGCGGCACGAAGACCCCCGGGTCCACCGCGATCCGCAGGCCGCAGAACTCCGCCCAACCCAGGACGTGCTCGAGAGGATGGCCGGCGACCCGCCGTTCGACCATCGCCGAGAGTTCGGCCGGCGCTGCGGCCGCAGAGATGAGCAACCGCGCCTCCTCCTCAGCGAAGACACACCCTGCGGCCCGGAGGCTGGCGACGATGTCGGGCCCGGGCCGTGGAGGTGAGGCCCCCACCTCAGGTCCCGAGCCGTTCGTCGAGGAGACGGGTGATCGCCCACGCTCCCTCGGAGGTGTTCGAGATCACCGTGTGCGTGATGGCCGAGGAGGGGTCGTGCACGCTGCGGAACGAGACGCCGGCGTCGTAGCCCTCGAGCATCACGGCGTCGCTCGTGGCGTGGAGCCAGAAACCGAGGCCGTAGCGGCTCGACTCCCGCGGCACATCGCTCCGTGGGCGCACCATCTCCGCCACCCAGCGATCCGCGACGATCTGCCCCGAGGAGAACGAGGTCCAGAACGTCCTGATGTCCGCCGCGGTCGAGTAGATCCCGCCGTCCCCGCTGCCGAGCACCGGCAGGTGGAAGATGTTGGTCCTGGGGTCATCGTCGGTGAGGTATCCGATCGCCGCGTCCGCGGGAAGCTCGTCCGAACGCAGGAACGCCGTGTCGCCCATCCCCGCCGGTTCGCAGACACGCAGCCGAACGAGCTCGTGGAACGGCGTGCCGCTGATCCGCTCGGCGATCAACGCGAGCACGACGTAGCCGCCGTTGCAGTAGGCGAACCGATCGCCGGGCGGGAAGACCGCGGCATGACCGTCGAGCACCGCCAGGAAGTCCTCGGTCGACGCGAGCTCGTGGACAGGTACCGGCATCACATGGTCGGTGATCGCGTGACCGGCATCCTCGTCGAGGTAGTCACCGATACCGGACCGGTGCGAGAGCAGGTGCTCGATGGTCACGCCGTCGTCGATGAGGGTCAGGTCGCCGCCGAGCACGGAGCGAGCCGTCGTCGAGAGATCGAGCGAGCCGTCCTCGATCAGGCTCACGACCGCGAGCGCGGTCATGGCTTTGGAGCCGCTCGCCAAGGAGAACCGTGTGCTGAGCCCGTTGGGGATCCGGTGGGCTCGATCGGCCAGCCCGAAGGCCTTCGCGAGCTCGAAGGTTCCCGCGCGAACGACGTGTGCGACGCCTGAGAACCCCGTGCGAACCGCGACCGCGTCGATCGCGGCTTCCAGGGACTGCATCCCTCGAGCCTATCGAGCGGAGGCTGCCCGGATCGAGAACCGTTCGGCGGCGTGGGAGCGACAATCAAGACGTGAAGGACCTGAGCGACAGCGAGACCACGGACGGCGACCTCATCGCCGCTCTCCGCGATGGGGATGCCCGCGCGCTTCGAGAGCTGTACGACAGGCACGCGCCGTGGCTCGTCCTGCGTCTGTCGCGGCGATGCGCCGACCCCGCGATCGTCGAGGAGGTCGTGCAGGACACGTTCCTCGCTTTGTGGCGCGGTGCCGGCCGGTACCGCGGCCAAGGTGAGGTGGCGGCGTGGATCTGGGGGATCGGGATCCGACGGCTCATCGACCGTCTCCGGCGGCACCGGGTGCTCTCGATCCGCGGGGATCGGCCCGACCCGGAGCCGTCGGCGGAGGAAGTGGTCCTCCTCGGCGTGGAGCACGGCGACCTGGCGACGGCGATGGACCGGCTCTCCCCCGAACTGCGCGCAGTCCTGCAGGCCACCATCCTGGACGGCCTCACCACCCGGGAAGCGGGGCACCTCCTGCAGATCCCGCAGGGAACCGTGAAGACCAGGCTCATGAGGGCCCGGCGAGAGCTTCGGGAGGCACTGGCATGAGCTGGCACGTCCACGAAGACACCATCGAGGCGTACATCCTGGGGCGGATCGACGATGCCTCGGCGTTCTCGCTCGAGGCGCATCTGCTGGCCTGCGCGTCGTGCCGGGCAGCGATCTCGACCCGCGTCGAGGTCGAGGGACAGGCACGGATCTGGAGCGAGATCCGCGAGTCGATCGACCGTCCACGCGTGGGCATGATCGAGCGAGCACTCATCCGGCTCGGGGTGCCGGCGCATACCGCGCGGCTCCTCGTCGTCACGCCGTCCCTCCGCTCCGCGTGGCTGCTAGGGATCGCCGCGTGCCTCGCGTTCGCGGCGATCGTGTCGAGCGCCGCGGTCGAGACGCCGCTGCCGTTCTTGATGCTCGCTCCCCTGATCCCGTTGGCGGGTGTGGCCGCGGCGTTCGGCAGGCCCGTCGATCCCGCGTGGGAGATCGGCGTGGCGTCGCCGACCGGCGCGTTCCGCCTGATGTTGATCAGGGCGGCCGGCGTCCTCGCGACGTCGGCGGCGCTCGCGGGCCTGGCGACGATCGCGTCGCCCGCACCGGGGTGGAGCGCCGCGGGATGGCTCGTGCCGTCGCTCGCCCTGACGGTACTCACCCTCGTCCTGTCGACCGTGACGGCTTCCGTCGTGAACGCCGCGACCATCGTCGGCATCGCGTGGGTTGCGGGCGTCATCGTGCTCGAGCGGGTGACGAGCGCACCGCTCGCGGCGTTCGGACCCACCGCACAACTCGTCTCCGCCGTCGTCGCCGTGGGGTCGTTGATCGCCCTCGTCGGCCGGCGTGATGCGTTCGAACGTCCCGCCCAGATGTGAGAGGAGTCCAGGACATGGAGCCATGGCCTATCGAGTTGACGGAGGTATCGAAGCGGTACGGGCGGGTGCGAGCGCTCGACCACGTGACGCTCAACGCAGGGCCCGGCATCACCGGCCTGCTCGGTCCGAACGGGGCAGGCAAGACCACGCTCATGAGGATCGTGGCGACCGTGTTGGCTCCCGACCAGGGAAGCGTCCGGCTCCTAGGGCACGATCTCGGTCGAGCCGATGAACGTGTCGAGGTCCGTCGCCGGCTCGGGTACATGCCACAGGAGCCCGGCTTCTACCAGCAGTTCACGGCGTTCGAGTTCGTCGACTACGTGGCCATCCTCAAGGAGATGAAGGACCGCAGCGCCCGGCACGACGCTGTTCGCCGGGCCCTGGGAGCGGTAGGACTCGAAGACGTTGCACATCGCAAGGTCAAGGGATTGTCCGGCGGGATGCGGCGGCGGCTCGCGCTCGCCCAGGCCTTGCTCGGCGATGCCGATCTCCTCATGCTGGACGAGCCGACCGCGGGGCTCGATCCCGAACAGCGGCTCCGGTTCCGCGAACTGGTCTCGCAGCTCCCCCATCGTCCGGCCGTGCTGCTGTCGACGCATCAGACCGAGGACATCACCGCGGTGTGCGAGCGGGTCATCGTGCTCGCCGGCGGGCGGATCCGGTTCGACGGCTCACCCGCCGCGCTCGCCGAGACCGCGACGGGCCGCGTCTGGGTCGAGCAGGACCGCAACGCGCAGGCTGTGCTCTCGTGGCGGATGAGCGACGGACGCCACAGGCACATCGGTGACCCGCCGGCCGGAGCGACGGTAGCGGATGCGACCATCGATGACGCCTATCTGCTGATGGCGGGCCTCACCGCAGAGACACAGGGAGCGGCGGCGTGAGCGGGCCGCTCCGGCCCTCACCGGCCCCCGGCGTGGTCGCCGCCCTCGCCCGGGTGGAGGGACACAAGTTGCTCGTGCACCCGTTCTTCCTGGCGGGCATCGCGTTCGTGGGGATCGGGAGCGCCATCTTCCTGCGCGCCACCCTTACGCAGCCGCCGGTCTCGTGGGACGACGACGGCTGGACGGTGGCGGTGGGCTTCTGGATGCTCGCGATGATGACGATGGTGGGCATGAACCACGCCGCGCTCCGCGACCGGCGGGAACACACCGAGGAGCAGCACACCTCGCTCCCGGCAGGATCGGCGACGAAGACGGGCGGCCTGCTCACAGCGACGCTGTGGCCCGCGGCGGTGACGGGGGTGCTCATCGCGGCCATCGCGGGGTTCGTCTCCACCCGCGGGATGTCGCTCAGCGCCGTCCAGGTGGTGCACCTGGCCGAGCTCACGGGCATCGTCGTGCTCCTCGGGGCCTTCGGTGTCGCCGTTGCCGTGTGGCTCCCGAACCCCTTCGTCGTGCCGCTCGTCGCGTTCGCGATGTTCGTCGTGCATCCGGGCGAGCAGCCTCGGGCCTGGCACGCGATCACACCGTTCACCGACATGGTCACCGTCGAGCTCGCGGTGTGGCATCTGGCGTATGTCGTCGGGCTCGCGGCGCTCTTCGGCGTCGGCGCGATCGCCAGATCGACCCGGTCCAGGCCTGTACTCATCGCCGGTGTCATCGTCGCCGGGATCGTTGGCGTCGCCGCAGCGGTCCTGCTCACACGCGCCTGTCCCGGCGCCTGCCTGATCGGATGAGGACCGAAAGCCTGCGATACGCGGTGCGCTCGACGACGCTCTCCCCCCTCGTGCTCGCCGCGTCCGTCTCGACGGTGATCGTCGCAGCGCGCCACGGCCACGAGGCGGCGCTCCCCCTGCAGGTCGCGGCGATCGCGCTCGCGAGCGGGATCGGGTTCGCGCTCGACGACCCCGCGTTCGAGGTCATGGCCGCCTCACCGACGTCACTCCTGCGGCGCCGCGCCCTCCGTCTGCTCGTGACGGTGCCGCCCGCCATCGCCCTCTGGGCGGCGCTCCTCGGATGGCAGGGCACCGAGGAGATCGAGGAAGCGCTCGCGCTCGTCGCTCTGGCCGCCGGGGTCTTCGGGCTGACTCTGGGGATCGCAGGCGTCGCGGCACGCCGTTCGCCCCACGGGTCCGGCGGGGTCGCCGTGGCGCCGACCCTGTTCGTCCTGTTGATCGCGTCCACGACGGTGCCGCCGCGATGGCGGCCGCTCCCGCTGGGAGATGTCCCCGGTGGTTGGCCGCAGATCTACGCCGGGTGGACAAGCGCGGCCGCGCTGGGGATCCTCATCTTCGCGCTTTCTTCACGCGATCCAGCCCGAGGTCGGTTCCGGTAACGCCGGTCCGCGCGCCTCGCGCCCGTCCACATCATCCGGAAGAGGCGCGATGGAGACACGGTCAACGCCGCCGAGCCGCTACTCGAGCATCTCTGCGCCGTATCGCGCGGCGGCCTCCACGATCTGATCGAGGTCGAGTTCGCCGGTCACCTCAGCATCCACCGAAGAGCTCGTCTCTCGGATGAACCCCTCGAAACCGGCGGGTGAGAACAGCATCAACATCCGCGCCGACGGCGTCGTCACCGTGTAGCGATGCGGGACGTCCCGAGGACCGAAGACGAACGACCCGGGGCCGGCTTCGATCATCTCCTCACCGACCGTGAAGGTCACCTCACCATCGAGCACGTAGAACGCCTCGTCTTCCCTGCGGTGGACGTGAAGGGGTACGAACCCCTCGGGTGTAGAGACGATCTCCGCGAGCGCGTAGGACCCTCCGGTCTGGAGGCCGGTGATCTTCAGCAGGGTCGGCTCCCCCATCCACCACAGACGCTCTCCGCCCTCACCGTCCAGGCCGTACCCATGCGCCGTCGTTTTCTCATGCAGGTCGGTCATCGCTTCCCCTTCCTCGTCGGCAGCCGTTCGGCTCGTTCGAGCGCACACGCGGCCGCATCTGTCATCGTGATCACGGCCTCGTCGAGACCGACACCCCGCTCCCGCAGCGCCCTGAACGTCCCCAGGTCGAAGAATGCGCTGAGCAGCCGCACCATGCGCGCGCCATGCCCGGATCCCCGGAGGGCGGTGCGCACGAAGGACTCGACCGTGGCTCGCTGATGGCTCTCCCACTCCCGCATGGCCGGGAGTTCGAGCTCGCCCGGGAACACCTCGAGATGGGCCCCGCCCCGCTCGTAGAACGCGAACAACTCCCGGGCGATGCGTCCCAACCGCTCGGGAGTGGCCACCGCATCCCCGACGATCGAGGCCGCGTCTTCAGGCTTGGGTGGTTGGAGCCGCTCCATCAACAGGTCGCCACAGGCCGGCACCAGTTCGTCCAGGGACGGGAAGTGGTTGTACACGGTCGCGACGGCGACGTCGGCGTGCTCTGCGATGTCCTTCCAACTCGTCTGGAGGATCCCCTTCTGCGTGTGGAGGTCGATGGTTGCCTCGATGATCCGGCGGCGCGTCGCTTCACGAGCATGATCCCGGTTGGTCATGCGGTAGATGCGTGGAGACATAATTGGTTAGACTATCTATTTAATCAAATCGTGTCCAGCGCGATCCTGGGCGGCGCTACGTCTTGGCGCGAACGGCTGCGGCCATCGCCGGGATGACCTCCTCGCCGTAGGCGCGGAGGGTCTCGTCCTTCGCATCGTGCTGCAGGTAGACGGCGAACTGGTCCACGCCCAGCGCACGGAGTTCTTCGAGCCTGCGGACGTGCTCCTGCGCTGGCCCGAGGATGCAGAACCGGTCCACGATCTCGTCGGGCACGAACGCCGTGTGCACGTTGCCCGCCTGTCCGTGCTCGTTGTAGTCGTAGCCCTCGCGGCCAGCGATGTAGTCGGTGAGCGCGGCGGGGACGGGAGCGGATCCGCCGTAGCGCGACACGATGTCGGCGACGTGGTTGCCGACCATCCCGCCGAACCACCGGCACTGGTCCCGCGCGTGCTCCAGGTCCTCGCTCGCGTACGCGGGCGCGGCGACGCAGATCGTGACCGCATCCGGATCGCGCCCGGCGCGCTCAGCAGCGGATCGGACCTCGGCCATGGTCCAGGCGGTGATGTCGGGATCGGCCAGTTGCAGGATGAACCCGTCGCCGACCTCGCCGGCCAGGGCCAGGGCGCGCGGTCCGTAGCCCGCCACCCAGAGACCGACCCGGCTCGCCCCGGCCCACGGGAATCGGATCGTCGAGCCCCGGTACTCCACGGCGCGCCCGTTCGCGAGTTCGCGGATCACGTGGATGCACTCGCGCAGCGTCTCGATCGTAGTCGGCTTGCCGTTGATCACCCGGACCGCCGAGTCGCCACGGCCGATCCCGATCACGGTCCGGTTGCCATACATCTCGTTCAGCGTGGCGAACAGGCTCGCGGTGACGGTCCAGTCGCGCGTGGCGGGGTTCGTCACCATGGGGCCGACCGTCACGTTGCGAGTGGCCTCCAGGATGCGCGTGAAGATCGGGTAGGGCTCCTCCCACAGGATGTGGCTGTCGAAGGTCCAGACGTGGCTGAACCCGTAGCCCTCCGCCCGCTTCGCCAGATCGACCACCCGCGCGCTGGGCGGTGTCGTTTGGAGCACGACCCCGATATCCATGTCTCTCCCGACTAGACCAGGTACTGCGACAGCCCGCGGGGCACGTACCGGCCGTGGCCGGCTCGACCCTTGAAGGTGTCGTCCTCGATCACGATGGCGCCGCGGGACAGCACCGTATCCACCTTGCCGTCCACCACGAACCCCTCGTAGGCGGAGTAGTCCATGTTCATGTGGTGCTTGGCGTCCACGCCGATCGTCGTCTGACGGTTCGGATCCCACACCACCACGTCCGCGTCCGAGCCCGGCGCCACGATCCCCTTCCTGGGATACATGCCGAACATGCGCGCGGGTGTGGTGCAACAGGTCTCGACCCATCGCTCCCGGGTGAGCTCCCCCGCCACGACGCCCTGATACAGGAGTTCCATCCGATGCTCGACGCCGCCGATCCCGTTCGGGATCTTCGAGAAGTCGCCCATCCCCAGGTCCTTCTGGTCCTTCATGCAGAACGGGCAGTGGTCGGTGCTCACGACGGCGAGCTCGTTCATGCGCAACCCCCGCCACAGATCCGCTTGATGGTTCCGGTGATCGAGCGGTGACCGGATCGGTGGAGAAGCGACCCACTTCGCGCCCTCGAAACCCGGACGTGCGAGCGTCTCCTCGAGCGTCAGCCACAGGTACTGCGGACACGTTTCGGCGAAGACGTTCCGGCCGTCGTGCCGCGCTGCCGCGATCTCCTCGAGCGCGTCGCCGGCCGACATGTGCACGACGTAGAGCGGCACGTTCCCGGCCACGTGCGACAGCACGATCGCACGGTGGGTCGCCTCGGCCTCCAGCGGTGAGGGCCGCGTGTAGGAGTGGTACTTCGGGTCGGTCTCGCCGCGTGCGAGCGCCTGGGCGACGAGCACGTCGATCGCGATGCCGTTCTCGGCGTGCATCATGATCATCGCGCCGCACTCGGCCGCGGTCTGCATCGCGCGGAGGATCCGGCCGTCGTCGCTGTACAAGACGCCCGGATAGGCCATGAATAGCTTGAAGCTGGTCACGCCCTCGTGCTCGGTGAGGTGCTTCATCGACTTCAGCGCCTCGTCGTCGACCCCGCCGATGATCTGGTGGAACCCGTAGTCGACGGCGCACTTGCCATCGGCCTTGCGATGCCATTCCGCGAGCCCGGCGTGGACGTCCTCGCCGTAGCGCTGGACCGCCATGTCCACGATCGTGGTCACGCCACCCCATGCCGCCGCGATCGTGCCCGTTTCGAAGGTGTCGCTCGCGAACGTCCCGCCGAACGGCAGTTCCATATGCGTGTGCACGTCGATCCCGCCGGGGATCACGTACATGCCGGAGGCGTCGATCACGGCGTCGCAAGTCCCTTCGGCCTGGGCGAAGAAGCCGCCGCCGCCAACCGCCGCGATGGTCTCGCCCTCGATCAGGACGTCGTTGTCCACCACTCCTGTCGGCGAGATCACCGAACCGTTCTTGATGAGCGTCCGCGCCATGTCCGGCCTCCCAGCTCAGCGGGCCACGATGTCTCCGTAGGCGTCGGGCCTGCGATCACGGTAGAACGCCCAGCGATCTCGCACGAGCCGGATCATGTCCAGATCGAGGTCGCGCACGATCAACTCCGGCTTGTACGGATCACCGGTGTCGCCCACGAACTTCCCTTCGGGGTCCACGAAGTAGCTCTGCCCGTAGAAGTCGTTCTCCCCCAGCGGCTCCACGCCCACCCGGTTGATCGCGCCCACGAAGTACATGTTCGCCACAGCCGAGGCCGGCTGTTCCAATCGC
Source organism: Actinomycetota bacterium (assembly GCA_046716145.1). Classification (GTDB taxonomy): domain Bacteria; phylum Actinomycetota; class UBA4738; order UBA4738; family HRBIN12; genus AC-51. Next base: position 23,699 of record JBKJXU010000304.1, read on the forward strand.
CAGAGGTACTCGCTTAGCCCCCGGTGGGTCGCCGAGGGGTTGAACACGATCTCGGCGCCGTGCAGACCCAGCATGCGCCAGCCCTCCGGGAAGTGCCGGTCATAGCAGATGTACACACCGACCTTGCCGACCGCAGTGTCGAAGACGGGATACCCGTCGGTCCCGGGCGCGAAGTAGAACTTCTCCCAGAAACCCTTCACCTGTGGGATGTGCTGCTTGCGGTACTTGCCGAGGTAGCTGCCATCGGCGTCGATCACGGCGGCGGTGTTGTAGTACAGGCCAGCCTGCGCGATCTCATACATCGGCAGGATGAGGACCATGCCGAGTTCCTTCGCCAGCGACCGGAACCGCTCGGTTGTCGGGCCTTCGGGGATGGGCTCGGTGAAGCTGTAGTACTCGGCATCCTGCACCTGGCAGAAGTACGGACCGTAGAACAACTCCTGGAAACACATGACCTGAGCGCCCTGGGCGACGGCATCGCGGGCCGCCACCTCATGCTTGTCGATCATGGCCTCCTGGGTTCCGGCCCAGTCGGTCTGCAGCAGTGCGGCTCGAACGGTCCGTGTCATCTCGCGCCCCCTCATCAGGCCCGCCCGGCGGGCGCATCACGCACGCCCCGGGGGAGCCCATCGCGACGAATGGTAGCCGCAGGTCCGTGAGCGCGCGACTCCGCCAGCCGGGGGGCCGCTTCCACACCGGCCGGCTGGAGCCACGGGCGACACCGGTCGCGTTGCGCCGCTGGTTCGTGCGTGCCACTATCCGCCCGCCCGCCCGGCCGGCCGCGCGGCGGTCAGCGGGCCCTTCCGCGCTCGTAGAGGGGGACATGTGGAACCGGCGCCAACGCACGATGACTTCGGTGCGGAACGGGTTGACGTGCGCTTCGACCAGGTGATGAAGCGCTTCGGGGACGTCGTTGCGGTGGACGGCGTCAGCTTCCAGATCCCGAGCAACTCCTTCTACTCCCTGTTGGGTCCCTCCGGCTGCGGGAAGACGACGTCGCTCCGGCTGATCGCAGGCTTCGAGCAGCCCACCGAAGGGAGGATCGAGATCGGCGGGGAGCCAGTAGCGGGCGTCCCGTCGTATCAACGAGATGTGAACACGGTCTTCCAGCACTACGCCCTGTTCCCGCACATGGACGTTGCGACCAACGTCGGCTACGGCCTCCGCCAGCGGCGCCCCAAGCTCCCGAAGGACCAGATCGTCACCCGCGTGCAAGAAGCGCTCCGCCTCGTCCGGCTCGACGGCTATGGGGACCGGCGCGTCTGGGAACTCTCGGGAGGGCAGCAGCAGCGGATCGCGCTCGCGCGGGCGCTCGTCATGAGGCCGAAGGTGCTCCTGCTCGATGAACCGCTCGGCGCGCTCGACCTCAAGCTTCGCAAGGAGATGCAGCTCGAGCTGAAACAACTCCAGCGCGAGGTCGGGATCACATTCATCTACGTGACTCACGACCAAGAAGAAGCGCTCTCGATGAGCGACCGGATCGCCGTGATGCGTGATGGGCGCATCCTGCAAGAGGGGAAGCCCGCGGAGCTGTACGACGAGCCGAGCGATCGATTCGTCGCCGGGTTCATCGGCGAGTCGAACCTGTTCGAAGGGGTCGTGGAGGACCTCGGGCCGCCGGTCACGGTGCGGACCGATGGCGGCGTGGCGCTCAGCGCGCGGACCCCCTCGGGCGGCAGGGAGCTCGTACGAGGCGACCGTGCCGTCGTCTCGCTTCGTCCCGAGCGCGTCCACCTCGGGGCACCAGGAGAGGGTGCCTCGGGCGATCAGACGTCGGCGCTCGGCCGGGTCCAGCAGCGGACCTTCCTGGGCGACCAGGTTGAGTTCCACATCGAAACGACCTCGCTCGGTCACGTGACCGTGCGGTTGAACCACCGGCCTGGCTCCCCCGAGGCTCGCTTCGACATCGGGGACGAAGTGCAGGTCGGTTGGGGGAACGATGTCGCGCTCGCGCTCGCGCCGTGAGGCGACCCGGACAGAAGGAGGTTGGAGTGGACAAGCAGAAGAACCCGCTCGCTGGGACAGGGGTCGGGGAGCTCGCGGCTCACGGGCAACTATCGCGCCGGCGGTTCCTCGGGATGGCGGGGATGACGCTCGGCGGCGCCGCACTCGGGAGCGGCTTGCTCGCAGCCTGCGCGCCCGACGAGACGAGCCCTGGCACGACGGGCGGTGGTACCTCGACGCCCGCCGATCTCGGTGACCGGCTCGTCCTGGTCTCGTGGCCCAACTATCACAACCTAGACAACCTGGCCGCGTTCGAAGCGGCGACGGGCGTCAAGGTCGATCTGAAGGTCTTCGGCTCCAACGAGGAGATGCTCGCCAAGCTGCAGGTCGGCAGCACCGGCTGGGACGTGTTCGTGCCCACGAACTACGCGGTCCCGACCTACGTCGACCTGGGTCTCGTCGAGCCATTGGACCTCGGACGGATCAGCTCGTACGACGCGAGCCAGTACGAGGCGCGCTTCTTGGAGGCGTCGCAGGTTCCCGGTGACTCGAACACCTACGCCATCCCCAAGAACTGGGGCACCACCGGGTACGCGATATGGACCGACGAGATCACCTCCGACCCGACCTCCTGGAAGGAGTTCTGGGACGGAACGATGGGCGACTGGTCAGGCAAGGTCGCGATCCACGACTACATGCTCACGACCATCGGGAACGCGCTCAAGTACTACGGCCACTCGTTCAACTCGATCGACCCGACCGAACTGTCGCACGCCGAAGAACTCCTCATCGCGGCCAAGCCGCACCTCTTCGGGATCACGAGCGACTACCAGCCGCCGATGCGGGCGAAGGACGTCTGGACGACGATGGCGTGGACCGGCGACGCGGCGCAGATGCACCGGGACGAGCCCGCGATCGAGTACGTGCTCGGGACCGAAGGCGGAGAGATCTGGGAGGACAACTGGGCCATCGTGGCCGAGTCCACCCGCAAGGACGCGGCCTACGCCTTCCTGCAGTTCATGATCGATCCGCCCGTCGCGGCGAAGGAGACCGAGTTCCACGGGTACCCGCAGGTGGACGCGCGCGCCACCGCCCTGGTCCCCGAGGAGATCCTGAACAACCCCATCCTCTACCCAGCCGCCGAGTTGATGGCACCGCTGGAGTTCGGGGCAGCCGCGACGCTCACGAACCCCGACAGGTCGGAGCTGTGGGCAAGGGTGAAGGCAGCCTGACGACGTCCGAACCCGACCGGCCGGCGGCGGCGAAGCCGTCGCGAGGCGAACGGGAGGGCGGTCGGTTCTCGACCGCCCTCCTCCTCGCCCCGTCCTCCCTGTGGTTCCTCTTGCTCCTCGTCGCACCTGTGGTGATCCTCCTGATCTACAGCGTGGGCGAGCGTGCCCCTGCAGGCGGCTACCAGGCCGCCCTCACGCTGGAGCAATTCGTGAAGCTGCCGACGCGCGCCGTGGCGTTCCGCAACACGTTCGTGATCGCGCTCGCGAGCACGCTGATCTGCCTGCTCGTCGCGTTCCCGCTGGCGTACTACCTGGCGACGCGCGCCGCGCGACTCAAGACCGTCCTGCTCGTGCTCGTGGTCGTGCCATTCTGGACGAGCTTCCTGATCCGTACCTATGCGTGGCTCACGATCCTCGGGGGCAACGGCATCCCGGCACTCGTGCGCAAGCTGGGTCTGGCGGACGATCTCGTCCTGTTGAATACGCGCTTCGCCGTGATGATCGGGATCGTCTACAACTACCTCCCGCTCATGGTGTTCCCGCTCTACGTGAGCTTGGAGCGGCTGGATAAGCGCCTGCTCGAGGCCTCGAAGGACCTCGGCGCGCCACCCGCCCGGACGCTGCGACAGATCACGCTGCCGCTCGCTGCGCCGGGCATCGTCACGGGGTGCCTGCTCGTGTTCATCTTGCTCTCGGGCGAATACGTGATCCCGGCGATGCTCGGCGGCAACAAGGTGTTCCTGCTCGGCACCGCGTTGGTGGACCTGTTCATCCAGGCCCGAGACTGGCCTCTGGGGTCTGCGGTCGCGATCAGCCTGATAGCGGTGATGCTGGTGGCGATCGGCGTGTCGATGCGCCTGACGTCGAGATGGACCCGCGGTGCGTCGCGCGACGACGTGTCGCTGATCTGAGGACGCGATGGCTGCGAAGACCGCCAGGAGCCGAGACCGCGCCGACCGAGCCCTCGGCATCTACGCGGTGTCCGTCTTCGCCTTCCTCTACGTGCCCATCCTCACCGTCGTGGTGCTCTCGTTCAACGCGGGGATGCACGCCACCGACCTCCGCGGCTTCTCCACGAAGTGGTACGCGGAAGCGTGGACCGATCCGTTCGTCACCGAAGCACTCCGCAACTCCTTGTTCATCGCCTCGATCACCGCGGTGCTCGCCACGGTGTTCGGCACGATGGCCGCCCTCGCGCTGCAACGGGTCCGCGGGTGGTTGCGGGTCGTGTTCGACGGGCTCATCTACGCAGCGATCCTGGTGCCGGGCATCGTGATCGGGATCGCGACGCTCATCTTCGTGGTCCTGGCGTTCGACTGGCTGAACGACTGGATCGCGTACCTGTGGCCTGGTTCGGGCGCGGCACCGCAGCTGGCGCTCGGCCGGCTCACCGTGATCGCGGCGCACACGCTGTTCACGATGGCGCTCGTGATCGTGCTCGTGCGCGCGCGAGCTGCCGGTATGGACCGGAGCTTGATCGAGGCGAGCGGAGACCTGGGTGCCACGCCGTGGGGAACGTTCCGCCAAGTGACCTTCCCGCAGCTGTTCCCGGCGATCCTGGCGGGGTTCCTCCTGGCCTTCACGTTCAGCTTCGACGACTTCATCATCGCGCTGTTCGTGGCCGGTCCCGATAACACCCTGCCCTTGTACGTGTTCTCCTCGATCCGGCGCGGCGTAACGCCCGCGATCAACGCGATCGCGTCGGTGATGCTGGCGGTCACGCTCACGTTCCTGTTCGTGGCGCAGACGATCCTTCGCCGGCATAGCCGCCGAACCACCGTCGGTGGCTAGCGGCTCTCGATCTGCGCACCGAAACCCACAGCGGACCGCCGACCTACCCGAGGAAGGCGTCGACGGCGGCCTGATCCTCACTGAGGAGCCAGAACTCCGAGATCTTGCCGTCGGTGAAGTGGCACACGAACGTGTCGCTCGAGTCCAAGGTCTCGTCACCGCGCTTGTAGTGGGAACGCTGCAGGTTGACGCCGTGCTCGTCATCCGCGAAGTACGCGTGCGGCTCGAAGGTGTACTCAGGCGTGCGCTCCATGAAGCGCGTGAACAGCTCGACGAACTGATCCTTGCCTTTGTGCACGCCGGCGAAGGAACTCTTCCCCGTGATGTGGATCACCACATCGTCGGTGAAGGAACCGATGAACGTCTCCATGTCCCCTCGGGCCTGCGCCTCATCGCCGTCGCGCAGCAGCTTCTCGTTCGGGTGCATCCGTGCCTCCCTTCGAACGGCCTTCACCGACCCTACTCCCGAGGTGACCATCCGGGCAAGGCGACCACGGATCGCCAACCTGCGTCCAAGGAGTAGGGAGGCGTCCGGCCTACGACCCGGTGGCGAGTCCTCGGGTCTGGGTGGCGTGCCACTGCATGCCCATCGCCTCGAACCGGTCGACCGCCTGCGCGAAGAGGCTCCCGTCCCCCCGGGCGAAGCCGAGGGCGCGAAGCGCGAACGGCTCTATGTAGCCGCCCAACGCGGCCAGCGGGGGGGCCTCCTCCTCGATCTCAGCCCGGCGATCGAGCGCGATCAGCGCTTCGAGCCTGGTGACATGACCCTCCACGTCACCGAGGCCTTCAGGGGCCCACTCCTGCAGCTTCCGTTCCACCTCGCCTCGGTCGCCCCGAGCGACGGCGATGTCGATCTCGATGGGCACGAGCCACGCTCCGAATCCCTCGAAGCCGAGTGCGGCCGCTCGCTGCTCCAGCCGATGAGCTTCGGACTCATCACCGAGGTGCACGTGGGCGAGGGCGCACGTCAGGAGCGCCACGGGTCCGAGCAGGCACGGCGTGGCCTCGCTCGCCGCGACGGCTCCTTCCGCCCGCGGCGTGAGGTCACGCACGAGTTCCCATCTACCGCTCAGTCCTGCGACCCGGACGTGTCCTGCTGCCGCGTGCAGCCGGTGGTGAGGCGAGAGGGTGCCGGTGACCACATCGAACGCGTCACGGAGCGCTCGCGCTTCCTCGAACCTCCCCGCGAAGATGTACGCGTCGGTCGAGTAGCCGTAGACCATCGCGACGTCGTCGGGGTCGGACAGGTGGGGCACCAGTTCCTGCCGGCGTCGCGCCCATACGAACGCCTCCTCGTAGGCGCCGCGAGCCAGCGCCTCGTTCGAGCGCGCGTCTATGCAGAACGAGCGGAGTTGGATGTCCTCCAGGCGTTCGGCGATGGCGGAGGCCTCCTCGACGAGGTCGGCCGAGCCCGCAGGCTCGCCGTAGGATCGAGCGATCAGCGCCTTCGCCCGCGCCACCGTTCCTGGTTCGGCGACCTCGAGCGCGCGGTCGATCCATCCCTCGACCAGATCGCCCGCGAGCCGTCGCAGCCACATCCCGCCTCGCAGCCGCGCCTGGAAGCCGAGCTCGGCATAGAGATCCGCCTCGGTCGCACGATCGTCGACCAGAGCGAGCGCCTCCAACATGGCCTCGCGGAATGCCTCGCCGTCGTACTTGAGGATGTTGGCCCGACCGATGTCGCGCCACAGCGCCCCACGGCGTTGCCGGTCGGTCTCCAGCTCGAGCGCTCGATGGAGCAGCTCGAGTCCGTCATCGATCTCCATCCGCCCGACCGAGAGCTCGGCCGCACGCCCCAGCCACGTGAGCGCGGCGGCCCGCAGTTCGTCGAGCTCAGCCTCCTCGCCGGCCCAGGCTAGATCCGCGTCCTCGGGCGCCACCGCTTCCGCCAGGTGGTGGGCAAGGAGCGACGCGAATTCGTCCGTCGCCCCGGAGGTTCGCTCCAGCCAGCGTGCGAACCCCGCGTGCATCCGCGCCCGCGTGCCCTTGGTCAGGCTCGCGTACGCGACCTCACGCGTCAGGGCGTGCTTGATCGCGTACTCGCGATCGCCCACGAGCGTGGACCCAGCGCGGCGGCGGATGAGGTCACGCTCCTCCAGGATCCCGAGATCGGGCGAAGCGTCGCCGACGAGGTCATAGACGGGACCGGCCCAGAAGATACGGCCGATCACGGACGCGGCCTGCAGGGCGCTCTTCTCGGCTGACTCGAGGAGATCGATGCGCGAGGCGATCACCGCCTGCACCGTGTCCGGCACCGTGAAGTCGTCCGGTAACTCGGCGAGAGACCAGGCCCCGTCCTGCTTCCTGAGCAGCCCCCGGTCGAGCAGCGTCCCCAGCAGTTCCTCGACGAAGAACGGGTTCCCCTCCGCGCGCTGGATCACGACCTCGCCGAGCCCGCCTGGGAGCGCTCCGCCGATCAACGCGTCGAGCATGCCGGCGGTGTCCTCGGGCGAGAGCGCCTCGAGCGCCACCACCGCACCGGCGACCCGCCCGCCCCAACCGGGGCGGCGCTCTACGAACTCGGGCCTGGCGGTCGCGATCACCATCAGCGGGGCCCTCACGTCGCGCAGGATGCGTTCCAGGAGATCGAGCAAGGGCTCCTCGCCCCAGTGAAGGTCCTCGATGAGCATCACCGTGGTCCGGGCCTCCGCGACCTCGGTCAGGAAGTCGACCCACGAATCTTGGAACCGATCCCGCGCGGCCAGCGGGTGCAGATCCTGCGCCACGTCCATCCCGAGGGTGAGCCCCAAGATGTCACGCTCCTCCAGACGCGCACGCACGACCGATGGTGGGTCCGATTCGAGGACGCCGAGGTGCTCCTTGAGCACCTCCGCCAGCGGCCAGTACGCGACACCCTTCCCGTAGGACAGGCACCGTCCGGTGCGTCGGAGCGGCTCGGGCGAGCGAGCGCCGAGCCGTTCCCAGAATTCTCGGATCAGGCGGGTCTTGCCCACGCCCGCGTCTCCGAAGATCGTCACCAGCCGCGGCTCTCGCGAACGCTCCACCTCCTCGTAGAGGCCCTCGAGCGTGGCCATCTCGTCGTCGCGGCCCACGAACGCCCGCCCGAGCCCGGCGACCCCGCGCGGGCGCATGAGCGAGAGCGCGCGCAAGAGCCGCCGGCACGCGACGCCGTCCGGTTTGCCTTTCGCTTCGACCGTCCGCGGTTCTGCGAACTCGAACGCCCCTTTCGCGGCCGCGACCGTGCGCTCCCCCACGAGGATCTCGCCGGGGCCGGCGCCCTGTTCGAGCCGTGCCGCGACGTTCACGGCATCACCGGAGACGAACGAACTCCCCTCGCGGGGTCTGCCCGCGACGACGTCGCCCGTGTTGACACCGATCCGAAGAGCCAGGGCCCCGCCGAAGAGGTCGGTGAGCCGCCGCTGCATCGCCAGCGCGGCATGCAACGCCCGCTCGGCGTGGTCCTCGAGCGAGGTCGGGGCCCCGAAGGCAGCCATCACGGCGTCGCCCGCGAACTTCTCCACGGTCCCGCCGGCCGACTCGATCTCCTGGGACATCGCGTCGTAGAAGCGCTCGAGGACGGCGCGGGTCCGCTCCGGATCCTGCGATCCGGCGAGCGCGGTCGAGCCGACCAGGTCGGCGAAGATCACCGTCGCCAGCTTCCGCTCGCCCGCGGGCTCCGCAGGTCCCACAGGCGCAGCACACGACGGGCAGAACTGTGCCGCGGGCGGAAGGACGGCGCCGCATGAAGAGCAGATGGCCATCGCAGCGAATCCTAGGCGGGGCTCCTTCACGGCGCCACCCGAACCGTCGATCTACCGGTTCGCGACCGCCCCGGGCTACAGTCGCCCTCCACCAACGAGATGGAGGACCCGATGGGTGAGGAGCGTTTCGCGACCGAAACCAAGCTGTACATGGGGCCGTGGTACCGGCGGTCCCCGTACTTCGAGGCCACGGTGCGGGCCGGAGCCAAGTCCTACGACGTTTACAACCACACGCTGCTCCCCGGGTACTACGACGACCCGAACGTGGAGTACGAGCACCTGCTCTCAAGCGTGGTCGTGTGGGACGTCGGCGCCGAGTGGACCATCGAGGTCAGCGGCCCCGACGCCGATCGCCTGATCGACATGATCACCTGCCGCGACCTGACGAAGTGCGCGGTGGGACAGGCCAAGTACATGCTGGTGACCGCTCGCGACGGCGGCATCGTGAACGACCCGGTGCTGCTGCACGTGGACGAGGGTCGTTGGTGGATGCAGCTCGCCGACTCCGACGCGGGTCTTTACGCACTGGGCGTCGCCACGGGCCTCGGCCTGGACGTGAACGTCTTCCACCCCGACGTCTACCCGATGCAGGTCCAGGGTCCGGCCTCGGCGAAGACGCTCGAGAAGCTGGTGGGGCCGTCGATCTACGACCTCAAGTACTACTTCTGCGGGCGGTTCGAGATCAAGGGCATGCCGGTGGTGATCAGCCGGACCGGGTTCACCGCCGCACCCGGCTTCGAGGTCAACTGCCTCGACTTCGCCCAGGGCGACGCGCTCTGGAGGGCGGTGCTCGAGGCAGGCGAGGAGTTCGGGATCCGCGTCGCAGCGCCGAGCATGGCCAAGCGGGTGGAGGCCGGGATGATGAACCACGGCTCCGACATGACGATCGAGAACAACCCGTTCCAGATCTCGGGGCTGGAGCGACTGGTCGAGGAGCAGCCGCAGGACTACATCGGCAAAGAGGCGCTCGAGCGGATCCGCCGCGAGGGCGTCACGCAGAAGCTGGTGGGGATCGAGTTCGAGGGCGGTGGGTTCGACATCGACCCCGCGAACTTCTGGACGGTGTTCCACGACGGGGAGGAGGTCGGGCGGGTCACCGACGCCGTCTGGTCGCCCCGGCTCGAACGCAACATCGGCTACGTCTGGGTTCCTATCGCGCTGGCCGAACCAGGGATCAAGCTCGACGTCGAGTCACAGCACGGTCCGCTGGTCGGCACGACCGCAGCCATCCCGTTCGTCGACCCGAAGAAGCAGGTTCCGGCGGCGGCGCTCAGATAGGGAGGCGGAACGCGCGCCACTCGATCTCGAACTCGGGCTCGACGGGTCGGTCCAGACGACCGATATGGCGGCGGGCCCAGCGGTCGACCTTGCGGACCGCACGCCGGCGCGTGGCCGGGGATGCAGCCCAGGTCCACGTGTAGAGGCCCCGCTCCATGTTCCGCAGGAACGCCGCGATCGTGAGCGTCCGGCGCCCACGGACCGCGGGAAGCACGTGACCGGTCGCTCCGTTTGCGGAGCCATCGCCCGCTCCAGACTCTCGGGGTCATCGGGGCGGAGCCCGACCGCGATGGGGAGATCCCCTGCTGCCGCGAGGAGGCGCTCCTGCAGCGTGTGATACAGCCCGGTGTAGTCAGTGATGCTGACGAGGAACGTCCCTCCGGGCTGCAGGACACGGACCGCCTCGGTCAACACCCCGCGCCAGTCGTGGATCAGATGCAACACGTGTCGCATGACCAGTCCGTCGAAAGCGTCGTCGGCGAAGGGCAACGCGGTGGCGTCCGCTACGGCGAGGGGGATCGACATCCCCTCCTCCAGTGCTTTCGCACCCAGCCGCTGCAGCATCCCTTCGGACAGATCGATGCCCGTCGTCGATGCGCCCGTCCGAGCGAGCGGCACCGTCACGAGTCCCGTGCCCGCACCGACATCCAGCACCTGGTTGGCACCTCGTAGTTCCCCGTAGAGCAAGCGCGCGGTATCTGCTTGGACCTGGGGCGAGAGGCCTCTCGTCTCGTCGCGTAATACCCGACGGCGTGATCGAGATCGACGGATCCACCGGCCGCTGCCACGAGGTCCCGCGTCTGGGGCCGACCCGGCGCGCGGCGCCCGAAGGCACCGGCGCTCGGCGGATCTTGGGTCGTGCTCATCAAGCCACACCGTACCGGATGGGCAACTGCTGCTCTCTCGAGCACTTCCGCTGACGACGGTGGGCGACCTACCTCCGGTAGCGGCGGATCTTCAGGCGGCCCTCAGTCGTAAGACCACCCGACGGCATCGTTGGGGACGGCGATCGACGCATGGGTCTGCACGGATCTCCGATCGTCTCCTTCTCGGTGGAACACGGCGCTCCACCGAGGGGAGACGTACCCGCCGTCGGGAAGCATGATCCTGACGCGCGATGTGGCCCAACCGACCGTCCCCTCCACGAAGGCTTCCGTCTCCGATGGAGTGAACGTGGCGTTGCCGGCAGAACGCTCCGCTTCGCCGCGCAAGAAGGCGGCGACCGCCTCGCCACCACGGAGATACTCGTCCGGGTCGCTGCCGATCAGCCGGTTGCTGGCGTCGCTCGATACATGGCGCTCGACGAGCGATGCATCGCCCGCCGAAGCCGCCCCGAACCATGCCGCGACCAGTTCCTCGAGTTCCACCGAACGCGCCACTCCGCATCCCCCTCTCGGCCCGCTGTCACGGAGCCGCGCCGGCGGATCCTACCCCGTCACGGGGGGAACGTTCGCGCCACCGCTGCGCGGTGATGGCGTAGACGACGGCGTGGAACACCTGACCGTCGTCCTGCACCTCGGCCTCGTGGTCGAAGGCCATCCCGAGGCGGCCCATGACCGCGAGGCTCCGCACGTTCGGTCGATCCGTGATCGAGATGACGCGCGGCAGATCCCTCGCGCCGAAGGCGTGGTCCAGCCAGGCCGTCGCGGCCTCCGTCGCGTACCCATGGCCCCAGTGCTCATAGGCGAGGCGCCAGGCGACCTCGACCTCGTCGGGATAGGAGGACTGGTGGTGCAGGCCGCACATCCCGAGGAAGACGCCATCCTCGCGCCTTTCGACCGCGAGGAGGCCGATCCCTTCGCGTTCGTACGTCTCCTGAGCCCACTCCGCGATCGCATCGGAGTGTTCCCGCGTCAGCGGTCCCCCCAACCATCCGGCGACCTGGGGGTCGGCGTTGAGGGCGGCGTAGTGCGGCAGGTCATCGCGGCGGAACGTACGGAGCGCGAGCCGGGGAGTCTTCAAGATGTTCGTCCCGGTCCACTCCACCATGTGTTCGGCCTCTCGCCTGCCTCGACCGCACGCTACCGGGATCGTCTGGTCGGGGGCAGTGCACGACCGAGGCACGTTATCGTTCGGTCATGACGAAGACTGGTCCATGACGTGGATCACGGGATCGATCTTGAGCATGCTGCCGCACTGAAGCGTGGGGAAGACGAGCACTTCGAAGGCTCGCACCCTCGGTCGCTCACCATGCGCGAGCGGGCACGTCGCACCATGCCGCTCGGTGTGCCGATGTCATGGATGAGCTTCCTCTACGACCATCCCCCATCTTCGTGGAAGGAGCGGAGGGCGCGCACTTCACGGATATCGACGGACATCGCTACCTGGACTTGAGCCTGGGTATCACCGTGGCCTCAGCGGGGCATACGCCCGAGCCCGTCGTTCGCGCCGTCACCGACAGGATCGCGTGGGGCACGCAATTCCAACTGCCGACCGAGGACTCCATCGCCGTGTCGGAGGAACTCGCTCGCCGATGGGGTCTGCCGAAGTGGCAGTACCAACTGAGTTCGACGCAAGCGGTGACCGACGCGATCCACCTGGCCCGGGCGCAGACCGGCCGCGAGCGCATCATCGTGTTCGAGGGCAAGTATCAAGGCCACCTCGCAGAGCTGCTCGCGGTCCAAGACGGAGCCGGCGGTACCGAGCCCGAGTACCTCGGCGTGACCAACCACGACATCCACCGCACCATCGTGTTGACGTGGAACGACCTCGACGGCGTCGCGGCAGCCCTCGGAGGAGACGACATCGCGCTGGTGCTGGCCGAACCGATGCTCACGAACTCAGGGATCGTCTTCCCGTCGGCAGGGTTCCACGAGGGCCTGCGCCGGTTGACGCGTGCGCACGGGACGCTGTTGGCGATCGACGAGACACAGACGCTGCCGATGGCGTTCGGCGGGTTCGTGCGCACATGGCGTCTGGACCCCGACTTGGTGATCCTGGGGAAGTCACTCGGCGCCGGGGTTCCCGTCGCGGCCCTGGGCATGACGGACGTCATCGCCGGACTGATCGATCGGGAGTACGCCGCGTACGAGGTCTCGGGCGACGCGGTCGACGAACCCGCGATCGGCGGCACCCTGTTCGGCAACGCCCTGTCCATGGCTGCGGCGCGCGCTGCTCTCCTGGAGGTGTGGACCGAGGAGACGTACGCTCGGATGCAGGAACTGGCGCGCGCCCTTGCCGGCGGGATGACGTCCGCCATCCGCGCCCGGGGTCGCGACTGGGACGTCTATCACGGCGGGAACAGGGCCGGGTACCGCTACTCCCCGACCCCGCCCATGAACAACCGCGAAGCAGGTGAGCGCGACGTTCCCTTGGTCCGTCACCTACAGCGCGTGTTCATGGCCAACCGGGGGGTTTGGGATTTCGGGTGGTGGGGTGGGCCTGCCATCTCGGCTCAGACCACGATGGACGACGTCGGTACCTACTTGTCGGTGTTCGACGAGTTCCTCGATCGCCTGCTGCCGTGAGCGAGAGCGGCCCGCGAACCCAGCGCTCCAGTCGGTGGATGGGTCAGGCCGCGAGATAGCGCGCCACCACCGCCTCCGGTCCCCCGGCGGTCGTCGAACCGGCGGGCCCAGGGGCTAGCGCCGTCACCTTGGCGGTGCAGCAGGCGAACCCGGTCGTGATCGTTCCGTCGCCTCCGAACGACGTGTCGAACGCCCCAGACGGCGAGAGCCGCGCGAGGAGGAACCGCGATCTCCCGTTCGTCCCGCCCAGCACCAGCCGGCCATCGTCTTGGACGAGCACATCGTGGCCGACCGTCCCCGCGCGGATACTCCGCCACCCGTCATCATCGAACCGAGGATCCAGCGACCCCGCGGGACGGAACCGCGCGACCACCATCGAACTCCCGGTGGTCGTCGACCGCCGGCCGACGACCACGAGCCGGCTCCGGCCATCGATCGCCAGCCCGAGGGCGCTCTCGCGACCTCCCAGATCCACCCTGACGCGTCCGGCGGTGCCGAAGGCGAGGTCGGGCGATCCGTCGGGCAGGAACCGCGCCAGGAACACGTCGCTCCCCGCGCTGCCGGCGAGCACGATCCGGCCGGCGTCGTCGAGTACCACCGCTTCCGCACGCATCGACCCCTCACCGAGTGACGTGATCGCCAGGCCGTTCCCGGAGAACGTGGCATCGAGCCCGCCCTCTTCCAGGTAGCGGAGCACCACGGCGCGGTGAGCGCCGTCGGCCGAGCCCACGACGACGATCTTCCCGTCGGGCTGCACGGCGACGTCGGCAGCGTGATCCGAAGCGAGCCGCCCACCCACGTCGATCTTGGTCCAGAGCCGCCCAACGGAGAAGAAGCTTGGATCGGCATCGCCGTCGGCTTCGAACCGGGCCAGGGCGAACCGCGTTGGACCCCCGTCGGTCCGCCCGTCCCCGACCGCGACGACCCGGTCCCCGTCGAGCGCGACCGCCGTCGCCGAAACCGACAGGGTGCTGAACGTCGCCGTCGCCAGACCACCGGCGGCGAACCCCACGTCAGGGAGGCCGGCAGGCGTGAGCCGGGCGACGCCGAACCGGCCGGGCCCTGCGCCGGGCGTCGACGTCCCGGCCACGATCACGCTGCCATCACCCGCCGTCGCCAGGTCGTGCAAGCGGAAGTCCTCGAACGCCAAGACGACCTTGCCATCGCCGTCGAACGAGGGGTCGAGGTCACCCGCGGCCGCGTGGACCAACGCTGGAGCGAGCGCGAGCCAGGCGGCGCACGCCACGGTGATCATCCGAGCCGAGGTGGACATCCGCGCATCTTCGCCCTTCGGGGTCTCGAAAGCGAGCGGTTCCCTCCGGTCACGATCCCCGCCTCCGGAGGCATGGAGGTTCCGGACGCTCGGGAACCGGAGCGTCCGGTCGCGTCGTCGACCGAGTTTCCGCGAAAAAGGGGGAGATCCATGCGAACGCTCCCGGGCGCCTCACGCGTCGTCGCTGCCGGCCTCATCGCCGCAGCACTCATCCTGGTCCCTGCTACCGCCGCCTCGGCGTGCGGAGGGCTGGTAGCCCCCAACGGCACCGTGAACCTGGTCCGGACGACGACCCTGGCCGCCTACCACCGCGGGATCGAGCATTACGTGACCTCCTTCACCTTCACCGGGAAGGCTGCCGGGGAGGTCGGGTCCATCGTCCCGCTGCCCGGGGTCCCCACGAAGGTCGTGAAGGGCGGTGACTGGACCCTGCAACGCCTGGTCCTGGAGACGCAGCCGCAACCGGTCGCGGACGAGTTGTTCGCCTCGGCGGGGGCTGCCCTTTCCTCGGCTCGCGTCCTCATGACCGCCGAGATCGACGCACTCGACATCACGGTCCTGGAGGGCGGCGGCACGGCCGTCGGCAACTGGGCGAGAGAGAACGGCTTCTTCCTGCCGCCCGACGCTCCCGAGATGCTCGACTTCTACGCTGAGCGGAGCCCGATCTTCATGGCCGCGAAGTTCAACATCGAGCGCGCCGCGGACCAAGGCGTCCAGGAGGGCCAAGGAACGCCGATCCATGTCGTCATCCCGACGCCCGACCCGTGGGTGCCGCTGCGCATCCTCGGTCTCGGCCTCGATGCCTCCCAGGTCATCCAGGCCGACGTGTACCTGCTCACCGACCGGCGTCCGGCCACCCTTCCCCAGGCCGTGCGGCCCAACGGCGACCCCGACCAGCGCGGACTCATCCAAGAGGTGAGCGAAGAGGCGTCGACGACGCTGCTGCGTGACCTCCGTTCGGACCGGGGCATGCGATGGCTCCCTGAGGACGACATGTGGCTCACGTACGTGCGGGTCAACGAGGAGGCGGGCGAACTCACGAACGACCTGGCGGTCGATGCCAGCGGGTTCGGCCAGCCCGACCCCGTCGCCGCGGGATTCCAGGCGCCTCTCGTCGCCATCGGCCCCGACCTGCTCCCCGTCGCGTGGCTCTCGATCCTCGCGTTCTCGCTCGTGCTCTTCATCGGAGCGATCGCTCGGCGACGCCAGCTCGCGTGAACACGACCCGGCTCCGCGCGTCGGTGCCCGTGGCCCTGCTCCTGCTCGTGGGCGGCGGTGCCGTGTGGGGCGGCGTCCTGGACACCGGCGTGCGCACCGTCGAGGTTCGTTTGCGGTACTCGCATTTCGAGCCCGACCTGATCACCGTGGAACCGGGAGAGACCGTGCGCTTCTTGGTGCACAACGGTGACCCGATCGATCACGAGTTCATCATCGGAGACGCAGAGGTGCAGCGTGCGCACGAGCGCGGGACCGAGTCCTTCCACGCCCCTCGCCCCGGCGAGATGACCGTGCCCGCGGGCGCGACACGCGAGACGACGTATACGTTCCCGGCCGCGTCTGCCACGTTGATCCTGGGATGCCATCTCCCGAGCCACTACGCCTACGGGATGCGGGCGGCGATCACGATCGCGTGAAGGACACGGGCGGGTGTCCCCGGCCGCCCGCCGCCGTCGATCGGGATCTCACCCCGGCTTGGCGTAATTCGCCATCTCCTGGGCGAAGTCGATCCCGACGTAGGACTCGTCGCCGATAACCCAGGCGTCGTGACCGGGCTCGATCACGTAGCCGTCACCGGCGCCGATCGTCGTCTCGGTTCCGTCCTCGGCCTGGATGACCAGCGAGCCCGACACGACGTAGCCCTTGTGCAGGATCATGCATCGTTCGGTGCCCGCGATCGGCTTGACGTCGTTGGACCACCGCCAGCCGGGCGCGAATCGAGCCCTCCCGATCATGGTCTCGCCCATGGTGACCATCTCGGCGACCCCGTTGGGGAACGAGCGGGTCTCATCGGGCTTGTCGAGGCTTCGAACCGTGACACGACCCATCTGCATCACCTCCCCTGCTGTGAGGGTCTCTCCACCCTAGACCCGGCTGAGCCTGCCGGCAAAGCGCGGTACCGTGGAGCCGTGTTCGTACCCGACGGCTTCCAGCCACCCCTCGGCCTGTGGAACGAACGGTTCTTGCTCGAACCGCTCGGGCCCCGGCACAACGAGCGTGACCACGCCGCCTGGATGTCCAGCATCGAGCACATCCGCGCCACGCCCGGTTACGGCGATCCGGTCGACCCCGATCCATGGCCGGAACCTATGACGCTCGCCGAGAACCTCGAGGACATGCACATGCATGCGCGCCATTTCCACGATCGCGAGGGCTTCACCTACACGGTGCTCGACCCCGCGACGAAGGACGTGATCGGGTGCGTGTACATCTACCCGGTGCAGGGCGAGGACCTCACGGCGGATGTTCGTTCATGGGTCCGGTCTTCGCACGCGGACCTGGATGCGCCGCTGTGGCGCGACGCGAGTGAGTGGCTCAGGGACGACTGGCCGTTCGCCGACGTCCACTTCGCCGCACGCTGAACGAACGGAACGGGGGTCGCCTGCGCCTGATCCCCCGCGTCACACAGCGCGGAGCACGGGCGCAGCTGCCGGACCGACCACGCCGGGGAGGCGGACCACGAAGCGAGCTCCGCCGCCGGGTCGATCCTCGACCCTGGCGGAGCCGCCGTGCAGTTCGGCGAACCGACGCACGAGCGACAGGCCGATGCCGACGCCGCCACGGGCCGCGTCGCCCTGACGGAAGGCCTCGAACACAGCTTCCTTCATGAGGTCGGGGACGCCGGGACCCTGGTCCTCGACGATCATCGTGAGGCCCTCGGGGTCGGGGCGCACCTCCACCTGGATAGGCGTCCCCGGGGCGGTGTGCCGTGCCGCGTTGCCGAGCAGGTTGTCGATGATCCGTTCGACCTTCGACCCGTCGACATCGGCGAGCACGTCGGGACCATCCACGCGCACGGGGTGGCCGGAGAGAGCCGGGATCTCGAGCGCGGCACGGCGAGCGAGTCCCACCACGTCGGTAGGCTCGCGCTCGATGCTCAGCTGACCCCTGTCCAGACGATCCAGGTCCAGCAGGTCATCCACGAGCCGCGCAGCCTTCGCCCCCGCCTGTTCGATGACCCCGTACAGATCATGCATCTCCACCTCGGTGAGGCCGAGCTTCTCCGCACGGCGGATCGTCTGCATCGCCCCGAGCACGCCTGCCAGCGGGCCCTTCAGGTCGTGCGAGACCGCGTGCAACAGCGTGTCCTTCAGGTCGTTCTGCTCGCGGAGGTCGGTGGTTGTCTCCGCCTCATCGGCCAAGAGCCGGCCCAACCGAGCTCCTTGCCGCGAGATGGCCTCCTGCAGCGCCGCCAGCATCCACGCCGCGAGCACGAACATCGAGAGCCAGACGAAGGCGTTCCACGACGGGAGCGGGAGCCGTCCGGTGCCGGCGTCTGCGAGTTGGGTGGGGAGCGTGGCGAAGCCCGCCATCACGATGCCGAGGAGCCGGCCGCCGTTCCACGTCACCAGCAGGACCGGCATCAACATCAAGGGCGCCAGGGAGATGGTGCGACCGGTCGCGTGGTCGACCGTTCCGACCACGGCGACGAACGCCAAGCCGAGCGTGAACCCCAATGCCGGAGAGATGCCCCCGAAGAAACCCTCCAGATAGGCCTGCTTGCCCTGATCGCGCCGCTGCGCTCGTTCCCCCACGGGAAGTACGTCGGCCGCCGAAGGTCGTACCTTGAGCCGGGTATCGGGGGAGGTCAGTCTGACCCGAGGAGATCTCGCAATGCTCGGAACGCCTTGCCGCGGTGCGAGATCCGATCTTTCTGCTCGTCCGTGAGTTCGGCCATGGTGAGATCCCAACCCGCCGGGACGAAGATCGGGTCATAGCCGAACCCCTTCTGGCCGCGCGGCGCGGTGAGAAGGGTTCCCTCGCACACGGCCTCGGCGCGCCGCGCGGGGACCGCCTCGCCCGGGAACGCCAGCACGGCGACGCAGCGATACCGGGCCGTGCGGCCGCCGGAGGGAACACCCCGCAGCGCCGCGATGACGGCCTTCAGGTTCTCAACATCGGTGGCATCCTCGCCGGCGAACCGCGCGCTCCGCACTCCCGGCCGTCCCCCCAAGGCGTCGACCTCGATGCCCGAGTCGTCCGCGACCGCCGGGAACCCCAGCGCGTCAGCGACGGCCACGGCCTTCAAGCGCGCGTTGTTCAGGTACGTGGCGCCCGTCTCTTCGACCTCGGGGGCCGCCTCCGCTCCGGGATCGCGCAGGGACGTCCAAGTCACAGGCCAGTCGGCGCAGATCCGTCCCAGCTCCCGGATCTTGTGATCGTTGCGCGTGGCGAGGACGATGCGTGGGGGGAAGGACATCAGCCGAGCGCGGCGCGTTGGATCCGTGAGAGATCTGCGATCCCGCCCGTGGCCAGATCCAGCAACGCATCCATCTGATCGCGGGAGAACGGCTGGCCTTCCGCGGTGCCTTGCACCTCGACCAACGCGCCCGCACCCGTCATCACGATGTTGCAGTCGACCTCGGCGGCGGCGTCCTCCTCGTAGCAGAGGTCGAGGAGCGCGTCCTCACCGACGAGTCCGACGGACACCGCCGCGACCGAGTCGAGCAGGGCGTGGCCGAGGTCCAGCCCCCGCAGCGCCAGTGCCAGCGCGATGTAGCCGCCGGTGACCGATGCCGTGCGCGTGCCGGCGTCGGCCTGCAGCACGTCACAGTCCACCGTGATGGTCCGCTCCCCCAACGCCCGCAGATCCGTGACGCTTCGCAGCGACCGTCCGATGAGACGCTGGATCTCCTGCGTCCGGCCACCGGGTCGCCCACGGTTGACCTCTCGGAACGAACGTTCGTTGGTGGACGCGGGGAGCATCGAGTACTCGCCGGTCACCCACCCCTCCCCGCTGCCGCGCTTCCACCGAGGACCCTCATCCGCCACGCTCGCCGCGCACAGCACCCGCGTCTTGCCCATCGAAAAGAGCACCGAACCGGCGGCCCATTCCTGGAACCCGATCTCGTACGTGACGGGCCGCAGGTCCGACAGACCGCGGCCGTCCGGCCTGCTCACGACCCGACTTCCCACTGGTCGTCGGGGATGGCGACGTCGATCGCGCCATCGAACGCGGTGGATGCCTGTTCCAACGAGGTGCCGGGGTCCAGGTCCGGCGTGATGTGGGTAAGCACGAGGCGCCTGACGCCCGCGGCCACCGCGTGCTCGGCCGCTTGACGCGCGCTCAGGTGGAAGAAGGTCGTGTCCTGGTGGTCTTGGTAGGTAGCCTCGCACAGGAACAGATCCGCTCCTCGTGCCAGCTCCACCGCGTTCTCGCACGGACCGGTGTCCCCCGTGAACGCGAACGTGTGTCCCCCGGCCTCGATCCGGTACCCGAGGGAGTTGACCCCGATGTGGGTCATCTCGTACGCCTCCACCCGGAACGGACCGACCTCGAAGACCGCGCCGTGCGCGATGTGATGCATCGCATACGCCTCGCTCATCACATCTCGCCCCGCCTCCGAGACGAGCATCGCGGCATGGTCCATGAAACCTTCGGGCGAGTAGAACGGCAGACCCGGCTCTCCCAGATGCCCGTAGTGACGCGCGTAGAAATGCGGGATCACGTCAAGGAAATGGTCGGCGTGTCCGTGCGAGATGAGCATCGCGCCCACATCGGCGACGCGGATGTGTTCTTGCATCCGGGCGAACGTCCCCGTCCCGGCGTCGAGCCAGAGGTGGTACCCCTGGTGGCTCACGAGGTAGCCGCTGCATTGCCCGTTCACACCAGGCCACGTTCCCTGAGACCCCAACACGGTCAGCCTCATGCGACGCTCCCCACACGCACGGTGTCCACGCTCATCTCGTGTCCCCAGAACCGCTCCGCCACCTGTCGGAACGACGACGCCTCACCGGTGGTGAGGAAGACGTGCTCAGGCGGCGCCGGGTCCTCGCACAATGCCTCGTTCCGCGAGAGGGCGGCGTAGACGTCCTTGGCTGTCTCCTCCGCCGAGGACACGAGCACCACATCGGGACCCATCTCCATCTGGAGCAGCCCCGCGAGCAGCGGGTAGTGGGTGCAGCCCAGGATCAAAGTATCGATGTCCGCCTCCTTCAGCGGAGCAAGATACCCGCGCGCGGCCTCCCGCAACCCGTCGCTCGTCGTATCCCCTCGCTCCACATGCTCGACGAAGGCGGGACACGCCACGGCGTGCAGGGTGACCGAAGCGCCGAGGGCTCGCTGGTAGGCACCCGTCGCGATGGTCGCCTCCGTACCGATCACGCCGACCACGCCGTTGCGCGATGCGGCGACGGCAGCCCGCGCGCCGGGGTTCACGACCCCGATGACCGGCAGCTCGTGGGCCGCGGCGATGTCGCCGATCGCCGAGACCTCCACGGAGTTGCACGCGATCACGAGCATCTTCACGTCGCGTTCGACGAGCCACGCCGCGATCTGCATCGCGAAGCCCCGGATCTCCTCGACCGGCCGCGGGCCGTAAGGGAACCGCGCGCCATCACCAACGTACAGGATCGACTCGTTGGGCAATTGATCCGTGATCGCACGTGCGACCGTGAGCCCGCCGACGCTCGAGTCGAACACACCGATCGGGCGGCCGTCAGTCACGCACTACCACCACAACGACTCCTCGACGCCCTTCTCGGCCGTGGAGAGATCATCCGCCCACGCCTCGGTGGACAGGTACTTCCACCCGCCGTCGGCCAGCAGACAGACGACGTCGCCCTCATCCAGTTCGGCGGCGATCCGCTGCGCGACGTGGATGACGGCACCACTCGAGATCCCGGAGAAGATCCCCTCGCGCAGCGTCAGCTCGCGCGTGGCCCGCAACGCATCGGAGGAGTTGACCAAGAACTTCCGATCGATCTGCGAGGGGTCGAAGATCGGCGGGACGAAGCCTTCGTCGAGCGAACGGAGCCCGTAGACCAGATCGCCGAGCTCCGGCTCGGCGGCGATCACCTTGATATCGGGCCGGTGCGCGTGCAACGCACGCCCGGTGCCGGTGAGGGTTCCGCCCGTCCCCATCCCCGCGACGAAGTGGGTCACATCGGGGAGGTCGCGGATGATCTCCTGTGCCGTCCCCTCCTCGTGCGCGAGCGGGTTCGCGGGGTTGCCGTACTGGAACGGCATGAAGTAGCGGTCATCGGCGGCGAGCGCCCGCGCCACCTCGATGGAGCCGTTCGTGCCCTTGGCGCCGTCGCTGAAGACGATCTCCGCACCGAACAGGCGGAGCAAGCCGATCCGCTCCTGGCTGGCGTTGTCCGGGATCACCACGGTGAGCTCGTAGCCCTTGCGGCGCGCCACCATCGCGAGTGCGATCCCGGTGTTCCCGCTCGTCGGCTCCAGGATGGTCTTGTCCGGTGTCAACGCACCCGAGGCCTCGGCGACCTCGACCATCTTGAGGGCGATGCGGTCTTTCGTGGAGCCGGTGGGGTTCTGCCCCTCCAGCTTCGCCCAGATGCGGACGCCCGGCTTCGGCGACATCCGGTCGATGCCGACCAGCGGCGTATCGCCGATGGCGTCCAGGATCGAGTCATAGCGCACGGTGGTCGATGTTCCCACAGTGCCGGAGTCCCGGGTCGACCCCGGATGTCAACCGCCGGCGACGGCGGGCAGGATGCTGACCTTGTCGCCGTCGGCGACCTCGGTCTCCAAAGAGCCCAGGTAGCGGACGTCTTCATCGTTCAGGTAGACGTTGATGAAGCGATGCAGTCCGCCGTCCTCGGCGATCACGTTCTTCGTGATGCCCGGGTGTCGGGACTCGAGATCATGCAGGACCTCCGACAACGTGGCGCCCTCTGCACTCACGCGGGCCTCGTTGCCCGCGAACTTCCGAAGGATGGTGGGTAGCTTGACGGTGACAGCCATGATCGCTCCTCTAGGTCCGCGCGGGCACGCCGCAGAACGCCTCGTAGTCGATGAGCTCGGTGATGGTGGGCTCTTTGCCGCAGACCGGGCAATCGGCGTCCCACCGGATCTTCACTTCCTGGAAGTCCATGTGCAGGGCGTCGTAGAGGAGCAGACGCCCCTCGAGGGACCGACCCTCCCCCGTGATCAGCTTGATGGCTTCGGTCGCCTGGACCGCGCCGATGACGCCGGGCAGCACGCCGAAGACGCCTCCTTCGGCACAGGACGGAACGGTCCCCGGCGGAGGCGGTGATGGGAAGAGGCAGCGGTAGCACGGGGTCTCCTGGCCTGGCATGAACACGGTGGCCTGCCCCTCGAACTGGTAGATCGATCCGTAGACGAGCGGTTTGCCCGTGAACTGGCATGCGTCGTTCACCAGGTAGCGCACCGGGAAGTTGTCCGTGCCGTCGACGATGATGTCGTAGCCCTCGAAGACGTCGAAGACGTTCGTGGAGAACAGCAGGGTATCGTGCCCGACGACCTCGATGGTGGGGTTGATGGCGCGCAGGTGCTCTACCGCCGACTCCACCTTCGAACGGCCGACATCGGCGTCGGTGTGCAGGATCTGCCGCTGCAGGTTCGACACATCCACATGGTCGAAGTCGACGATGCCGAGCTTCCCGACCCCGGCCGCGGCGAGGTACATCGCGAGCGGCGAGCCGAGCCCGCCGGCGCCGATGCACAGCACGCTCGCGTCCAACAGCTTGCGCTGCCCCGCCCCCCCGACGTTCGGCAAGATGATGTGGCGCGCGTAGCGCTGGACCTGCTCCTCGGTGAACGTCGGCTGGCTCATGCGGTCACGGACCCCTCTTCGGCGACTTCGCCGTCGCGGATCCAGAACGACCGGAACACCGGGTTCGTTCGGTCCGCCAGGGAAAGCAGGATGTACCGCGACTCCGGGTACATGGCCAGGCGCACGTCCGTCTCGCTGGGGTAGGCGTCCGAATGCGTATGGGAGTGATAGATCGCCCACAGCTCCCACCCGCGCTCGTCCATCTCGTCGAACACGCGGAGTTGCTCTTCGCCGTCGAGCCGATAGGTCACGGGGGAGGCGTCGGCGTTGGCCATCGCGAAGACCTTGACCGGGACGCCGTCCTCCGACGCGATGAGGCCGCAGCACTCGTTCGGGAACTCGCGGAGACCCTGCTCCACGATCTCCTTCGCGAGGACACCATCCAACTCCGCCATCGTCGCTCCTCGGGAGGTCCGTTGCGGCGCACGCGCCACGCCTTTGTTGCAGGTGCAAATGCTACCAGCGGCCCTGATATTCCCGGCGCGGAGACTTGTCCCCCGCTCCTTCGCGACCGATGCTCCTGGGATGGACGATCACACGAGCGAGCCCGCGCAGCCCGCGGGGAGCGAGCCCCCCGCCCCGCCGTTCGGCGCTGCGGCCCCTCCGCCCCCGACGGGGTCCGCACTCCCACCGATGCCGCACGAGTGGGGCAGCACGCCGGTGCAACCCGCTCCCGTCGTCCCCAAGCGCCGGCTCGGCCTACTCGTGGCCGTCGTCGTCGTCGCCGCGGTCGTGGTTTTCGCGGTCGTGAAGCTGACCGGAGGGAGTTCATCCCGACTGCCTGATTCGTTCGCGGGGGCCGAGCGCGTCGACTCCGGTCCGATCGCGGATGTCTTCGACTCGTTCTCCGACTCGTTCAGCGAACTCGGGATGCAACTGGAGTTCGCCATCTACGGCGGGGAACTCGACCCTTCGTTCATGATCATGACGATGCAGGGCGACGCCGTGGCCGCGGGCGGAGACCTCAGCAGCCAGTTCCAGCAAGGGTTCGTCTCGGGGATGGGCGCCGACGTGGACATGTCCGCCGCGATCGAAGACTCCGTGGACGGCGTAGACTACGTGTGCGTCCCCGCGACCGGTGCGCAGTTCAGCAGCATCGGCGGCCGCGTGGGGCTCTGCCTGTATCAAGACGGCGACCTGGTCGCGATGGTGATGTCGCTCCAGGACGACCAACTGAACGCGCTGCTCCAGCAGACCAAGGACCTGCACGAACAGATCGCGGGCTAGGGCGCCAGCCGCCCGGAGACGGCGAGAGCGGGCTCCCCGGCGACGCAGGTACCGATGACCACGCCCCTGACACCCTCCTCGGCGAGCGCGGTCACGAGCCCCCCGGCGTCGGCGGTCGCGAGCAGCAGGCCGCCGCTCGTCTGCGCATCCGCCAGGACCATCTGTTCGGGCATCGTGAGCGAGCCCCACGCCGTCCGCGGACCCAGCCACGCGTGATTACGTTTCGTTCCCCCCGGCACCACGTCGGAGCGCGCGAGGTCCAGCACCCCATCGAGGAAGGGCACGGCTCCCGCATCGATCTCCGCCCCGCACCCGCTCGCCTCGAGCATCCGCAACAGGTGCCCCAACAGGCCGAACCCGGTGACATCGGTCCCGGCGATCACGCCCATGCGGAGGGCGGCGCGCGCCGCGCGATCGTTGAGCGAGGTCATCCACGCGATCGCGTCCTCGGTCTGCGCCGCGGTGGCGACCCCGCGTTTGATCGCGGTCGTCACGATGCCGATCCCCAGCGGCTTGGTGAGGACGAGGTCCCATCCGGGCCGAGCGGCGTCGTTGCGGATCAAACGATCGGGGTCGGCGAACCCCACCGCCACCATCCCGTACAGGGGCACACGTTCGGTGGTGATGGTGTGTCCCCCCAACACCGGCGCTCCGGCCTGCGTGGCGACCTCCAGTCCACCCCGCAAGACCTCGCCGAGCATCGCGAGCGGGAGCTCGTCGACCGGCCAACCCGCCATGTTGAGCACGAACGCCGGCGTCCCGCCCATCGCGTAGACGTCGGAGAGTGCGTTCGCCGCGGCGATCCGGCCCCAATCGAACGGATCGTCGACCACGGGGGTGAAGACGTCGAGCGTGACCACCAGCGCCCGGCCGTCGGGCAAGGCCCACACCGCGGCGTCGTCGCCGGTGTCGCCCGCGACCAAGACCTGCGCGGGACGCGCTCCAACGGGGAGCGAGCCGAGGACCTCGGAAAGTTCGGCAGGCCCGAGTTTGCAGGCGCAGCCCGCACCATGGCTGAAGCTGGTGAGACGAGGAGCCGCCGACGCGTCCATCAGGAGGGTCCGAAACTCGTTAGCCAACTCGCCCAGGTGACGCCCTTGTCGAAGCTGATGGCGATCGTGGTGGGGCGATAGCCGCCCTGGACCCGGAAGAGCGAAACCCCGGAGATCGCCTTCCCCGGACCGATCGTCCGCGGCTTGTGCAGATCGAGGTTCGACACGCCGTAACGCTCCGGATGCGGATGCAGGTCCGACTCGCCCGGCGTCGGGATCGGCTGAAGGACCACGCCGCTCGCATCGGTGAAGGTCACGAACCCACCCGGAAAGCCGCTCCATGCGGGGCCGTCGGCGTTCTCGATAGTGAACCACACGCTGAACGGCCGCCCGTCGGGACCGACGACCGGGCCGATCGCGGTGGACACGAGGGTCACATGCATCGTCCCCCCGGCCGAGTTCGGCGCGGCGATGGTGTCGCCCGCCCAGCCCGTGGTCCTATCGGTGATCTCCCGCGGCGGTGGCGAGTACGGGATCAGCGGATCGGGACCGGGCCCCGGGCTGGTCGCCGGGCTCGTCGGCGCGCTCGTGGCGGTCGTCGGTTGCCCGCTCGAGACGGAACCGGTCGACGGCTCGCACGCCGCAGCGATCACCGCGGCCGCGGCCAACGCGAGCAGGACCGTGCGGCGAACGACCATCGAGGAAGTGTAGCGACGGCCTCGGCGCGGGTCAGGACAGCTCGATGCCCATCGCGTGGAACCCGCCGTCCACGTGGATCAGCTCGCCGCTGATCCCACGGGAAAGGTCCGAGAGCAAGAACGCGACCGTCTCCCCCACCGGGGAGGGATCGTCGACATCCCACCCCATCGGCGCGCGCCGGCCCCAGAGGTCCGTGATCCGATCGAAGCCGGGGATGCCCTTGCCGGCCATCGTGCGGATCGGGCCGGCGCTCACGGTGTTCACGCGGATCGCCTTCGGTCCCAGGTCGCGCGCCAGGTAGCGCGTGACCGACTCGAGCCCGGCCTTCGCAACGCCCATCCAGTCATACACGGGCCAGGCCACCTGCGCGTCGAAGTCGAGCGAGACCACCGAGGCCGAGCCCGCGGCCTCCATCAACGGCAGCATGCCGACGGCGATCGCCTTCAGGGAGTAGGCGCTCGTCCGTACGGCGGTCGCGACCGACTCCCACGGGGTGTTGAGGAAGTTCCCACCCAGGGCGTCCGGTGGGGCGAACGCGATCGCGTGCAGGAAGCCATCCAGGTGTCCCCAGCGGGTTTCGAGCTCGGCCCGCACGGCCTCGATCTGACCCTCGTCGTTCGCGTCCATCTCCAGGACGTCCGCGGGCGAGGGCAGGCGTCGCGCGGTCTTCTCGGTCAGGCTCACGGTCCTGCCGAAGTTCGTGAGGACGATCTCCGCCCCATGCTCCTGTGCCGCCTTCGCCGCCGCGAACGCGATCGAGGACGGCGTGAGCACCCCGGTGATCAACAGCTTCTTGCCTTCGAGCACGCGCTCCTCCTATGACGGCGGGTTCGTCGTGATCCGGATGTCCAGGCTCCCAGCATCATCCATCTGTGTGACCTCGATCGCCCACGTGCGCCCGCCCGTCTCGGCGGCCGTGCATGTGAAGGTGGCACCGGCGGCCACCACGACGCCATCGGGGCATTCGACGGACGCGATCTCGGGGCCATCGGCTGCCTGCAGTTGCGTCAGGATCTGCGCAGCCGCGCTGTCGGCGTCGAGCGTCGGCTCTTGGCACGCGACGGCCGTGAGCGCCAGGATCGAGAGCGGAACGACCGTTCGCACCAACCCCGAATGCACCGACCGCAGCACGCGGGGCACCGTACCATCACCCCATGGACCTGGGGATCGGCGGCAAGGTCGCCCTCGTCACGGCGGCGAGCAAGGGCCTCGGGTACGCCTGCGCGGAGGCACTCGCGACGGAAGGATGCCTGGTCGCGATCACCGGCCGGGACCCCGGCGGGCTCGAGGCGGCCGCCGCCACCTTGCCGCCCGGGACCCTCACGCTCGTCGGTGACATGTCCGATCCCGCCACGCCGGCTTCCCACGTCACGTCCGTCCTGCAGCGGCTCGGCCGGTTGGACATCGTCGTGGCCAACGCCGGCGGTCCGCCGCGCGCCCGCGCGCTCGATGTGGAACCGGCACCGATGGGCGCGGCGCTGCAGACGAACCTCCTCAGCTCCATCGCGCTCGTGCAGGCGGCGATCCCGCATCTGCGAGCGGCCGGAGGAGGTCGGATCGCGCTTATCACCTCGAGCGCCGTGAAGCAACCGATCCCGGACCTCGCCTACTCAAACGTCGCCCGAGCAGGGTTGTGGGCGTGGGCGAAGACGGCCGCGCACGACCTGATCGGCGACGGCATCACGCTGAACCTCGTGTGTCCTGGACTGCATGACACCGACCGCATCCGCGAACTCGGGTCCGAAGGGCGGATGGGCGATCCGGGCGACTTCGGCCGGGTCGTGGCGTTCCTGTGCTCCTCGCACGCGGGCAACATCTCGGGCTCGGCCATCGCCGTGGACGGCGCGGGTACCCTGGGCCTCTTGTGAACCCCGCTGCCGAGACCGCCGACCGCCTCATCACGAGCCTCTGGGACGATCTGCTGCGCCTGCAGCCCATGCTCGGCACGTACACCGGTGATCGCCGTCACGACCACGAGTTGCCGGACCCGAGCGAGGACGGCCGAGCCGACGCCGAGTCGGTGTACGGCGACGCGCTCCGTGTGATCGGCGGTATCGACCGGCTGGCGTGCGACCCCGGGGTGCAGACGACGCTGGAGATCGCGGAGGCCATCTGCCGCACCGAGATGCTGCTGAACCGCGTGCGGATGGATCTCTGGAACGTGGCGAGCCACATGGGGGGGCCATCCACCTTGCTCGGGGAGCTGAGCTCCGTCCAGGCGACCGATACACCGGAAGCGCTCGAGGCATACGAGGCCCGCCTGCGTTCGTTCCCTCGCTACCTGCAAGCTTGCGAAGACGTCGGACGCGAGGGGATCGCGACAGGCATCGTCGCGCCGCGCGTCGTCGTGGAGCGGTCGCTCGCGATGCTCGACCGCATGCTCGAACTCGGCCCGGCCGAGTCGCCGGCGACCGCGGGGCTGAACGGGGGGGACCCGGCCGCGCGCGAACGGATCGAGCGTGCAGCCCGGGAGGCCGTCATACCTGCGCATGCACGGTTCCGTGATTTCCTGGGCCGCGACTATCTGCCGGCTGCTCCCGACACCTGGGGGCTGATCGGAACCCCCGGCGCCGAGACCATGTATGCGGCCGCGATCCTCGCCTCGACGTCGCTCGAACTGACCCCCGACGAGGTCCACGCCATCGGGGTGGAACGGCTGGGCGTGATCGAGACCGAGCGGAACGAGATCGCGGCATCTCTGGGGTACCCCGATGCCGCCACGGCGGTAGCCGACCGCACGGCTCACGGAGAGAACGCGGTTGCCGAAGAAGATCTGCTGGCCCTCGTCGAAGACCAGGTCGCGCGCTCGTGGGACGCCGCGCCCGCGTTCTTCGGCCGGCTGCCATCGGCGAACTGCCAGGTCCGGCTGGTGGAGGACTTCCGCGCGGCCGAGTCGCCGTTCGCCTTCTATAACCCGCCGACCGAGGATGGATCGCGGCCCGGCGTCTACTACATCAACCCCTTCGGGCTCCACGAACGGCCCCGGCACCACCTTGCCGGCGTCACGTTCCACGAAGCCAACCCCGGTCATCACTTCCAGACCTCGCTCGAGATGGAGATGCCCGACCGGCCACCGCTGCGGAAGTTCGGAGCCGACCTGGCCGGCGGCGCGTTCGCCGAGGGGTGGGGCTTGTACGCGGAACGACTGGCCGACGAGATGGGGCTGTACCTCGACGATTGGGAACGGCTCGGGATGTTGGAGAACCAAGCCCACCGGGCCGCGCGCCTCGTGGTGGACACCGGCCTGCACGCCCTCGGCTGGGAGCGCGACCGCGCGATCGCGATGCTGATCGACGCCGGCCTGTCCACGATCGACGCCGCCGTCGAAGTGGACCGTTACATCGCGATGCCCGGGCAAGCCCTGTGCTACATGATCGGGTTGATCGAGATCGAACGGGCGCGCGAGGTGGCCATGGCTACACCCGGTGCTTCGCTCCAGGCGTTCCACGACGACGTGCTCGCCCAGGGCCAACTCCCCATGCCGGCATTCCGTCGGACGTTCGGGGTCGCATAGAAGCGCACTCAGGGGCGCCGGCCCGCGAGCAGCACGTAGTCCAGCAACCCGCGGCGCCAGAGGAGTTCGACCTGCGCGAGCATCACCCCGGCGCCCGATGCCTGCGCACCCCGGGGCGCGGCATCGAGCCGGTCGCGGACGAATCGGAGCGCGGGTCCGATCGAGCGGTCCCCCACGCGCCGCACGCGGACATCGGTGAACCCTGCGCGCTCGGCGAGCCGGCCGATCTCACCCGGCGTGGCGGCCGCATGCCGGCGAAGCCCCCAGACGCGCAGCTGCGAGAGAGCCGCTGCGGCCTCTCGGGGTCCGCGGGGCAGCCGCACGGTCGCGATGTCGCTCGTGCTCAGCACTCCTCCGGGACGCAGCACACGGAACGCCTCTTCGAAGAATCGAGCGCGCGACGGGAAATGGAACGCCGCTTCGACGCTGATGACCCCGTCGAACGCGCGGGCGCGCAGCGGCATGCGACACGCATCGCCATTGACCCCCCACGCGTTCGCCTCGTGCAACCGGGCGCGTCCGGCGAGCAGCTGGGACAGGGTCACGTTGAGCGCGGTGAGCGATCGCGCCTGCGCGATCTCCGAGATCAGGGCATCCTGCGCTGCGAGGCCGTTCCCGACGTCGAGCACGTCGCCGCCGGTGGGCAGCGGGCTCGCGACCTCGCGAACGAGCCTGCGCACCGCCACCGGTGCTTCGGCGGGATCGGAACCGTCGCCTTCCCAGAGGCCAAGGTTGAGCCACCCGTCGTCCAGGGCCAGGAAGAAGTGCTCGCCGATGCTCTCGTAGACGGTGGCCGCGGGGTTGCGGCTGTACCGGAGCATGCGAGCCGCGTGCCGGATGTTCTCCCTGGTGAGACGCGCCCGGCTCACGCCGCCGCCCTCCACGCGTCGCGGATCTTCACGCGCGTGCCCGTGCGCAGGACCGCGCCCGCGTACAGCCGGCCCGCGAGCGGCACGAACGCAGCCGCGGCACCCACCATCAGCCCGACCGACAGCGCGATCTCCCACGGCGCGGCCGACCCGAGCACGATCCGGACCGGCATCGCCAGAGCGGCGGACGTGGGAAGGATCGACGCGATCCGCACGAGGGTGCCATCGGGATCGTCCAACGCACCGATCGAGATGATGAACGAGACGAGGATCACGAGGTTGATCGGCACCAACGCGTTCTGGAGCTCCTCCATGCGGCTCACCAGCGCGCCCGCGACCGCGAACAACGAGGCGTAGAACGCATAGCCGAGCACGAAGTAGCCCAGCACGAGCCCGGCCGCACCGATCGCGGTCCCCGGCACGTCGATCACGCCGACCGCGATCGCGAGCGAGATCGCGAACGTCGCGATGAACGCGAGCTGCGCGAGCCCGAGGAGACCGATCCCGGCGATCTTGCCGAGCATCAGTTGCCGAGCACGGATGGTGGAAAGCAACATCTCAACGACCCGCGACGTCTTCTCCTCGATCACACCCGAGGCCACCCAGACGCCGTAGCCGAAGAGCTGTCCGTACAGCAGCAGGACACCGATGAAGGCGATCGCGCCGTTCTGGTCACGGTTCGGGTCCCCCGCATCCAGGACCCCGGCATCGAGCGGAGTCGGGTCGGACACGGCCGTGACGTCATCGGCACCACCCCCGAGTGCCACGATGACGCGTTCGATGCGCAGACTCGCTTCGGCGGCCTGCAAACCCAGGTGCAGCGGCGCCGGGATGGTGTGCAGGCCCGTGAGCGATGTGCCGTCCAGCACGGCGTCCACCCCGCCCGTGCGCAACGCCTGGAACGCATCGGCCGCATCGTCGAACGCGACCAGCCGCACGCGCACCGTGCCGAGCCCTTGCGCCGACGCCAGACGCTCCGCGGCGGGGCTCTCCCCCACCACCCCGAGCTGGAACGTCGGGACCCCACCGCCGCTCACGCCGCGCAGCACGATCAGGACCGAGATGACGGCGAGGTTGATGAGGGTCGACACGATGAAACTGCGTTCGCGCAGCCGAACCCGGAAGTCGCGCGCCGCCACGAGGCGCCACGCGCCCCGGTCGGTCCCCGTCGCGCCGACGCTCACGCCGCCGCGTCCTCATCCACGAACTCGCGGAACAACTCCGCCAGCGACTTCTCCACGCGCGCGAAATGGGTCACGTCGCCCTGGGCCCGGGCGACATCGAGAAGCCGTTGCGGATCGGCATCCTTCGACAGCGCCAGGACCACACCGCCGGGGGTCTGCTCTTCGAGGGCGGCGCCGGGCACGACCTCCCACCAGCGTTCGGCAGCACCTGCGACATCGATCTGCAGGAGGTCACGGGAGCGCGAACGCCGCAGCGCCGCGATCGTACCGGCCGCGACGATCCGGCCGCGATCGATCAGGACGACCCCGTCGCAGAGCCGCTCGACCAGGTCCAGTTGGTGGCTCGAGAAGACCACGGGGACGCCACGCCCGCGCGCTTCCTCGAGCAGCACGTCGGCGAGCACATCCACGCCGGTGGGGTCCAACCCGGAGAACGGCTCGTCGAGGACGAGCACCTCCGGCGCGTGGATCATGGCGGCCGCCAGCTGCACGCGCTGCTGATTGCCCAGAGACAGGGCCTCGACCCGATCGGTGAGCGAAGCCTCGACCTGCAGCCGTGCGAACAGATCCCGCCCGCGAGCCGACGCGTCGTCTCTCGTCAAGCCGTGGAGCCGGCCGAGGTAGGAGAGCTGCTCCAACACCCGCATCCTCGGGTACAGCCCGCGCTCCTCCGGCATGTAGCCGAAGCGCCGATGATCGAGCATCCCCACGGGCTCGCCGCGGAACCGGACCTCGCCCGCATCGGCCTGCAGGACGCCCATCGCGATCCGCATCGCGGTCGTCTTCCCGGCGCCGTTGCGCCCGACGAAGCCGATGAGCGCGCCGGAGGGCACCGTGAACGAGACGCCGTCGAGCGCGACGGTGTCGCCGAAACGTCGATGGAGGCCGATGAGTTCGAGCACGGGCTCGAGCCAGGATAGGCGAGCACCCGCGATCGACCCGCCATCTGCGCGAGCGAACGTTCGCACCGACGCCCGGTACCATCCTTCGCGATGTCCGCTCCCGTCATCTACGCCGAGGCGCTCGAGAAGCGATTCAAGACGGTCGAAGCCTTGAAGGGGGTCGACCTGGAGGTCCAAGCCGGAACCGTCGTCGGCCTGCTCGGGCCCAACGGGGCGGGGAAAACGACGGCGGTCCGGATCTTCACGACCCTGCTGCGTCCCGACGGTGGGCGAGCCGAAGTCGCAGGGCTCGACGTCGTCCGCGACGCCGAGGCCCTGCGTTCCCACGTCGGGTTGGCAGGGCAATCCGCCGCGGTGGACGAGAACCTGACCGGGATCGAGAACCTGCGGATGGTGGGTCGGCTCTACGGACTGCCCAAGGCCGAGGCGGCTCGGCGCGCGACCGAGGTCCTCGATCGGTTCGGTCTGGCCGAGGCCGCGGGGCGATCGGCGAAGACGTACTCAGGCGGGATGCGCCGCCGCCTGGACCTCGCAGCGAGCCTCGTCGGGCGGCCGGAGATCCTCTTCCTCGACGAGCCCACCACGGGCCTTGACCCACGCAGCCGCATGGACGTATGGGCGTTCATCCGCGAGTTGCAGGCCGACGGGACCACCATCTTGCTCACCACCCAGTACCTGGAGGAAGCCGACCAACTGACAGACCGGATCGCCGTGATCGATGTCGGAACCGTCATCGCGGATGGGACCTCCGATGAGCTGAAAGCCCGGATCGGTGGCGAGGTGCTCGAGGTACACGTGGAAGACCGTTCACGGACCGGTGAGGCGGCGTCGGCGCTGGCGGGGGTCGGCTCCGGGGGCCACACCGTGGACGAGGCGGAGGGGCTCGTGCGCATCCCGGTCGGCGACGACGGTTCCGGCGCGCTCTTGGATACCGTGCGGCGCCTGGATGAGGCCACCATCGTGGTCGAGGCGATCGGACTGCACCGCCCCACGCTCGATGACGTGTTCATGGCGCTCACCGGCCACGCAGCCGAGGATGGGGTCGAGGCGGAGCCACGCGGAGCCAAGCGCCGTGGCAAGAAGGGTGCCGCGTGAGCGCGACGGTCGCCGAGCGTCGCCACGGCCGGATCAGCCGGTCGTTCACCGACGGTCTGATCGTCGCCAGACGGAACCTGATCTCGATCTGGCGCGTGCCAACGGTCCTCGTCTTCGAACTGGTACAGCCCGTGATGTTCGTGCTGTTGTTCCGCTACATCTACGAGGACGCGTTCGCGAACCTCCCGGTGGACTACGTCCTCTTCCTGATGCCGGGGATCTTCGTACAGAACGCCATCTTCGGAGCCACGACGACCGCGATCGGCATCGCCGAGGACCTGAAGAAGGGGCTCATCGACCGGTTCCGCTCGCTCCCGATGGCCCGATCGGCCGTGCTGGCGGGTCGTACCACCTCGGATCTGGTGAAGACGACGTTCCTGGTGACGCTCATGATCGGCATCGGGTACCTGGTCGGGTTCCGATTCCTCGAAGGGTTCCTCGCGGCTCTCGGCGTGGTGGTGCTGGTGATCGCGGTCGGATTCACGTTCTCGTGGATCTCCGCGACGCTCGGGCTCGCCCTCAAAGAGGTCGAAGCCGTCCAGGCGGCCTCGTTCACGTGGATCTTCCCGCTGGTCTTCGTGTCGTCGGCGTTCGTGCCGGTGGAAGGGATGGCCTCGGCGTTGCAGGTGGTGGCTCGCAACAACCCCATCACCCACTGGTGCAACCTCGCCCGGTACCTCTCGCTCGGCGAGGTCGGGATCACCGATCCGGTGACGGGCCTCCCCGTGGATACCTTCGAGGCGCTCGTCCTCAAGTCCATCGTGTGGATCGTAGGGCTGCTCGCGGTGTTCATCCCGCTCGCCATCCGGCTCTACCGCCGACTCGACTGATGCTCGGGTTCGAAGGCGATAACGCACGGGCTCGGGCGCGATGCTGACTGGAGGTGCACGCCGAGACTGCCGGTTCGGGTCGACGCGCTTGTAGCCGGTACCTTCGATCGCCCTGGAGTGCGCCCCAGACGTCGGCCGGTGCGTCGGGCGATGTGAGGACGCCCCGTCCTTCCAATCCAGCCGTTCGGCTTCAGCCCGATCCGACCCGTGCCCCGCGACTGCACGATGTCCGATAGTAGATCGGGAACCGTCACTACCGCAGCAGGCGGGACATCCGTCGGTCGGCCAGGACCTTCCCGCCGGTCTGGCACGGGGGCAGTAGACGACCTCGTGGTCCTCGTAGGAGACCCGGCGCAGGTCCGCCCCGCAGCGCGGACACGGCTGCCCCGCACGGCCGTGGACGGCGAAGTGCTCGCCCAACTTCGTCGGGAGACCTCCGGAGCGGGCGCGCTCCGCGGCAAGGGCACGGTCCACCACGAGACGGATCGCGGCCAGAAGTCCCGTGCGCGCAGCCGCGTCGAGTTTCGCGAGCTGCGAGGTCGGAGAGAGCAGCGCCTCGTGCAAGGCGTCGTCCGTGTAGCCACGGCCCAAACCGCAGACGGTCCGCTGGTCACGCAGGATCGTATGGACCCGGCGGTTGTCATCCGCCGCCAGGATCCACGCGTCGGCCTCGGGCGTGCCGATCTCCGGACCCAAGGCCGCGAGCGGGCCGTCGTCGCCGGCCTCGAGCACCCACCATCCAGCCTTGCGCTGCGTCCCGAACTCCTTCACCAGGATGCTCGGGCGGCCCTGCACGCGGAACCGCACCACGGCCCCGCGAGGCTTCGTGGTCTTCGGTGGATCCTCGACGTCGACGCGGCCTCCTTGGGAGAGGTGGACCAGGAGGCGCCGGCCACCCGCGAACCCGAAGACCAGGAACTTGCCGAAGCTCGTCACACCCTCGATGAGGGTGCCCTCGAGTTCGGTGGGACGCGGCGCGTAGGTCTTCAGCGACGAGAACTGCAGCGGGTCCGCGCCCGCGAACTCGGCGCCCGCGGCGACCTCGTGCAGGCGCTCAGCGAGCGCGCACATCTGCGGTAGCTCGGGCATCGCCGGCTCACCCCGCGAGCGCCGCCGCAAGCCCGGCGGTGAGATCCGGAAGTCCTGGGCTCACCTGGCCAGCTCCTGGGTGACGGCCTCGAGCAGGTCCTTCGATGCAGCCGCCACCCGGTCGACCGCGTCGTCGAACGCGTCGCGGTGACGCGCGGTCGGCGCCGCGAACCCGCTCACCTTCCGGACGTACTGCAACGCCGCCGCTCGGATCTCATCCTCGGGCACGACCTCGGCGCCTTCGCGCAGTCGTTTGATGCTTCGGCACATGCCGCGCACCCTACCGCGGCGGTGCGGTTCAGGAACGGCCGGCTCCTTCACGGACGCGGCGGGCCGCGGTGCGGGCGCGCGCCAGATCCTCAGGTCCGGGGCGCGCCGTCGGCGGCGCGAACCGGGCGCGCTCGATGGTCCGCACGACGACCTCGACCTCGTCACGGAGCGAGGGCTCCAGTGCCCGATCGATCGTGACGGCCGCCAACACCTCGGAGGGAGTGGCGCTCGGGTCACGACGCAGCCCCCGGGCGGCCAGCGCCTCCATCGTCTCCTCGTAGGCGCGACCGGCCTCATCACGGAGCGGCCGGTCCCGTCCCGATCGTGTCCGACGCCGGCGACGCCGCAGCACCAGCAGGCTCCCCGCGAGCACGAGCAGACCAACGCCGGCCGGCCACGCCCCGGCGAGCGCCCCGCCCGCCTGCGCCACGGCCCGCGCGGCGTTCCCGGCCGCCTGCTTCACGGCCTCCGGTACCGCACCGCTCACGGCTCGCCCGATCGCCGCGAACAGCTCGGGCGCCATGAGCCTGCTCCCCCACGAAGGCTCGGCCGACGGCACACCGAACGTGGGGTCGAAGGTCATCCATCCGAGCCCGTCGGGCATGAGGACCTCCACCCACGCGTGCGCGTCGGACTGGCGAACCTCGAAGTAGCCGGTGAGCGGGTTGCGCTTTCCCGGGCCGAACCCGGTGGCGATCCGCGCGGGGACGCCGGAGGCGCGCAGCAGGATCGCCATGGCACTCGCGATGTGCTCGCAGAACCCTCGGCGCGTCTCGAACAAGAAGTGGTCGACGGCATCCACGCCCTCGGGCTCCCGGGCTACGCCGAGGTCATACACCGTGTTCCCCTGCAGCCAGGCTTGGACCGCGAGCGCCCGTTCGTAGGGGTTGCGGGCGTCGGCGGTGATCTCCTCCGCCAGATCGACGACGCGCTGCGGCATGTCAGCGGGCAGTTGCAGGTAGCGTCTGAGTGCCTTCACCGCGGCCGCCGGCGGGTCGGACATCCGCTCCAGCAGCCGTGTGTCGAACACCGGCACCTCCGAAAGCACCGAGTAGACGAGGCCCTCTTCGAGCACGATCGGCGAACGCACGGTGCCGAAGCGATCGGCGCGCAGGCCTCCGGACGGGAAGTAGACCTCGCTCACACGGGCCGCGCCGAACAACACGTTCGGCTGGTCCGACTCCAGGTAGAAGGTCTGCAGGACCTGCCGCGTCCCCAACGACTCGCCGAAGTCACCGACCGGCACGGTCGGCGGCTCGTCCGGGAAGCCCGCTTCGACCGACTCCTGCGAGGAGTCTGACGGCGTCCAGATCCGTCCGTCGAAGGTGTCGAACACGTCCGCCCGCCACAGCGCCGCCTGGTCGGCACGTACGCGGAAGGCCAACTCGTCCGAGAGGATCCCACGAGCACGCAGATCCATCGCACCGCTGAACCCCGGGTAGGCATCGGGGGCGAAATCGACGACGCCGTCGGTACCCGCCGGCGGCAGACCGAGGTTGGAGGTTGACGCGGCACCGTCGACCGCAGGGGGCAGCCCCTGATCGCCGAGCGAGAACGGTGGCGTCCGCACCAGCTGCGCAGGCAGGCGAGGGGTGACGGCGAACAGGGCGATCCCCAAGACGATCGCGGTCAGGCCGGCCACGGCGACCGAACGCGACCGTGCGAGGTGTGGCCACCGCGAACCGGGGGTGCGCCGCGCCGAAACGGGCTGGGTCACATCGGCGGGAGGGGGCTGCGAGGACAACCACAACCACCCCGCGGCGAGCCCCGCCCACCCCAGGACCAGCCAGACGACGGCCCCCGAGAGCGAAAGGACCCCTGCGACGGCCACGAGCGTCGTGGAGGACACCATCGAGAACGCCAGGTCGCGCCGCCGCGGCACGTCGAACGCGTGCAGCACCTGCACCCAGAGGAACAGCCCCGCCAACGGGATGCGGGCCTGGTCGACGGTACGGATACCACCGACCGCGCGGAAGAAATGCGCCAGCGCCACCAAGAGCGCGAGCGACAGCGCGATCTTCACGAGCACCGAGGGCGTGGCGCGGCGCCGGTATGAGAACAGGTAGCCCAGCGGCGCCAAGACGAGCGCGCCGGCGGCCGCCGCCGCATCCACCGCTCCTTGCAACACGAGGGCGATCACGCCCAGCTCCACCGCGAGGGCGACCACGACACGCAGAGCGACCGAATCCTCCGGTGGGGAACCCTGCCGACGCCACTCGATCTTCATGCCGGCACCACCTCGGCGCCGAGGGCCCGGTCAAGGTCCGCGTCGGGTGCCCACCAGAAAGCCTCGACGCCCGCCCGCGAAAGGACATCGAGCACGCCGTCCCGCTCAGCTCCCTCGCCGTCCCCGAGCCCGACCATCACCGCGACCACCCGCTGGACCGGGAGGTCGCCGAGGACCTCGGCGAGGACGCCGACGTCCGCGTCCGCCCACGCGGGCGTCGCCACCACCAGCGTCTCGATGCCTCGCAGGTCCTCAGGCCCCAGCCCTTGCACCACCGATGCGAGCGGCGAGCCTGTCCACCGGAGCCGGGCCAGCCACCGATGGATGCGCGCGCCGTCGGCACGCATGAGCACGTCGATACCGTCGGAGCGCCCGGCGATCGGCCGGATGCCGTGACCCGCGGCCTCGGCCGCCTCGACCAGGGAGGCAGCCACGGCGCAGCATCGATCGAGGGGGGTCCACGCGCCCGGCGTGTCGCGCTCCGTGTCCACGACGACCGCGAGGCGGCGCGTCTTCTCTTCCTCGAACTCGCGGACCATCACCTGTGCGTGGCGGGCGGTCAGGCCCCAGTGGACGTGCCGCATGGGGTCACCCGGGCGGTACTCGCGCACACCGAGGTAGTCCGGCCCATGGCCGCGGCTGGGCGAGGGATGGATGGCCGGCTCGTAGGTGGGGACGGGCTCGACGAACGGCAACGGACCGAGCGGGAAGACCCGCGGAAGGACCAAGGTAGTGGCCTCGACCGGGAGGTGGCGGCGCCGTTCGGCAACGCCGAAC
>JBKJXU010000305.1:0-5821 GCA_046716145.1 Actinomycetota bacterium
GCCTGCTCCAGCGCATCGTGGCCGAGGACGACCAGTCGATGTTCTCGTGGGCCTACTGGAACCGCGTGCAGGCGCTCGCGTTCCCGGTCACGTTCCGGTTCACGGGCGTGCGGAAGGACGGGACCACGTGCCCGGTCGAGACCGACATGATCCCCCTCGCCTACGGCGGGCACACGTTCGCCTACCACTTCGTGCGGAAGGTGGGGTGAGGCGGAGGTGGAGCTCGGAACGCTGCTCGGCGTCTGGGCCCATCCGGACGACGACATCTACCTGACGAGCGGCCTCATGGCCACGGCCGTCGACGCGGGCAGCCGCGTGGTCGACGTGACGGCAACGCGGGGCGAGGGCGGCTCCATGGACGAGGAGCGTTGGCCTCCCGAGCAGATGGGCGAGATCCGGACCTCGGAACTGCTGGCGTCGCTCGCGATCCTCGGGGTCGCCGATCATCGGTTCCTCGACGGCCCCGTGGACCTCGACATGGACGCGAACCTCGACGAGGCAGGCGCCGCGCAGGTGCACGCCATCGTCGGGGAGGTGCAACCAGACACGGTCCTGACGTTCGGTCCCGACGGGATGACCGGACACCAGGGCCACAAGGACGTCTGCCGGTGGGCCACCGAGGCGTTCGACGCTGCCGCGCCCACCGGAGCGCGCCTGTACTACGCCACCTACCCGCCGGAGTTCCACGAGGAGTGGCTCGAGCGTCTGGCGCCGTTCAACATCTTCCGCCCGGGGACCCCCCCGATGACGCCGAGGGCAGAGATCGACATCGA
Source organism: Actinomycetota bacterium (assembly GCA_046716145.1). Taxonomy (GTDB): domain Bacteria; phylum Actinomycetota; class UBA4738; order UBA4738; family HRBIN12; genus AC-51. Next base: position 774 of record JBKJXU010000305.1, read on the forward strand.
CTTCGTCCTTCCGCCGGACGTGCTGGAGCGCAAGCTCGCGGCGATCAAGGCACACGAGAGCCAGATCGAGGCCTTGCTGCACGTCTTCGGTGATGAGGGTTTCCGGATGTTCATGGCCGCCGAGTTCTTCCGGCTGGCCGCGGTGAAGGAGGGATAGATGGAGGTCTCGCATCAGATCCGGGCGACGATGGACACGCTCGGGACCTTCCTCGGGTTCGCGACGTCGTACCCGATCATGCGCGTGCAGGAGGACCCTGAGGCCTGCGACTTCCTGTTCGGCAACCCCCATGACGTCGCGAGTGAACCGTACGTTTCGGCCGTGCAAGCCGGGGTGGTCCCGACCGGGCCTCGGCACTACGCGTACGTGATGAGCGAGGTCGTCGCGACCGAGCCGATCGCTTCCGGGCTGCGCGAGCGGTTCGGACTGCCCTTCGAGGCCGACGACATCGTGATGACGAACGGGAACTTCACGGGTCTGGCCGTGATGTTGAAGGTGCTCGCCGACCCGGGCGACGAAGTCATCTTCGTCTCACCACCCTGGTTCTTCTACGAGACGCTCATCGTCGCCGTCGGTGCGACGCCCGTGCGCGTGTTCGCCGACCGCGAGACCTTCGACCTGGACCTGACGGCGATCGCCGAAGCGATCACGCCGAAGACCCGTGCGTTCATCGTGAACTCACCCAACAACCCCAGCGGACGGATCTACCCGCGCGAGGCGCTGGATGCGCTCGGCGCGATCCTCACCGAGGCGAGTGAGCGTCATGGGCGGCCGATCCACCTGTTGTCGGATGAGGCGTACAGCCGGATCTTGTTCGACGGGCATGCGTTCCCGACGCCGGTGGCGTCCTACCCGAACAGCACGATGCTCTACACCTACGCCAAGACGCATCTCGCCCCCGGCAACCGGATGGGCTACCTGGCGCTCAACCCCGCCATGGCGGGGCGCGAGGACCTGCTCGTCCCGTTGATGACGGCCCTCATCACGGGCGGGTGGGGGTTCCCCGTGTCCCCGCTGCAGCACTCGGTCCCGGCGCTCGAGCGCCAGGGACCTGCGATCGACCGCCTGCAGCGCCGGCGCGATCTGTTGGTTCCCGCGCTGCGCGAGCAGGGCTATGACCTGATCGAACCCGAAGGGACCTTCTACATCCTGGTCCGCTCGCCCGAGCCTGATGACCTCGCCTTCTGCGACCGCCTGCGGGCTCACGGTGTCTACGTGCTTCCCGGCGCCACCTTCGAGATGCCCGGGTGGTTCCGCATCTCGGTGACGGCGAGCGACGACATGGTCGAGCGAGGCATCCCGGGTTTCGCCAAGGCCATCGCGGAGGTCCGCGGATGAGCATGTGGGCGTTCCTGGGTTCGGGGGAGTTCGAGCCGTGGCACGACGATATCGACCGGCGGTTGCTCGCCGAGCGGCCGGGCCCGGTCTTGGTGGCGCCGACGGCATCGGCGCATGAAGGAGCGGCCTCCTATGACGCGTGGGCGTCCAAGGGCCTCGCGCACTACGAGCGGCTGGGAGCGGAGGTCAAGCTCCTGCCGCTGCGCACCCGCGCGGATGCGGAGCGCCATGAGGTCGTCGCGGCCCTCGACGAGGCTGCGCTGGTGTTCTTCTCGGGCGGGAACCCGTGGCGGCTGGCTGAGGCGGTCCGCGGCACCCCGTTCTGGGCCAGGCTGACCGCTCGGCTCGACGAAGGCGGTCTCTCCTACGCGGGCTGCAGCGCCGGGGTCGCCTGCCTGACGGAGCACACCTTCGATAGCGACACGGACGACATGGAGCAGATCTTCAAGCCTGGGATCGGCCACTTCCGCGATCTGCTGTTCGGTCCGCACTGGGACATGATCGATTCCTGGGTGCCGGGCGCGACGACGTTCATCACCGGCTCGGTGCACCAGGGGCAGACGCTGATCGGGATCGACGAACGGACAGCGATGCTCGGCGATGGCACCGACTGGGAGGTCGTGGGCGCTTCCGGCGTCCACGTCTACCGCGACGGCGCGTGGACCGCTCACGCATCCGGCGACGGTTTCCGTCTCGCGCTGGACCGGTCGGGAGCGGAGCCGCCCGCATCCCCGGTCACCGGCTAGCATCGGGCCGTGGCCCCCGCACGCACGCTCACCCGGACCGACCGCATCACCGAGCGTGCTTCCCTCGTGATCCGACGCCTGTCCAAGGCGTACCCGGATGCGAAGGTCGCCCTGCGGTTCACGAACCCGCTCGAGTGCCTCGTGGCGACCATCTTGTCCGCGCAGTGCACCGACGAGAAGGTCAACGAGGTGACGCTCGCACTCTTCGCGAAGTACCGCAGGGCCGCCGACTACCTGGCCGTGCCCGAGGAGGAGCTCCGCGCGGACATCAGGCCGACAGGGTTCTTCAACCAGAAGGCGGCGTCTATCCGGGCGGCCTGCGCGCGGATGGTGGAGGCGTACGGGGGCGAGGTCCCCGGTTCGATGGAAGAACTGCTCACCCTTCGCGGCGTGGCTCGCAAGACAGCGAACGTCGTCTTGGGCAACGCGTTCGATGTGGTGGAGGGGATCGCGGTCGACACCCATGTGAAGAGGCTCGCGAACCGGATCGGGTTCAGCGACCAGGATGATCCCGTGAAGATCGAGCAGGACCTCATGGGTCTGGTCCCTCGCTCGCGATGGTTCGGGTTCACCTACGTGTTGATCGAGCACGGGCGCGCGATCTGCGTCGCGAAGAAGCCACGATGCGGGGAGTGTCCGATCGAGGAACTCTGCCCGTCCAGCCAGGCGTGACTCAGACCGCGATCAGCTCTGGCGTGGACGCGGCGACCGCCGCCTGCCGGCGGCGGGTGCGGCGGATGACACGGCGCTCTTCCTCGTCCAGCCCACCCCAGACACCGGCGTCCTGGCACGTGATGAGCGCCCACTCGAGGCAATCCATGCGAACGGGGCACGCGGCGCAGACGTCCTTGGCGCGCGATGCCTGCTCGATCGCGAACTCCGTGTTCCCGACGGGGAAGAAGAGCTCCGGATCCTGGCCGATACAGCGCGCATCGGTCAGCCACCACATCTCGTCCGGGTCGTGCCTGAAGCGGCGTTCAGTCATGAAGGATCTCCGTGGCGCTACGTTCGTATACCCGCTGTTGAGAGGGGACCCTAGTGGCTGAATGGCCATTCAGTCAAGTGGCCTATCCGGTGGTCGACCCCCCCTGTGGGGGCTGCGGCTGATGTTCCGGCGCCGGCGGGAACTGCCCGCGGATCTCCGTGCCGCCGAGCATGCGTTCCACGCGGTGCTGGATCTGGTGGAGCCCGCCAAGGCGGGGATGGCCGATGTCCTTCCCTCCACGCGGATGCCCGGACGCCCGTTCGGTCACGCCCTGGCGGAGTTCGTCCAGCGACTCGAGGAGGCGAAGCACGCCATGATCTCGTGGCCGGATGGGGCGCTGCAGCGAAGCCGAGAAGGCTGTGATGCCAGCTTGCAAGAGGCACTCGACCGCGCTCACCGTATCTCCTCGGAGGGCGCCGAGGTCGAAGGCTTCGAGGCCCTGTTGTGGCTGGTGGAGTCGTTGCTCGACCCCTTGGAGCCGTTCGCGGAGGCGGAGTTAGCCTTCCGCGATCTCCGTCGAGGTCGCCGGGTCCCTTCGAACTAGTCTGAACGGCGATCAGGACCGTACCCCTTGACCCCAGCGACTAGTTCGTATTGGCTACGCCCCACGGCGGGGATTTCGCCGTGGCGGGTCTGAATCGAGGGGAGGGGTCAGATGTTGCGAAGTGCACGCAAGGCCACGGGCCTGGCGGTGGTACTGGCCGTCGCGCTCGCCGGGAGCGCGCTCGCGGCGGTCTCGTTCGGGGCCGAGAAGACGGTTCCACAGAACTACTCGTGGAACTACTCGAACTCGCTCGAGTACACGGGGACGCCGGGGACCGCGGGCTTCCGCCTCCATACGGTGGTCGTCTCGGACAACTCGCTGCCACAGGCCGCGTACTACACGAAGAGCGCCAACGGCGCCTCGTGGATCGCACAGACGAAGCTCTCGGGCGCGGGTCACGTCGAGGGGTCGAGCGTTGCCACGGCCGGGAGCACCGTGCTCGTGGGCTGGATGACGCAGAAGGAGTACCCGATCGACAACGCCCAGCCGCGCAAGGCGCAGGTCCGGATCAGCTCTGATGCCGGTGCCAACTGGGGCGGCACCACCACGCTGTCGCCGGGGACGGGTCGGGTGGACTACCCGATCGTGGCGGCGGCCATCACGTCCACCGATGCGACCAACCTTTACATCGTGTGGACGGACTCGAACACCGGCAAGGTCCGCTTCCGGATGAAGAACGGCGCGAACGCATGGACGCCGGCGATCACGCTCGGAACTACCACGTCGGACGCCGACGATGGCTACGGCAACTTCGGGTACGCGAACGTCGGCGCCACGGGCGACCTGGTGACCGTCGCGTGGATCGCGGACAACCTCGGCACCATCAAGACCCGGTCTATCAACCTGGATGGCGACGCGACGGCAGCGGCGACGTTGACGAACTGGGAGGCCACCGTCTCGCTCACGGGCGTCACGCCGCCCTCGTCCAACGGCTACCCCATCGTCGGGGCATCCCCGCTGGACACCACGCGCACGGCGGTCGGCTGGAACACCGCGACCCAGGTCAAGGTGACCACGTTCGACGGCACGACCACGGGCACGGCCGGCACCGTCGTGTACACGCAGGCGGCGCCGTACAACGGGACCAACACGGCCTACGCCGTGGCGCCGGAGCCCGCTGCGGGCGGCGACATGGTGGTGGCGTGGAGCGCCTGTCGTGCCACGAACGCGGCGAACGATTGCAACTACGACTCGCCGAGCGCTCGTGTCGACATGGTGGTCGCGACCTCGAGCGGCGGCGCCTTCTCGGCGCCCACGATCGTGAGTCAGGGTGCGGTAGGCGCCCAGATGAACGACTCGCCCTCGCTCGCGTACGACGGCACCAAGATCTACGTGATGTACAACAAGTGGAAGTCGAACTACGGCTACTACGACGTCTTCACGAAGGTCGGGACCGGCTCGCTGTAGCGGGGCACGGCGTCATCGAAGGGGCGGGGC
>JBKJXU010000306.1:0-6663 GCA_046716145.1 Actinomycetota bacterium
GGGGGGGGGGGGGGGGGGGGGGCGGCGGGCCCCCGCCCCCCCCGGCCCCCCACGCCTCCGCTACCGACGCGACGTTCACATCGATCCCGGTTCCGGCAGCGGGCGGCCAGCCGATCGGGGTCACCACCGGGCCCGGGGGCATCTGGTACACCGACGCCGCCAACGGTCTGGTCGGACGCGTGAACGATGACGACACGATCACCGAGTTCGCGTTGCTCGAAGCCGACTCCGCACCCACCGCGATCGCGGATGGCCCGGACGGGGCCCTGTGGTTCACGGAGTCAGGGACCAACGCGATCGGCCGCTTGACCCCGGCGGGCGAGGCCGTCGACTTCCCGCTGCCCGCGGTAGGCAGCACGCCCGCCGGGATCGCGGCCGGACCCGACGGCAACGTCTGGTACACGTTGCGCTCCGCCCACCGGATCGGGTGGGCGAACGAGACCGATGGTGTCTCCGAGATCGAACTGAGCGGCATGCCCGGCCCGTGGGGGATCACCGCGGGACCCGACGGCGCCATGTGGTTCACCGAACAGAGCGCGAACGCGATCGGAAGGATCGACGTGTCGTCGAAGGCGGTCTCGAGCATCGCCCTGCCGATGCCCGACGCCCGGCCCGGGGCCATCGTCACGGGCGGTGACGGGGCGTTGTGGTTCACCTTGAAGGGGACCAACCAGATCGGCCGCATGACGACCGCGGGGACACTCAGCCTGTTCGACCTCCCGGACGCCGCAGCCAATCCCACCGCGATCGCGGCCGCGCCCGACGGCGCGATCTGGTTCACGGAGACCGCGGTGGACAAGGTTGGGCGGCTCACCGGCGCCGGGATCGAGACCTTCCCGGTGGGCAACGCGCCGAAGGGGATCACCGTCGACGCCGACGGCGACGCCTGGGTGAGCGTGGATGACGACGGGCTCATCACGCGGATCACGTTGGATGACGCGCCGGCAGACACCACTGCGCCGTCGATCACGATCGATCAGCCCGCCTGGGGGGCCTGGACGGTCCGGGGGTCGGGCGCGCTTCCGGCCGGCTATCACTGCGCGGATGAGACCGCGCTCGCCGTCTGCCTGGGCGACGTCGCGGACGGGGATCCGGTCGCCGACGGCACGCTCGGCGCCCAGGTCTTCGGCGTCCACGGCGAGGACGAGGCCGGCAACGTTGCCGACGCGAGCGCCTCCTACCTCGTGTTCGCCTCCGCCACCGGCACGCTCCTCGAAGGCGCGCACGGGGGGCCATGGCGCACGCTGTCGTTGGGGATGGACCTCCCCAAGGGGAGCGCGGATCCGCTCGGGACCGCGCTGATGGCTCCGGTCGACTGCGGAACGGGTGAGCCCGCGTCCGGGTGGGTGCCCGCGGACGTCGACACGCGCGTCTCGCCGCAGGCCACGCTCGAGGTGCGGTGGCGCATCGACCGCTCCTGGACGAGCTGCCGCTCGCTCGCGTTGTGGTTCACGGCCGCGGGCTGGGAAGGGCCTCCGGCGGTCTTCGGGCCCGTGGCCTTCGGCGCATCGGGGGTCTGACCCGATCAGCCTGAGAGTTGGTCGATCCACGACTGAGCCACCGACGCCAATTCCGCACCGTCGAAGACCCGCTCGTGCCCGGCGTACACATGTGACACCTCAGGCGCCAGATCACGGAGACGGCCGAGTGAAACCGCCAGCTCCTCTTCGTCATCCCAGCTGAGCTTCGCGTCGACGTACATCGCGTCACCGCTGAACAGGATGCCGGTCGATCCCTCGAACAGGCACGCCGAGCCCGAGGTATGACCGGGCGTGTGCAGCACGGTGAAGCGCCGGTCGCCCAGGTCCACCACGTCGCCCTCATCCAGCAGGAGGGTCGGCTCGGCCCCGGGACTGACCCACCCGGTCAGATCGAAGTCCGCCGACGGCACGGCCCGCACCAGGAGATCGGGCATCGGGTACCCGTAGTAGGCGTACATCTCTTCGGTCTCAGGCGGCAGATCTTCACGACGCAGCCGGAGCGGGAACGGCGCGCGGGTCATCTCGTGGTCGTCGCGATGCACCCGGCGATCGTCGAACTCTCGGAGGCCACCGACGTGATCGAAGTGCCCGTGTGTCGCGACGGCGATCACCGGCTTGCCCATGCTGAGGGCATCCACCACGGGCTTCAGCGGTCCCACGCCGTTGGCGAAGTCCACCACGAGGTCGGCGTCGCGGCCCGGGAGATGCCAGACGTTGGACCGCAGCAGGTCATCGATGTATGGCTCCCAGAAGCGTGTGATGCCCTCGCCGGCGTCTTCGGCGTGGAACCACGGGTGCGCGACGGGCAGATCGGTCACGGCGTCCGTCCTTGGAACGCCACCGAGGCCGCGGGCGGCCGCAGGCAATGTTCCGAGGCCATGCTCGCGTTGTAGCTCCCGACGCCGAGTATCGCGAGGACGTCTCCCTCAGCCACCTGGGGCAGGAGCTGATCTTCGGCGAACAGGTCGTCGCCCTCGTTGATGTTGCCGGCCACCGTGGTCGGCAGCAGGTCGCCCGCGTCGGCAGCCGAACACACGACGATCTCGAGCCGTTCGCCGTACACGAACCGCTCGCCCGCCTGGTTCCACCCGGCGTCGAGCCCCACGAACCGGACGCCGTCGCGCTCCTCGGTGCTCACCACCTCGGCGAGGAGTACGCCCGACTCCTTCACGAGGAAGTCGCCCGGCTCCGTGCCGACGGCGACGTCCAGCGGCCCGAGGTGCTCGGCCACGATCGCGGCCCAGCGGCGCAGGTCGAGCGGTTCATCCCCGGGAGCGACGGGCACGCCGAGCCCGCCGCCGGTGTTCACCTCGCTGATCGGGCAGCCGGCGTCGCGTAGCACCCGGACCATATCGGCGACCCTACGGACCGTTTCCTCCAGATCGGGGAGCCCGGCCGTGAGGTAACCGTCACCCGCATGCACGTGGACGGTGTCGATCGTGAGGCCGTGGCGGGCGGCCACATCGAGCGCCTGGGGCAGCTGTTCGGCGAACAGGCCGAACTTCGTGGGACGCCCACCCGCGTACTTCGTCTCGCTCGCTCCCTGGTAGGAGGCGCCGACGCGCGGGTTCACGCGGAGCCCGACGGTCGAGCCCGGCGCCCGGCGCCCCACGCGCTCGAGTTGAGAGAGGAGGTCCGCATTGAGATGCACGCCGGCCTCGAGGATCACGTCGAGATCGCGTTCGGAGACGTTCGTCCCGGTGTAGGAGATCTCCGAGGCCGCCCACCCGTGCGCGAGGGACCAGCGCACCTCGCCCGGCGAGCAGACGTCGATCCCTACCCAGGGACACCGCTCCCGTAGGAACGCCAGCACCGCCGGCTCACGCTGGGCCTTGAGCGCCAAGCGAACGATGCTACGCAGACCGGGCTCGGCGAGCGCGTCCCGCAGCGCCGACGCCTGTTCGGCGATGCGCTCGAGGTCGTAGACGAACAGCGGTGTCCCGTGCTCGCGCGCGAGCCCCTCGGCGTCACGTCCGGCCACGAGCAGCCGCCCGTCGCGGACCTCGAGGCCCGGCCGCGACCACCACGTGCGCTCCGAGATGCCCTGCACGAACGCAGAGCCTAATGGCGCCGGAGCGGCCAAGTCATGCAGACTGCTCTCCGAGCCGCCGGCAGGTGAACACTGGTAGAGCCAGGGCCGCGGAGCCCTATCGGTAGAGCGTGTCCCCGCCGGTCGGTGAGGAGCCAACGGCTCGTGGGATGTCGTGCCGAAGAGCACCGATCCATTAGGCCGCCGTGCACTCCTCCAGGCTCGAAGTGGAACGAACAGAAGGGAGGGGCAGGTGATCTTCGTTGGGATCGACTGGTCCGAACGCCACCACGACGTGTGCGTGGTCGACCAGGAAGGCACGGTGCTCGCCAAAGTGCGGGTGGCCGAAGGCATCGAGGGGGTGGCGACGCTCCACGCGACGATCGCCGAGCACGCCGATGAGCCTTCCAAGGTGATCGTTGGCATCGAGATCGACCGAGGTCTGCTCGTGGGCGCTTTGGTGGCCGCCGGCTACGGGGTGTTCGCGATCAACCCGCTGTCGGTCAACCGCTACCGCGATCGGCACACGACCTCGGGTGCGAAGTCCGACCCTGGGGACGCGAAGGTGCTCGCCGACATCGTGCGCACCGATCGGCACAACCACCGCACGGTGGCAGGGGACTCCGAGCTGGCCGAGGGGGTCAAGTTGTTGGCCCGCACCCACCAGAGTTTCATCTGGGAGCGCCAGCGCCACGTGAACCGCCTGCGCTCGGCGCTGCGCGAGTTCTACCCGGCGGCCCTCGAGGCCTTCGGCACCGAGCTGGCCTCATCGGATGCGGTCGCGGTGCTCACCTTGGCCCCGAGGCCTGAGCTCGGGCGGCGCCTGTCGCGCTCCAAGATCGCAGCGGCGCTTCGCCGGGCGGGGCGGCAGCGAAACGTCGAGGCGCGAACGGTCCAGATCCAGGCCGCGCTTCGCTCCGAGCAGCTGCGGGTCTCCGGGAGCCTGGAGGAGACCTACGGCGTGATCACCTCATCGCTGGTTGGGCTGATCGCGGGGCTGAACGTGCAGATCGCCGGGCTGGAGCAGGACCTGCATCAGGCTTTTGAGAAACACCCGGACGCCGAGATCATCTGCAGTCAGCCAGGACTCGGATCCACCCTCGGCGCCCGGGTGCTCGGCGAGTTCGGAGACGATCCGACCCGCTACGTCGATGCTAGAGCACGGCGCAACTATGCCGGAACCTCCCCGATCACCAAGGCATCCGGAACCCACAGGGTGGTGCTTGCCCGGTTCGCCCGCAACGAGCGGCTCTATGATGCGTGCTATCTCTGGGCGTTCGCGGCCCTGACGAAGTCTCCGGGGGCCAGACGCTTCTACGATTCGAAGCGCGAACATGGCAAGACCCACAACCAGGCGCTCCGCGCCCTAGCGAACCGGCTCGTGGGGATCCTGCATGGGTGCCTCGAACACGGCGAGCTCTACCGTGAGGAGGTCGCCTGGTCTGCTTCCGAGCACGTAGCCGCTTGACTGTTAGAAGCGTGGGATATCTACCGGCCGTGGCGCCCAGGCATCGGACCGATCACCATGGATAGATGCGTTTGCGTACGTATGCGTGGCTGGCCGCTGCCACCCTGATCCTTGCCGGGTGCCGGTCCACGGTGCCGGTCGGCGTCACGGCCGCCGCCGAGCCGACGCCGATCCCCACGTCCACGCCCTCGTCTGCGCCGACGCCCGAACCCGACGCACCGCCGCCGGTCCGCGTGGCTCGGACGTCGGCAAACACGTTCCTCGTCTACACCAGGCCCGCGACAGGGGCTCCTCAAGAGCTGGCCTCCCTGAACGACTGGTCCCAAGCGATTGCCCTTCCGGTCGTCGAGCGACGCCGTGTGGAAGGGGACCGCTGGCTCCGCGTCCGGCTCCCTGTCCGGCCGAACGGGTCCACGGGGTGGCTGCGTGCGGAGGACGTCCAGGTCCGAACCGTGCACGATCGCATCGTCGTCGACCTCTCGGAGCACCTGCTTCGGCGGATCCGCGGTGGCGAGGTCGTGCAACGCTTCCGGATCGGGATCGGTACCTCGACGTTCCCGACCACGCCCGGGCGCTTCTTCGTATGGGCGCGCCTGCGTTTCGACCCGCCGGGGGTCTACGGCGTCGGCGCCCTCGGCCTCTCGGGTTTCTCCGAGGTGATCACCGACTGGGTGGGGGGCGGCCGCATGGCGATCCACGGCACCGGCGACCCCACGAACCGAGGCCGCGACGTCTCCCACGGGTGCGTTCGCGTGTACAACCCGCAGATGGCGAGGCTCGCGGACGTCGCGATGGGTACACCGGTCTGGATCCGCCCGTAGCATGGGCGGCCGTGACATGGCCCAGGGGGGTTCGGTATGAGCAGCGAGCAGGTCATACCCGCGCGCACCCAGGAGCTCCTCGGGCTCGTCGATCGCCACGCCGCGCACAACTACCACCCGCTCCCGGTGGTCATCGCCGAGGCTGACGGTGCATGGGTCACCGACGTCGAGGGCAACCGCTACCTCGACATGCTGGCCGCGTACTCGGCGCTCAACTTCGGGCACCGGCACCCGCGCCTGATCGCCGCTGCGAAGGCGCAGCTCGACAAGGTGACGCTCACCTCGCGCGCGTTCCACAACGACCTGTTCGGTCCGTTCTGCGAAGGACTCGCCGCGCTCTGCGGCAAGGAGATGGTCCTGGCGATGAACAGCGGCGCGGAGGCGGTGGAGACCGCGATCAAGACCGCGCGCCGCTGGGGGTACGACGTCAAGGGCGTGGCGCCCGACCGCGCAAAGATCATCGTGGACGTCGGCAACTTCCACGGCCGCACCGTGACGATCATCTCGTTCTCCGATGACCCCAGCGCGCAGGCCGGGTTCGGTCCGTTCACGCCCGGGTTCGTCTCGGTGCCCTTCGGCGACGCCGACGCGCTCCGCGATGCGATCGACGACGATACCGTCGCGTTCCTGGTCGAGCCGATCCAGGGCGAGGCCGGCGTGGTGATCCCGCCCGAGGGCTACCTGCGCGCGGTGCGCGAGATCTGCACCGAACGCAACGTGCTGCTGATGGCCGACGAGATCCAGTCGGGTCTGGGGCGCGCCGGCACGACGTTCGCCGTCGATCACGAGGGCGTGGTGCCCGACATCTTCATCCTCGGCAAGGCGCTGGGGGGCGGGATCATGCCGCTCTCGGCGGTGGTGGCC
>JBKJXU010000307.1:0-3150 GCA_046716145.1 Actinomycetota bacterium
GAGATGTCGACGCGGACCGGCCCGAGTGACTCTCCGAGGCGTGTCGCGATCCGCTCGAGCCGATCCAGGTGGTGGAAGACGTCCTCGCGCGCCTGCTTCGCTTCGTCGGTCAACCCCTCGATCTCGCCCAGGCGCCAATGCTTCTCCAGGATCGGCCGCAGGACCTGCTCGACGTGGATCCGCACGTTGTAGACGCCGGCGCGCGCCATCTGCTTCGCCTTGTCGGCGAAACCGGGCATGTCAACACCGGGCATCTGGAAATTCGTCACCTGGCGCTTGATGGCCAGCATCACGGCGGAGGGATCGACCTGGATGGTCGCGGCGGCGAGGTCGCGGTAGAACAAGTAGTGCAGGTTCTCGTCCGTGGCGATCCGTGCGCACAGACGCTCGGCCCCCGGGTCGTCGGTGATCATCCCCGTGTTGCGGTGCGAGATCCGGGTCGCCAGCTCTTGGATCGTCGTGAACACGACACCGTCGACCGGTCCGATCTCGGCGAAGTTCGGGTACCAACCGCGCAAGGCCATATCCATCCGTCCGCGATCGAGGACCGCGGGATCCAAGCCGCGCGTGACCGTCAGGTAGTCGCGGATCGCGATGGCGTGGCGGCCCTCTTCGGCCGTCCACTGCCGCACCCAGTCGCCCCAGGCCTCATCGTTCCCGAACGTCCTCCACAGAGCCAATTGGTAGTAGGGGAGGTTGTCCTCGGTGAGCAGGTTGACCTCGAGCGCGGTCTTGGCCATATCGGGGAGGTCGCTGTCGGAGGGGATCCACGGCTCCTCGATGTAGTTGCGGCCGCGCTCGTACGGGACGTAGTCGTGGGGGAACCACTCGACGGCCGCGGTCTGGTGACGGTTCAACGCCGTCTCAACCGTCGGAAGCAGCTGACGAAGCAGTTCTTCTTTGGCTATCGAGGGGTCCGACACGGTTCCTCCACTGGTCAGGCACCCTACTTTACCCGCGGCGGACCCACGCAGCCTCGGATGAAGGCCACCTGGCGCATGCTCCACGCTGGCGGCGAAGCCACGGTCCTCCCCTGGGCGATCGCCTCCAGCGCCGCCGCCAGGTCCGGGCGTGGCGGGATCTCGCCCCGCTCGGTCAGGACCGCCAGGTTCATCGCGAAGATCCGGGCGGTGACCTTCGCCTGTGGGGTGAAGGTCACGACGTCGTCATGCGTGCGCGAGGTGCCCGGTGGATCGTCCATCGTGTGCAGCGCGGGACCGACCAAGAGCGCACCACCCGCGCGTCGCACCACCGCGAGAGCGACCTCGTCGAGGTAGGTGCGGAACACCTCGTCGTCGGTACCGATGTCCTCGAGGTCGTCCAGGAGGAGCACGCCCGCATCCATCAGTTGGGTTGACCATGCGTGCACGACAGCGGCGGCCGCATCGAGGTGCGCCAGCAGGAGCCGGGCGTAGATCACGTCGGCAGGCGCGCCGGGAAGCGGCACGACCGTCACGTCGTGCACCGCGAACGAGACGCTCGCAGGGCTGCCGATCCAGCCGCGCTCGACGTGGGCCACCGAGCCGTCGAGGCCCACCGTCCGGCGTGCTCCGGTCTGCGCATGCAGCATCCGGGTGGTGTGACCGGGACCACACCCGAGATCCATCGCGAGCTCGGGCCCGTATGGCGCCGCTGCCGCCAGGAACGCGCGGCTGGCCGGCTCGAACACCGATGCCACGAGCGCGAGCCGATCGGCCGCGAGGTCGGAGTCGCCGTAGGTGTAGCGCGCCACCGTGGGAGCCTACCCCTGTGCACGTCGAGCACCGCCGTTACCATCGGGAGATGCGCGACCTCCGCACGTTGCCCAAAGCCGAGCTGCACATCCATATCGAGGGGTCGCTCCGCGCCTCGACGCTCCGCGAGTGGGCCGAGCGCGGCAGCGGGACGCTCCCGCACGGGCTGAACGCCGATGACGGGTGGCGTTTCGACGGATCCTTGGACTTCATCGACAACTACGTCGAGATGTGCCGGCTCCTGACCGAACTGGATGACTTCCGCAGGATGGGCGAGGAGTTCTGTGAGGACCTGGCGGCCACCGGGGTCCGCTACGCGGAGGCCGTCTTCAGCCCGGCGAACCACGCGGCGCGCCTGAGCGGGGACTGGTTCGGACCGATCGAGGCGCTGCTGGACGGTCTGGTAGAAGGTCAGCGCGCCACCGGGGTCACGGTCGGGCTCAGCCCCGACATCGTGCGCGACCTCGGCCCCGAAGAAGCCGAGCGAACGCTCGAGGTCGCCTTGGCGTTCGCCGGGAAAGGCGTCGTCGCGCTGAACGCCGCCGGGAGCGAGCGCGCGCCGGTGGCCCCGTTCGGACCGATGTTCCGCCGGGCGAAGGATGCGGGGCTCGGCAGCGTGCCGCACGCCGGTGAGTGGGCCGGACCCAGGAACGTCTGGGAAACCCTGGAGCATTACGACCCGGACCGGATCGGGCACGGGGTCGCCGCGGCGGCCGACCCCCGGTTGATGGAGCACCTCGCCGCCTCGGGCATCCCGCTCGAGGTCTCGCCCCTCTCGAACGTGGCCACCGGGGTGTTCGCGACGCTCGAGGAACACCCGTTCCGCACGCTGCGCGACGCGGGGGTCACGGTCACGCTCAACTCCGATGATCCATCGATGTTCGGGGCGTGGCTGAGCGATGTGTACGCGGCCGCGAGAGACGCGTGGGCGTTCGACGACGAAACGCTCGCGGCGATCGCCCGCGACGGCGTCCGCGCGTCGTTCGCCGACGATGCGACGAAGGCGGCGCTCTTCGCCGGGATCGACGCGTGGCTCGAGACTCAGCCGGAAGGTGAGGGATCGGGACCGGGCGTTTCGGCGATCGTGACCGACTCGATGTAGACCGCCTCCGCAGGGGTGCCTGCCTGATCGCCGGTGCTCGCCGCCGCGATGAGGTCGAGCACCTCCAGTCCGGAGGTGACCTGCCCGAAGATCGTGTGCAGACCGTTCAGGTGCCCGGCCGCCTCGGCACCACCGAAGGTGATGAAGAACTGGCTGCCGTTCGTCCCCGGGCCGGAGTTCGCCATCGCCAGTTGCCCCTTCTCGTCGAACAGCCGCTTGGGATCGATCTCATCGCCGAACTGGTACCCGGGGCCTCCGCCGCTGGTCCCCGTGGGACCGCCGCCCTGGGCCATGAACCCCGGGATGATCCGGTGC
>JBKJXU010000308.1:0-4442 GCA_046716145.1 Actinomycetota bacterium
ACACGACGACGTCGGGGCGATAGCGGTGGATCACCCGCAGCGCGAGGCGAAGGTTCCTCACCGCGTTGCGCACGTTGCGGGTCGTCGGGTGGTGCGCCCAGATCACGCGTTCGCCAGCGAGCAGCGAACGACTATCGGTCATGTCGAACGTGACCCACGCTCGCTCCTGCCTCTCCCACCAGGGCCGGAGGCGGTAGAGCTGAAGGAGGTGGCCGCCCGAGGAGCCGACGAGAAGCACTCGGAGCCTGCGGGCATCGCCGCTTCCGGCAGGATCCGCCTGCGTCCTTCTCGCAAAGATCATCCGGCTCATCCGCTCCTCGAAGCTCGGGGGTGCCGCTCCGAGGACGGATCTCCATCGGTGCGGATGGGAGGTCGGAGCGTTGAAGACCGTATACGCCACGGTCGAGGCGAGTCCAGGGTAGCTAGGCCTAGGCCGAATGGACGATGCGGTTGACGGTCGAGCTCGTGCATCCTCGTCAGGCTACATATGCGTGCGCGTGTCGAGTGCCCTGCGCTCGCCCCTTGGGCGTGGAAGCACGAAGGAGTTCCGGTCGGCGTCGAGAGCTACTCCCAGCGGCCTCCGCCGCCAGTCGGGGAAGGGCGGTCGGTCGTGCGAGAGGAGGAGCGGTGACGGACGACATCGAGTCGGTGATACAGGAGTACATCTCCGAAGAGCTCCTGACCGACTCCAGCTTCCAGCTGAGATCCGACACCCCGCTCCTCGAGGGCCTCGTGGACTCTCTCGGCCTCCAGCGACTCGTCGCGTTCCTCGAGGACGAGTTCGACCTGGCTCTCGGGCACTTCGACATGGAGCCGGAGAACTTCCGGACGGTCCGCGACATCGCCCGGTTCGTGGCGGAGCGGGTGGACGGCGGGGCGCCCGGCGTCGCCTCTGCGAGGCCTTGATGCGCGAGCCGTTGGCGTTGTCACCTCACCCCGGGTTCGCATGATGGTCATCGACGACGCCCTGCTCGCGTCGCTCGGTTCCTACGACGACCCGGCGGCTGGGATCCGCGAACGGTTCCTCGAGCCAGTACTCGGCGGCTCTGGGACGGTCGCTGTGCTCTCGACGCCCCTCGCTGATCCGAGGCCCGTCGGTTTCGTCCTCTGCCATTCATTCGGTTCGGAGTTCTTCCACCTGTCCCGATTCGATGTCGTCGTCGCCAGGACGGTGGCAGCGGCCGGGTTCCCCGTCCTTCGGTTCCACGGTCAAGGTTACGGGGACGCCCAGTGGGGGGGAGAGGCGATCTCGCTCACATCGCATCTCAGAGACGCCGTCGATGCCGTGCACCTCCTCTCGGCCGAGGAGGGCGTTCGGGCGGTCGGAACGATGGGTGCGCTCTTCGGTGGTCTGGTCGCTGCCGCCGTGGCGGACAGCGAGCGCCTGCCGTACCTCGCGATGTGGGAGCCGGTGACGAACGGAACGCAGTACATGCGGAACTTCCTCTGGAGCCGTCTCTTCGCGGAATGGGCGGGGACCGTCGAGGGGGGAGGAGTGGAGCAGCTGCTGGTGGACCTGGAGACGTCCGGACGTGCGGACATCAAAGGGTTCCTTCTCACGAAAGAGGCCTACGACGAGATCGCTGGCTTCGACCTCTTCGCTCAGGTGAAGAGCTTCTCCGGCTCGGCCCTACTGCTCGCGATCGCGCGCGGGACCAAGCCCGCACGTGCTTCTGTGAAGTTGGCAGACCGCTTGCGCTCACTCGGCGCACAGGTCGACGTCGAGGTCTGCTCCGATGACCTCGCGGCGGAGTTCGGGCGGTTCCACTTCAAGGACGGCGACGCCGGCGGGGGCGTCGTGAAGGTGGACACGCAGTTCGACCTCACGGCGACGGTCGCTTCGAGCACCGCGGCGTGGCTCACTCGCTCGGTGACGGGATCTGAGTGATGCAACCGGAGGGGCGATGAGAGAGCACGCCATCTTCGTTCCCCACGAGGGCGAGTACCTGGCGGCGGTGCTCACCCTCCCGGACACTCAGCCGGTTGGGCTAGCGTTGCTCCTTTGCGGTTTCGGGGCACCGAGGAGCCACCGGTACCAGATGTGGACGAGGACGGCGCGGCGGATCGCCGCCGGAGGCATGGCCACCCTGCGGATGGACTACGTAGGGATCGGCGACAGCACCGGCACCGTGCGAGAGTTCCGGGCCGAACACGAAGCGCTGTGCCTTGCGCAAGCGCGAGCGGTCCTCGACGCGGGGCTCCGGCTCACCGGGGTTGACCGCGTGGCTATCGCCGGGAATTGCCTGGGGGCTCGCGTCGCGATGGCGATCGCGGCCGAGCGCGATGACGTGGCCGGTGTCGTGGGGATCCTGCCACCGCTCGTGAAGGCCCGACCGACGAAGGCCCGCCTCGCGAAGGCGAAGCGTTCATCGATCGCTCGGGTTGTTCGATCCAACCGCGTTCTGCGAAGTGTCGTGCTCTCGCGTCTGCGAGCCATGGAGGGCTCTACGGGCAGCGCCGTGCGCGGGTGGTTCACCGGGACCCTCGAGCACGGCCGACTCCTATTCCTGTTCGGTCAGGACGACCATCGGCTCACGCCGCGGATGGAGGCCGAGATCGAGGTGATGCTCGCCAGCTTGCCGGAGTCCCAGCGCGCTCGCTACGAGCTCCGCGTGTTGCCGCAGGGTCCCGTTGCCGGGTTCGAGTCCGTCGAGATCCAGGAGGCGACGATCGAGGCCGTCTCCGGGTTCGCCGTTCGATGCCTCCGAGACCCGACGGTGAGCGAGTGACGAACGGCGCCCCCTCCCTCGAGTTCTAGGGTTCGATCTGCGCGCCGCCACCTAGGACCTCGCGGAAGTCTGGGAGGAGCAGGCGGGTGCGGCGCCGCCAAAGGGCGAGGACGTACGCGCCCCCTCCGATCAGCACGGCGCCCAGCGTGGCAGCCAAGGAGGTGCCACCGAGCGCCCTCGTGGCGAGCCCGACCCCGCCGATGCACACGAGCGACGTCGCCCCGACGAACGCACTCGAGGAGGAGAACGTTCGGAGGTGGAGCAGGATCTCGACCTCTACGCATGCGGCGGCGTTCTCGACGACGATGCTGAGCGCCCAGGCGTACGCCGCGCCCAGGATCCCGAACCTCGGGATCAACACGAGGCTCAGCGCCACGTTCAGGGTGACGGCCGCCGCCGTGTTCGCCAGGTTCCACGAGCTCTTCCCCCCCATCAGGAGCACGGTGCTTACGTTGCCGGTCCCGGTATCGATCAGCATCGCGAGCGCGAGCTCCGCGAGGGACGACTCACCCACCTCGAACCCGGGTCCGTATACCCCCAGTACGGTCGATGCGAACACGGCGAGGCACAACAAGATCGGCCACGAGACCGCCATCTGCCAGGTGGTCGCAGCGGACAGCACCAGCTGGGCGGCGCGGCGATCGCCGATGGCAAGATGGCGACCGATCCGTGGCGCGATCGCGATCCGTACCGCCTGCAGGACGAGCGTGCCGGCCACCACGGTTCTGCTCACGATCGCGTACACGCCCACCTCGGCATCCGGGCGAAGCAAACCGAGGAGCACGATGTCGATCCACACCATCCCGATCTGAAGGAGGCCAGCCAGGCCGCGGGGCGCCGAGAACCGCCAGAACCCGGATGCGACATCTCTGGCGCGCGGTGGAGGGGCCCCATGCACGCGGGATCGGGCGGTCGCACGACGTGCGAGGCGGACCAGGACGATGCACGCCGCCGAACACCCCACCGCGAGCGGCAGACCCCACGCCACCGCGACCGCCAGCGACCCGAGACCCATGGCCAACGCACCGAGGACGAGGAGCGGGCGCGAGAGGGCCACGAGCACGTTCTGGATCGCGACGAACGGGAGTATGCGATCGAAGCCTCGCGTCGCGGCGATCGCGACGGACATCACGGCCGCCGCCGGGATGAAGATCGCTGTCCCTCGAAGGTAGCCGACCGCAACCTGCTCCCCGCCTTCGTCAGCCAGGTGCCGGGCCAGGTTCGGAGCGAAGACGACCGCCGCGGCGGCGACGACCAGGGCGACGGCACCTACCGGCGTGAGGGCCGCGATCAGCGTGGGACGGATGCGCTCGACCTGCCCGATGGCTCGGTCGCGAGAGACCGCCCGCACGAGACCGGTGTCCGCGCCGAGCTCGCAGGCATTCGTGAGGATCGAGAAGATCGCCACGCTCACGAAGAACAAACCGGTTGCGGCGGCGCCGAGCGCTCGAGCGAGTACGACCAGCAGCGCCAAGCCGCCTGCTGCGCCGATCAGCATGCCTCCCAACGCGAGCGCGCTCCCGCGAGCGAGGATCGCGAGGTCTGATCGCCGCCCACCCACCTCCTCGTCCGCTGGCGGATGTGACCTCGTCAGATCCCCCGCCCCCTTGCCCTGGTCGCCCTGAGCACGCGGTCAGCGCTGATGATGCGCCAGCGCACGGCGAGTGCGAGGTAGGCACGGATCTCTCGTGGGTCCCGCAGGAGGGCCTTGCC